>DVGA01000023.1 GCA_018712985.1 Candidatus Scatomorpha intestinavium
CTGCCCGAGCCGGGCTACCACGTAGTGCTCAGCGACGCCGTTGTGGACTGGCTGAACGACAACGGCGTGGACGCGGGCGACGGCAGTGAGTCTGAAGCAGCCAACCTTGAGGATGTACTGTCCTTCACTTATAACTATGATGGCAAAGCGCGCGAGTGGAGCCTGCGGTATGTGGGGGTCTACTCCTACAATGCGAGCGGCAGCCCGAGCGCATATGTCTACAGCATCGTTACCGAGACCGCAGGTGCGCCCAGCGTGTCGCTGAAGTATTTCGACGACTTGAACGAAGACGGCGTGGCTGGTGTTGACGAGGTAATCACTTCGGACGATATCATGATGTCGGCCAACCAGGTCAATCACACCTACAAAATGACCATTGAGGGCGGCGGCCTTGACCAGAGCCAGGTGAAGGCTGTGCTGAAGGCGGGCGGCAAATCTCTCACGACCGATATCGACATCGGCATCGGCGAGCTGACCGTGCTTAGCACCACCAACGAGGAAACCACCAATTCTATCGCCGGCAGCGCAGCCGGTGTGGACAGCGGCGTGATCACGGCCGTCGGGAACGACAGCATAACCTATTACGTCAACGAAAGCGGAGTTGCATTCGACGATGAGGACCTTGTGAGCCGTGTGCAGCTGCTCATCGACGAGGTGACCAACGAGACCAGCGGCGAGTTCGAGACGGCAATGGCCGAGGCGGCTTTCGACGCCGTAAGTGCCGCTCTGCGCAATGCTGAGTATGAGATGTGCTACATGGACCTTGTGGACACCGAAAACGGCAACGCAAAGGTGACGTTCAGCGGCGGGGAGCTCAGCATATACTGGCCGCTGCCCGACGGCGCGAGCGCAAGCGACAGTTTCTACATCGTCCACTTCACGGAGCTCGACCGCGAGCACGCTGCGGTAGGCACCGATGTGCTTGATACTACCAACAAGGATGTAATAGCCGGGGAGGTCATGCGCATCGGCGGAGAGTACTACGTCACGTTCGACGTAGGCAGCTTTTCACCGTTCGTGCTTGTCTACGGCGACGAGGGCGGCGGAAGGCCGATAATCCCGGTGCCCGACCCGGACGACGGGGACGATGAAGAGGAAGAGTTTGTGCCCAAGTGGCTGAACATTGACGACCACTATGCCTATATCATAGGCTATGAGGACGGCACCGTGCGCCCGCAGGGCAACATCACCCGCGCTGAGGTGGCTACCATCTTCTTCCGCCTGCTCACCGACGAGGTGCGCGAGGAGTACTGGAGCACCGAGAGCGGATATTCGGACGTTTCCAGCAGCGACTGGTACAACAACGCCATATCCACGCTGAGCAACCTCGGTGTGATAACCGGCTATGAGGACGGCACCTTCCGCCCGAACGCGAGCATTTCCCGCGCAGAGTTCGTGACGATTGCCACGCGCTTCTTCGACTACACGGCGGAGTATGAGGGCACGTTCAGCGACGTGAGCTACTCGAGCTGGTACGCGGACTTTGTGCAGGCGGCGGTGGATATGGGGCTGGTAAACGGCTATGAGAACGGCACTTTCCGGCCCAACGCCAGCATAACCCGCGCGGAGGCCGTGGCGATAGTCAACCGCGTGCTCCTGCGCAGGCCGGATGCTGAGCACCTGCTCTCATGGGCGGTTATGAACACCTTCAGCGACAACGCCGACACGGCCGCGTGGTACTACGCCGACATTCAGGAGGCCACGAACAGCCACGATTACGACTGGATTACCTACAGCGGCGAGCGCATCGAGGACTGGACCGAAAAGCTTGAGAAACGCGACTGGGCGGCACTCGAGCGCGAGTGGTCGAGCGCATACGACGCCCCTGGCGGCGAAGTCACCGGCTGACCGGGCTGCGCCCGGAGGCCAAGCTGCGCCTGGATGCACAGCGCGCCAAAGGCGCGGCGGGCCACACTGCGTGTGGAGGCGCCGGGCGACGCCCGGTGGTATAGCGCGGCCCGAAGCGCCGCGGGGAAGATAATATAAGGGCGGAGCCCTTATAAAAACGATTGCAGGGGCGAAAGCCCCTGCAATTTCTTTCTGAGAGATTTCTTTTTGTCTTGTCAAAAAGAAACCCCTCAGACTCCAAAGAGAAAACCGCTTTGGTGCGAAACGCAGCCAAAATCCGATTTTCACCAAACTTTGCGGAATCGCTACGTGTTCATCCCGAAGGGTGAATGAGTTCACTGCATCGCCGACCGTGCAAGGCTTCGCTTACGCTCGCGGCACTGACGGGCAATCGACGAGGGCGTCTCAGCAACTACCTGTTAGTGCCGCGACCGCAGGGAGCAATGCACGGTTTTGGCGGCTGACGTCATTCACCTCTCGGGATGAGTGCCTTGAATCTATTTTGGACTTTGGAAAAAACGTACTATGCCTCCGACACGCACCAAAAGCGCCTTTCTTTGGGGCGCCACACCCGTTTCTTTGGGCAAGACCAAAGAAATGGGGTGGCAAAAGGTTTGCAGGGGCTCTCGCCCCTGCAACTTTTCTGACGCCCCTTGAAGGGGGGGAAAATTAAAGGCCGCGGAGCTGACTCCGCGGCCTTTTTTGTCTTTCGCGTTTTACAGGTGCCAGATTTTTTCGGCGTACTCGCGGATCGCGCGGTCGGCGGCGAAAATGCCGCTCTCGGCGATGTTCACGAGGCTCATGCGGGCGAATTCGCCCTTGTTCGAAGCCGTGGCGTACAGCTTGTCGTGGCAGGCGACGTAGGAGTCGAAATCCGCGAGCAGCATGTACTGGTCGCCGCCGTAGAGCAGGCTGCTGACGAGGTCGGCATAGCTCTTGCCGTCCGCAAGGCCGGTGTTGAAGCGCTGGAGCACGCGCTTGATGCGCGGGTCGCGCTCGGCGACGGCGTTCGGGTCGTAGCCGCTGCGCTTGCGCTCCTCAACCTCGTTGGCGCGCAGGCCGAAGAGGAACATGTTCTCATCGCCGAGGCGCTCGTACATCTCTACATTGGCGCCGTCCAGCGTGCCGATGGTCACGGCGCCGTTCATCATGAGCTTCATGTTGCCGGTGCCGCTGGCCTCCTTGCCGGCGGTGGAAATCTGCTCGCTGACCTGGGCGGCCGGCATGAGCTTTTCCGCCACGGAGACGCGGTAGTTCTCCACGAAGAACACCTGCAGCTTGCCCTTGCAGACAGGGTCGGCGTTCACGTCCGCGGAGAGGGAGCAGATGAGCTCGATTATGCGCTTCGCCGTGCGGTAGCTGGCCGCGGCCTTCGCGCCGAAGATGAAGGTGCGGGGCAGGAAGTCCTGATCCGGGTCGTCGTGCAGGCGGTCCTGCAGATGGGCGATGAGCATGGCGCAGAGGAGCTGGCGCTTGTACTCGTGCAGGCGCTTCACCTGCACGTCGAACACGGCCTCCGTGTTCAGCTCGAAGCCCTGGGCGGCGCGCAGGTAGTCCGCGAAGGCGAGCTTGTTATAGGCCTTTATCTCCTGCAGGCGGAGCAGCACCTCGCCGTCGTGCTCGAATTTGCGCAGTTTGGCAAGCTCCTCGGGCTTGCGCAGGTAGTCGGGGCCGATGAGCTCGCGCACGAGCGAGTCGAGGCGCGGGTTTATCTGCGAGAGCCAGCGGCGGTGGTCGATGCCGTTGGTGACGTAGGTGAACTTCTCCGGCTTGAGGGTGTATATGTCGTGGAACAGGTCGTTTTTGAGGATGTCTCCGTGCAGGGCGGAGACGCCGTTTATCATGTAGCAGCCGGCGAGGCAGATGTTGGCCATGTGGACCTTGCCGCCGTCTATCACGGCGTTGCGCGCGATGCGCGCCCCGTCCCCGGCGAAGTGCTCGCTGAGATAGGTGCGCCAGCGGCGGTTTATCTCGCTGATGATCTCGAACACGCGCGGCACAAGGCTCTGCACAAGGCCCTGCGGCCAGGTCTCCAGCGCCTCGCTCATGACGGTGTGGTTGGTGTACGCCACGCAGTGGGAGACTATGTCCCACGCCTCGTCCCAGCCGAGCCCGTCCTCGTCCATGAAGATGCGCATGAGTTCGGGGATCATCAGCGTGGGGTGGGTATCGTTTATCTGTATGACGTGGTGGTCGGCGAAGGAGCGCACGTCGCCCCACTGCTTGCGGTGCTCGCGCACGAGGGTCTGCGCCGTGGCGGAGACGAAGAAGTACTGCTGCTTGAGCCTCAGCTCCTTGCCCTCGATGTGGTCGTCAGCGGGGTAGAGGACCTTGGTGATGACCTCTGAGAGGGTGCGCTGCTCCATGCTCTTGACATACTCGCCCTCGGAGAAGCGGTACATGTCGAGCGAGTTGGTGCTGTGCGCCTCCCACAGGCGGAGGCTGTTGACATGGTTGCCGCCGTAGCCGACGATGAGCATGTCGCGCGGGACGGCGAGGACGGTGGTGTAGTCCTTCAGCTCTGCGTGGCAGTTGCCGAAATAGTCCCAGTTTTCCTCCACGCGGCCGCCGAATTTGATCTCGACGGTGTCCTCATATCGGGGGATCAGCCAGCTTTCCGCCGCGCTCTTCCAGTTGTCGGCGACCTCGATCTGTTTGCCCTCCTCGATCTTCTGGCGGAAGATGCCGAGCTCGTAGCAGAGAGTGTAGCCCGTGGCGCTGATGCCCTCGCTTGCCATGCTGTCCATATAGCAGGCGGCCAGGCGGCCGAGGCCGCCGTTGCCGAGGCCGGCGTCCGGCTCCAGCTCAAAGATATCGGCGGCGCTGCGGCCCATGTCCTCGAGGGCGCCGGTGAGCGCGTCGGCCACGCCGAGATTGTACGCGTTCTTCATCAGGCTGCGGCCCATGAGGAACTCCATGGAGAGGTAGTGAACCTCCTTCTCCGGCTTCTCCGTCCGCTCGAGCGCGAGCAGGCGGCTCATTATCTCGCGTATCACCATGGCCGAGGCCTGGAACACCTGTTCGTCCGTGGCCTCCTCGCCGACTATCCCGAAATGCGCGCAGAGCTTATCCTCAAGCGCGCCGCGCATCTCGTCCCTCGAAATCTGTCCAGTTGTCATATAATGCTTGCCTCAATTCTTAAATTTTGCTGCCCTTGGGCAGGACCAGCGGCACCCGCGGGCTGCCGGCGAGGGTTATGAACTCGCCGACGGTGACGTCCTTGTCGGAGATGACGCTGCTCAGCTCCGCGCCGGAGCCGATGACGGTGTCCTGCATTATTATGCAGTTTTTCAGCACGGCGCCCTTATGTATCTCAACGCCGCGGAAGATGATGCAGTTTTCTATGCTGCCCTCGATATAGCAGCCGTCCGCCACGAAGCAGTTTTTCACGCTGGCGCCCTCGGCGTAGTGCGTGCTCACGTCCGCGCGGCCCTTGGTGCGCACGGGGCGCTCGTCCGGGAAGAGCTCGCGGCGGTTCTGCGCGGTGAGCATATCCATGTTGGAGCGGTAATAGGTGTCCACCGTGTCGATATTCACCGCATAGCCCGGGTGGATATACACGGCGATGCGCCCGCCGCCGGAGAGGATGCCGCCGAGGCCGTCCCGGTGGAACTTGCGGTTGATGGCGCTGTCGCAGCGGTCGATGATGCCGAGCATGGTCTCCTTTGACATTATATACATTTCAAGCGAAGCGTAACCCTCGCCCGCGCCGGTGCGGTGCATGAGCATTTCGGAGACATAGCCGTTGTCGTCCGCGACGAAGCGGTAGTGCCGCCGCTCCGGGCTGCGCTCGGAGCAGACCACAGTCACGTCCGCGCCGGAGGAGACGTGGCGCTTCATGACCTCGGCGAGGTCGATGTTCGCCGCCAGGCTGCCGCGGCAGAGGCAGACGTAGTCCTGCTTGATGTCGCGTATATAGCCCTGCACGGAGATGAGCGCGTCGATGATACTCGAGTACTGGCTGCGCCCGTCGTCCAGGCCGAAGGGGGGCAGAAGGCGAAGCCCGCCGCGCTTGCGGGACATGTCCCACTCCTTGCCGGAGCCGATGTGGTCGAGCAGGGACTGGTAGTCCTGCTGCATGATGACGCCCACGTCGCGCACGAGGGCGTTCTGCATGGAGGAGAGCGCGAAGTCGATGAGCCTGTAGCGCCCTGCGTAGGGCAGCGAGGCCGAGGTGCGGCACATTACGAGCTCCCGCAGCTCATGCGAGGAGCGGTCGGCCAGAATGAGTCCGTGAAGGTTGATCATTTGCTCTCGCCTCCTTCCCCGGCGGGCACGCTGTCATAGAGCATGGCCCCCGGCTTTACAACGGCGCCGCTGCCGACCTCTATGTCCGGCCCGCAGGTGGCGACGCTCCAGCCCTCGCTGCCGTCCGGCTGTGCGCCGACGTGCGCCCCGGCGTGTATGACGGCGTTTTCACCGATTATCGCGTATTCGACAACCGCGCCGTCCTCCACACGGCAGCCGGGCATGAGGATGCTGTATACGACCCTGGCCCCGCGGCCCACGCGCACGGAGCTGGAGAGGACGGAGTTTTCAACGCTGCCCTCTATCTCGCAGCCCTCCGTCACGATGGAGTGGGAGATGCGGCTGTCCGGCCCGGCGTAGTGCGGCGGCCTTATCGGGCTCTTGGAGCGTATCGGCCAGTCCGGGTCGTGCAGGTTTATGAGCGTGGGGGAGAGCATGTCCATGTTCGCGTCCCACAGGCTGGTGATGGTGCCCACGTCGCGCCAGTAGCCGGAGAAGCGGTAGGGCCACATCTTCTCGCCCGCGGCGAGCATGGCGGGGATGATGTTCTTCCCGAAGTCCTTGGAGGAGTTCGGGTCGTTTTCGTCCGCAATGAGGTACTCGCGCAGCTTCTGCCAGTTGAAGATGTATATGCCCATGCTGGCGAGGTCGCTCTTGGGCTGCTTGGGCTTTTCCTCAAACTCGTTTATGTATCCGTCCCCACCGGTGGAGAGGATGCCGAAGCGGGACGCCTCCTCCATCGAGACCTGGATGACGGAAATGGTACAGGCGGCCTCGTGCTGGACGTGCTCGCGGAGCATTTCGGAGTAGTCCATCTTGTAAATGTGGTCGCCGGAGAGGATGAGCACGTTGTCGGGGTTGTAGTTCTCTATGAAGCCCATGTTCTGATAGATGGCGTTGGCCGTGCCGGAGAACCAGGAGCCCTTTTCGCCCGCGCTCTGGTACGGCGGCAGGATGAACACGCCGCCGTCGGAGCTGTCGAGGTCATAGGCCTGGCCGCTGCCGATGTAGCTGTTGAGCTTCAGCGGACGGTACTGGGTGAGAACGCCGACAACGTCTATGCCGGAATTCGCGCAGTTGGACAGCGGGAAGTCGATGATCCGGTATTTCCCGCCAAAGGGTACGCTGGGTTTTGCGACGTCCTTTGTGAGGGCGTAGAGCCTCGAGCCCTGGCCGCCGGCGAGGAGCATCGCAATGCAGTTTCTTTTCACGGATATCCCCCCTTGGTTATATGCCGCGGCCCCTTGGCCGCTGTTTTTCGGCGATGTGCCGTTATGTCCTTGCGTTGAATTTGCTCATGGTCCTGTCAGGACCCTCGGTTATATAGCTCTCGGCCGCCTGGGCGGCGCGCTCCGCCGCCGAGGCCATCAGCTTTGCGTCCTCCGGGCCGAAGCGGCCGAGCACCCAGTCCGCGGTGTCGTAGTCCGGGTGCGGAGGCTCGCCCACGCCGAGCCGGATGCGCGGGAAGCGCTCGGTGCCGAGCGCGGCGATTATGCTCTTTAGCCCGTTGTGCCCGCCGGCGCTGCCGCCGGTGCGGACCCTTATCGTCCCGGGAGGGAGCGCCATCTCGTCCGACACGGCGATGACGTGCTCTGGCGGGACCTTATAGAACCGCGCCGCCTCGCCCACGGCCTCGCCGGAAAGGTTCATGTACGTCTGCGGCAGCATGAGCAGCACGCGGCGGCCGCCTATATCCGCCGTGGCGGTGAGCGCGCGGTGGCGCAGCCGGCTTATGCTGACGCCGAGGCGCTTCGCCATGGCCTCGCCGGCCATGAAGCCGGCGTTGTGCCGCGTTCCGGCGTAGTCCGGCCCGGGGTTGCCGAGGAAGGCGATGATCCACTCGACGCCCCGGGAGGTGTTTTTGCCGAAGAGCATCAGTCGAAGAGCGAGGAGATGGAGACTTCCTCGTAGATGCGCTCTATGGCCTCCGCGAACAGGGGGGCCACGGAGAGATAGCGGATTTTGCCGAGCATCGGCTTCCCGGCGGGGTAGGGCACGGTGTCGAGCAGGATGAGCTCCTTTATGGGGCTGGCCTCTATGCGCTCGAGCGCGGGGCCGGAGAGCACGCCGTGGCTGGCGCAGGCGTATATCTCCTTCGCTCCGCCGGTCTCCACCAGGGCCTCGGCCGCGTGGCAGAGGCTGCCGGCGGTGTCCACCATGTCGTCAAGCAAAATGACGTTCTTCCCGGAGACGTCGCCGATTATGTTCATCACTTCGGAGGAATTGGCCTTCTGCCTGCGCTTGTCCACTATGGCGAGGGGCATGTCCAGCTTCTGGGCGAAGCTCCTCGCGCGGGCGACGCTGCCCACGTCCGGCGAGACGACCATGAAGTCCTCGTTCCCGCGGCCGAACTGGCGCAGGTAGTGCCCGGCGAGTATCGGCGCGCCGAAGAGGTTGTCGACCGGTATGTCGAAGAAGCCCTGGATCTGCGCGGCGTGCAGGTCCATGGTGAGCACCCTGTCCGCCCCGGCGGAGGTTATAAGGTTGGCCACGAGCTTGGCGGAGATGGGGTCGCGGCTTTTGGCCTTGCGGTCCTGCCGCGCGTAGCCGAAATAGGGCATGACGGCGGTGATGCGCCCGGCGGAGGCCCGGCGCATTGCGTCGATCATTACGAGCAGTTCCATCAGGTTGTCGTTTACCGGCTTGCAGGTGGACTGCACTATAAATACGTCGGAGCCGCGCACCGGCTCGGCCAGGCTGAGCGAGACCTCCCCGTCGGCAAATGCGGAAACCGTGCAAGCGCCGAGCTTCTTGCTGAGCTGATCGCATATGGCCTCGGCCAGCGGGCGGTTGGCGTTGCCGGCAAAGACCTTTACCTCTTTCCCATGTGAAATCACACACATCGTCCTCTCTGTTTTGGGCCGCGGGCCCTCATGAGAGCATTATAGCAAAAGATTCTAAAAATGAACAGATGGCAAAAACACTATTTTCATAAAATTGCCCTGCGCCCTCCGGCCGGGGGACAGCAAAAACAGGGACGGCGTCCCCGACGGATCGGGGAGCCGTCCCTGCGCGCTTCCCCTCAGCAGGACTGGGGGAACTTCTGCTTGAGCTGCTGGGTCTCGGACTGAGGGGCCTGCTGAACCTGGTACCAGCCCTTCTGGGTCATCTGCTGGTAGATGCCGTCCTGCATGGTGAGCCCGGTGTTGAGCGCGGAGCAGAAGGCCTCGCGCACATTGGGCGTGGGTGATTCTATGGCGCCGTGCATATAGAGGTCGCACGCGCCCTTGGTGCAGTTGAGCAGGTTTTCCATAATGTTCTTGTCGTCCATTTGAGCCGTCCTCCTCAGACAAGGTTATAAAACTGCGTGTAAACGCGGCAGTGGCCCTCGGCCAGCTTCTGGGCCTGGCGCCTCAGCTCCGGGTCGCGGAGGGTGTTTGCCGCCTCGCGGCACTGTGCGGCCATGAACTGGGCGTGCGCGAGGGCGTCGTCAAGATAAAGGGTTTCCTTCGTGGTCATAAAAAATCACCTCGGCCACAGTATCTGCCGGGCCGGGGCGATTTATTCCAGTATGCGTTCAAAAAATGCGCCTTCAGGCAGCAAAGCCGATTTCCACGAATTTCAGCGCCCCGCAGCGCATGAAAAGGCTGAGCGGCAGCCGGAGCCGCGCCGGGAGCGCGCCGCGGCGCGCGTATTTTTCCGGCAGGCGGTTTATGGTGCGTATCTCACCGAAGCGCGCGCTCCAGGGGCGGAAGAGCCGCTCCGCATTCCGCACGGAGAAGTACATCGGCGCGCCGGTGTTTCCGGAGCGGTATACAAGGGCGCTGGAGACCGCGGCAGCGATGGCGCCCTCGCAGTCGAAGCATATCCCGCCGCCGGGGAAGTGCTCCGCGAGCGCGCAGAGCAGCGCGCGTATGCGCTCCGGGCGGAAGTAATAAAAAACGCCTCCGGCGATTACGAAAAGGCCCTTCGAGCCGTCAACGCGGTCCAGCCAGGAGAGGTCGAGCGCGTCGCAGGCGAGATATTCCTCCCGCTCGCGCGGGGCGAGCAGACCGCGCCGGAAGTCGATCACCTCAGGCAGGTCGAGGCTCACCCAGCGGCAGCTGCCGTTGTCCGCCCCGGAAAAGGAGGTGTCCAGCCCGCAACCGAGGTTCACCACCGTCGCCTCCGGGCGGAGCTCAAGGTAGCGCCTCGCCGAGGCGATCAGCGCATCCTGCCGCACGGCGTAGAGCAGCCCGCTGTAGCCCGAGGCGCCGTGGCCGGAAGGGCCGAGGCCGAGCTTCCGGGCGAGGCGCAGCGCGTCCGGGTCGAAAAAGAGCTCCGGGTGACGCCGGGAGAACTCCGCGCGGGCGCGGAGAGGTATCAGGAGCGTTTCCTGCACGCTGTTTTTCTTTAAGCCGGCCTGCACCGCAACGCCTCCCGCCACCGAAAAGATAACTCATTATACCTGAGCGGATGGGAAAAAGCAAGGGCGGCGCAGCGCGCCGCCTATCTGTCGCTGGACTCGTCCCCGGCCGTCCCAAGCCGGCCGAAGATCAGGTCGTCGATGTCTTCCACACGTTTCACCCCCCGCGGACACAGTCTAACTGCATTCTATGCGCGGGCGGCGGGAAGTATGACTACTTTTTTCTCAGCCGGACGGAGACTATTTCGGGGATGTTCAGGAAGCGGGGGATGGGGACGGAGTTGCCGAGCCCGCGGGAGACTATCATGTCGTACTGCCCGCGGTAGAGCCCGGCGTCGTATTTCGGGAAAAAGCGAGCGTCGTTCCCGAGCAGCCCGCCGAGGCCGGGCAGGCGGATTATGCCGCCGTGCGCGTGGCCGCAGAGGACAAGGTCCACGTCGAGCGCGGGATAGCGCGCGTGCCAGTGGTTGCGGTGGCCGAGCAGCAGCACGAAGTCCTCCGGGTATTCGCGCCGGAGCTCCGCAACGAGCGCGTCCGGCCTTGCCGTGCCGGGGCCCGCGGAGGGGTCCTCGGCGCCGCAGACGATTATGCGCCCGCCGGCGCGTGTGAGGGGGACGTATTCTCCGCGCAGGCAGCGCACGCCGGCGCGCCCGAGCGCGCCGGGCAGCTCATCCATACCGCCGGAGCTCCAGTCGTGGTTCCCGCTGACGAAAAAGACCGGCGCTATGCGCACGAGCGCGGAGCATAGGGCGGAGATGGCCGGCAGCTCCCTCGGCGCATTCCTGTCGAGGAAATCGCCCGTCAGGGCGATGAGGTCCGGCTCGAGCGCGGCGACGGCGGAGACGAGCCGGGAATTGTCCCGGCCGAAGCGCGCGCAGTGCAGGTCGCTGAGATGAACTATATGGAAGCCGTCGAAAGCGTCCGGCAGCCGCCCATAGGCGGGCTCATAGACGGTGACCCCGAGGCCGTATTTTGACGCGAGCGCGAGCGCCCCGGCCGCTCCGGCCGCGGCGGCAAGGGCGAGACGGGCGGGATTTCTCATTGCGCCTCGATGTCGCGGATATAGATGGGCCGGACGTTGGGGTCGCTCGTCTCGCGGACCTGCACCTCGAACCTCGGCAGGTTTTTGAGCATGGTGGAGAGCTTGCCGAAGCCGTAGGTGCGCGGGTCGAAGTCCGGCTGCTTTTTGATGATGAGGTTGCCGAGGTTGGAGAGGTCGATGTACCCGTCGTCGTCGGCGAGATCGGCCACGCTGTCGGCGATGAGGACGATGATATCCTCCGGCACGGCGCTCTTTTTCTCCTCGGGCTTTTCTGCCGCCTTCTTCGCCGCGGCGGATTTGGCCGGGGCCTTCTCGGCCTTTTCGGCGGATTTTGAGGCCGCGGTTTTCTTCGCGGCGGGCTTGGCGGCCGCCTTTTCGGCGGTTTTGGAGGCCGCGGACTTCGCCGGCTTCTTATAGCGGTCGCGGATTACCTCGATGCGGATGAACTTGTCGCAGGCCTGGACGAAGGCCTTCGGCGTCTTCTCCTCGCCGATGCCGATGACATACATGCCGCTCTCGCGCAGCCGGATGGCGAGCGGCGTGAAGTCGCTGTCCGAGCTGACGAGCACGAACCCGTCGGTCTTGCCGGTGTACAGTATGTCCATCGCGTCGATTATCATTGCGGAGTCCGTGGCATTCTTGCCGGTGGTATAGGCGAACTGCTGCTTGGGCGTCACGGCGTTTTCGAGCAGGGTGTTCTTCCAGCTCGTCAGGCCGTGGCTGGCCCAGTCGCCGTATATGCGCTTTATCATCGGCGTGCCGTAGATCGCGATCTCCTCCATTATGCTCTTTAGGCAGTCGCGGGGCGCGTTGTCGCCGTCAATCAGCACGGCGAGGCGCATGTTTTCTATCGTCATCACATCATCTCTTTCGGTTAAGTGTAAACATCCGTTCAAAAATTATAGCATATCCCGCCGCGGCGCGCAACGCGCAATTCCCCGCGCGCCCGTCCGCGAAATTTCGCGGCGGTTATCAACATTTGAACAGCCTGCTCAACAGTCACCGCGCGGAAAAAGGCGAATCCCGCCGCAGCGTGCGCGAATTCAAACTCAGTTCATTATTTTTTGCTTGAAAGACGCGGCACGTTGAGTTATAATGCTATGGCTATACGCCAAGCAGCATATCACGAATGAAAAGGATGAGGCAGCCATGAGCGCATCACAGGACAAGAAAAGGCGCCAGAGCGAGCGCGCGGAGGGCGTCGACAAGCGCAGCCTGGCCGAGCGCGAGGCGCAGCAGAAGTCTCGCAAGGAGAGGCGGACCTGGACGATAGTAGTATCCATTGTCGTAGTTCTCGCCCTCATTATAATACTTCTGAACACGAACCTCCTGTACACCGGCACCACGGCCGTGACTGTCGGCGACACGGAGTA
Source organism: Candidatus Scatomorpha intestinavium (assembly GCA_018712985.1). GTDB lineage: Bacteria > Bacillota > Clostridia > Oscillospirales > Oscillospiraceae > Scatomorpha > Scatomorpha intestinavium. Next base: position 12,857 of record DVGA01000023.1, read on the forward strand.
CACCAACGCCGAGTACCAGTACTACTACTATTCCGCGCTCCTCAGCTTTGAGAGCAATTACCAGGGCTATGTGAGCATGTTCTTCGACGTCAACCGCGACCTCGGGGACCAGGAGCTCGACACATCCCTGCTTTCGAGCGTGCCGGAGTCCCTCGGCGACGGCACGGGCGCCACCTGGGAGGACTATTTCGCCGCCCTGGCGCTTGAGAACATGCGCGAAGTCACCGCGCTCTACAGCGCGGCGGTGGCGGCGGGCTATACCCTCAGCGATGATGACGCCGCGACCATCGAGGAGACCATCACCTCCCTTGAGACCGCGGCCGACACCTACGGCTGGAGGGACGGGGACGCTTACGCCAGCGTCATCTACGGCAAGGGCGTGGACCTCGACACCGTGCGCGAGCAGATGGAGCGCTCCAGCATAGCCAGCGCCTATGCGCAGGACATGTTCGACTCCTTTGAGTACACCCCCGAGCAGCTCGCGGACTACTATGACCAGTACGCCGACGTGTTCGACACGCTGAGCTTCGAGTACTACCTCGTCTCCGCCGAGCAGGTCGAGACCACCGAGACCGTCACCGACGAGGAGACGGGCGAGGAGACCGAGCAGACCACCGAGGCCGTGACCGACGAGACCATGGCCGCCGCCGAGCAGCAGGCCGAGGACATCCTGACGGCCTATGAGAGCGGCACCGAGGCCGCCGCGCTCAGCTTTGCCGAGGCCATCGCCGAGGTTATGGGCGACGAGGCCGGAGAGCCCTATGACTACACCCTGACGCAGGGCTACTATGTCAGCACCTATCTGAACGACAACATCGCCGACTGGGTGCTCGACAGCGCGCGCGAGCCGGGCGACACCACCATAATCGAAAACGAGGGCAGCGGCTACTACGTCGTCGCCTTCTACGGCCGCAGCGACAACGACGTCGATACCGTTTCCTTCCGCCACATCCTCATCAACGCCACCGACGAGGATGAGGACGGCGAGTACAGCGACGAGGAGCTCGCCGCCGCCGAGAGCGAGATCCAGGACATCTACACCGAGTGGCAGGAGGGCGACGCCACCGAGGACAGCTTCTATGAGCTGCAGCAGCAGTATTCGGACGATGTCAGCTCCTCCGGCGTCCTCTATGGCGACGAGACCGGCGCGTACACCCACATAATCGAGGGCTCCATGGTCGACACCGTCGACGAGTGGATTTTCGACAGCGCCAGGCAGCCGGGCGACACTGCGATCGTCCACGCGGAGACCGACAGCTACAACGGCTATCACCTGCTCTACTTCATCGGCGTTGACGACGAGCCCTACTGCGACTACCTTGCCGAGGTGGGCGTTTCCGGCACCGACGCCGAGGGACTGCGCAACATCGACTACAACAACTGGCTCGACGAGCTCGTCTCCGGCGTGACGGTGAGCGTGAACAGCTTTGTGAACTGGTTCGCCAAGACGAGATAAGGTTTTTTCAGCGCGCGAGGGGGCTTTTCGCCCCCTCGCTGTTTTTTGGAGGGAAAAGATGACGGAGAGGCTTATACGCACGGAAATGCTCCTGGGCGGCGAGGCCATGGAGAGGCTGCACGGAGCGCACGTGGCCGTTTTCGGCCTCGGCGGGGTGGGCTCCTACTGCGCGGAGGCCCTCGCCCGCTGCGGAGCCGGCGCGCTGACGCTTATCGACGAGGACACGGTGGCGGAGAGCAACCTGAACCGGCAGATAGAGGCCCTCGGCTCCACTATCGGCGAGAGCAAGGCACAGGCCATGGCACGCCGCGTGCTGGACATCGCGCCGGACTGCCACGTAACGGCCCGCGCGGAGCGCTACGAGGCCGCGCGGCGCGCGGAGTTCTTCCCCGCGCCTTGGGACTATATCGCCGACTGCATAGACCTTGTCTCCTGCAAGCTGGACCTGATAGACGCCGCGCGCGGGTGCGGCATACCCATCATCTCCGCCCTCGGCACCGGGAACAAGATAGACGCCTCCCGCCTGCGCATAGCGGACATATACGAGACAGACGTCTGCCCTCTCGCGCGGGTCATGCGGCGCGAGCTGCGCCGCCGGGGGGTGGAAGCACTGACGGTGGTGTACAGCGACGAGCCGCCCATCGAGCCCTCGCAGCCGGAGGCACCGCCTCCGGGGCGGCGCAGCGTGCCGGGCTCGGCCGTGTGGGTGCCCGCCTCGGCGGGGCTGCTCATGGCCCAGCACATAGTTTTGAGCCTTATCGGGAGGGATGCGAAGTGAAGAAAAAGATAGCTGCCATCAGCCTCGCCCTCGCCGCCGCTTTGGCGCTCTCCGCCTGCTCCGAACCCGCCGCAGAGCCGCCGGAGGTGGCCCGACCGACCGCACCGGAGCTCACGGCGGACCCCTACGCCGAAGTGCGCGCGCAGGCTGCCGCGGACATGTCCGGCGCGGTGGAGGAGGCCCTCGCGGTGCTCGAATCGCAGCCGAGGGACGACCTCGGGACTGAAACGGAGCCCTTTGACAGCGGGTACGCCTGGGACGGCTTTGACGATCTGACGGAGGAGCAGCAGGTTTATCTTGAGGCCGCGGCGGACTACATAGTCGAAAATATGCCCGAAAACGCCTCAACCTACGACAAATA
>DVGA01000002.1 GCA_018712985.1 Candidatus Scatomorpha intestinavium
CTTGTCCTGTATTCTTAAAGCCGGGGTAAAATCAATGTCCGGCCTCAACGAAAACGTTTTGATTCATGCGCTGAATTACGCGAACATAGCGGGAAGCTTATGTGTGTAGAAGAAGGGCGCCACTGAGGCCATGCCTTCTTCCGAAGAAGTAGACGCACTCATGGAAAACTTATAGGCGTAATAGTTTCAAAAGCGAAAGCCATTTCCTAAGGTTGATAAATTGCACATTGGAAATCAATGGTTTACGTCAGCTTAAGTTCATATGGCCTTTTCAGTCAAGGAACGTTGTCACTCCGTCAAAATATCCAAAGTAAGCTGTGTATGCGATAAGCGACTATAATTCTATCAAATTAAATAGAGGAAAAAGGAGGAATGATTTGCAGCACTCTGGTAGAACGACGTTGCGACGCAACGTTCTGAAAGTAGACATCAAACTATATCTGAAAAGATTCTACAGCCTCACAGGGAAGTATTCATGATCGCTCAAAGCGCTGGTACAAAGCTGCATGTTCGTGGCCTGGATGGAGTTAAACTGGTGGTTTGCTACAAATGTAGCTGGATATCTGAAAACCTAAAATCCCAAACCGCTTAAAGCCCCTCCCGGTATCTCCGGGAGGGGCCTCTAATTTGTAAGCCGGCCTATTTTCCAAGCCTCTTCTTCAGGATCTCCTTCACCTTTTCAAGGTCGGTTTCGCAGAGCACCGGCAGGAAGCCGGCCAGGTCCTCCGGGCTGAAGTCCCACCATTTCAGCTCCAGCAGGAGACCGGTGAGCTCATCGTCAAAGCGTTTTTTTATAAACCCTGCGGGATTCCCGCCGACCACGCTGTACGGCCCGACATCCCGCGTCACAACCGAACAGGCAGCCACGATCGCCCCGTCGCCGATTTTCACGCCTGGCATTATCACGCTCTCCCGGCCTATCCACACGTCGTTCCCTATCACCGTGTCACCCTTGAACGGAAGCTGTAAGAGGTGATCCGGCGTGCGCTCGACCCATGCCCCTCCGAACACGTTGAACGGGTATGTCGTAACGCTGCTCAGCCGGTGGTTTGCCGGTCCCATTATAAACTTCGTACCCGAGGCTATCGCACAGAATTTCCCAATAATCAGCCTGTCTCCGAACTCCGGGTAGTTGAAAAGGACGTTGTTTTTCTCAAAACCGGCCGGGTCAGTGTCATCATCGTAATAAGTGTAATCGCCGATTATAATGTTCGGCGCCTTGACAACGTTTTTTATAAAGCACGTTGTGCCGTACTCATTTGGAAACACCTTATTGGGGTCCGGTATGTTGTTCTGCATTTATTCTCCTCCGTTACTTTTGCTCAATCACCTCCCTTCTGCCGGAGAGTTCAACGGCTACCGACCTCTTTTTCCTTATATTTTTCAAAACACATCACCTTTTCCTGCTTCATTCCAAAGCAGAGCTATTATACCACGTCTGAGCGTTTTTGTGAACCAGTCAAGCAGAGCAGTGCATCTCCCCATACATTCCCGCTCTGTACAAGGGCGCGTATTCTGTTGTATAATAAGGAATTGTGAAATGTCGCGGCGGCGCTCTGGGCAACGCCGCAAGAGGAGAAAACGGGATGAAACGGCTGGTTATCGGGATATTGGCGCATGTGGACTCGGGCAAGACCACGCTCAGCGAGGCCATGCTCTACCGCGCGGGCGGGCTGCGCAAGCTGGGGCGCGTGGACCACGGGGACGCTTTCCTGGACACGGACGCGCTTGAAAAGGCCCGTGGCATAACCATTTTCTCAAAGCAGGCCGTGCTGAAGCTCCCGGAAGCCGAGCTGACGCTTCTGGATACGCCGGGGCACGTCGACTTCTCCTCGGAGGCCGAGCGCGCGCTGCAGGTGATGGACTACGCCATCCTCGTGATAAGCGGGACCGACGGCGTGCAGAGCCACACGGAAACGCTCTGGCGGCTGCTCGAGCGCTACCATGTGCCGGTTTTCCTGTTCCTGAACAAGATGGACCTTGCCGGGGCCGATCGCGCCGTGCGGATGGAGGAGCTGCGCCGCCGTTTCGGCTCCGGGTGCGTGGATCTGCTCGACCCGGGCAGCGGCGAGGACCTCGCGCTCTGCAACGAGGAGCTGCTCGAGACGGCCGCCGCCGGTAAAACGCCGGACACCGCCCAGCTCGCCCGCGCGATAAGCCGGCGCGAGCTTTTCCCCTGCTTCTTCGGCGCCGCGCTGAAGCTCGAGGGCGTGGACGCCCTTCTGGACGCGCTTGAACGCCTGACGCTGCCGCTGCCCGGGCGCGCGGAGTTCGGCGCGCGCATATTCAAGGTCACCCGCGCGGACGACGGCGCGCGCCTCACCTGGCTGAAGGTCACCGGCGGCGAGCTGAAGGTGAAATCCGAGATCCGCTCGCGGGAGGACACCCGGGTCTCGTGGCAGGGCAAGGCCGACCAGCTCCGCCTGTATTCCGGCGCGAAGTATCAGCTTATAAACAGCGCCCTTCCCGGCACTGTCTGCGCCGTCACCGGCCTTGCGGACACTTATCCGGGCGAGGGGCTCGGATTTGAGCCGGACGCTGCCGCGCCGGCGCTCGAGCCCGTCATGCGCTACCGCGTGATCCTGCCGGACAACTGCGATGTACACACGGCACTGCTCCACCTGCGCGAAATCGAGCAGGAGGACCCGCTTCTGCACGTCGTATGGGACGAGCGTCTCGGCGAGGTCCACCTGCAGCTCATGGGCGAGGTGCAGCTCGAGGTGCTGCAGAGCCTGCTCGAGCGGCGGTTCAACCTCCGCGTCAGCTTTGACGAGGGCGGGATACTGTACAGGGAAACTGTCAGCATGCAGGTCGAGGGCGCGGGCCACTACGAGCCGCTGCGCCATTACGCTGAGGTACACCTGCTGATAACGCCCGGCGAAAGAGGCAGCGGGGTGCAGATAAGCTCCGACTGCCCGACCGACGAGCTCGCGCTGAACTGGCAGCGCCTTATTCTGACACACCTCGCCGAAAAGACGCATATCGGCCCGCTCACCGGCGCGCCGCTGACTGACGTAAAGCTCAATCTCGTCTCCGGCCGGGCGCACATAAAGCACACCGAGGGCGGCGACTTCCGCCAGGCGACCTACCGGGCCGTGCGCCAGGGGCTCCGCACCGCCCAGGCGATGGGCGGGTGCGTCCTGCTCGAGCCCTGGTACGAGTTCACTCTGCGTCTGCCTCAGGAGTCGCTGGGCCGCGCGCTGTCGGACATGCCGCGGCTCTGCGCCGAGTTTTCGGCTCCGTCCGTCGAGGGCCCAGAGGCCGTGATTTCCGGCCGCGCGCCTGTTTCGGAGCTTGTTGGCTACGCCCGCGAGGTTACGGCCTACACCCGCGGCCGCGGACAGCTCAGCTGCCTGCCTGGCGGCTACGCGGAGTGCCACAACACGGAGGAGGTCATCGCCGCATCCGGCTATGACGCCGACTCCGACACGGAAAACACCGCCGACTCCGTATTTTGCAGCCACGGCGCCGGGGTGCTTGTCCGCTGGGACGAGGCGCCGTCGCGCATGCACCTCCCGAGCGTGCTCGACCGCGGCCGCCGTCTCAGCCGCAGCGCGCAGGACGACGCGCCCGCCGCCCCCCGCGCCGCCCGGGCGGACGCCTATCGGGCCGCCCTCGCCGCGGACAAGGAGCTGATGGCCATTTTCGAGCGGACTTACGGCCCCATCCGCCGCGACCCGGTGCAGGCCATGCGGACCGTAAAGCGCCCGCCTTCCACGGAAAGCTCTGCCCGCCGTTCACCCGCCCGGCAACAGCCCGAGGGGCCGGAATACCTGCTCGTGGACGGCTACAACGTCATATTCGCCTGGGAAAAGCTCAACGAGCTGTCCGTCGGGAACCTCGACGCCGCGCGCCACAAGCTGATGGACATACTCTGCAACTACGCCGGCTACAGGCAGTGCGTGCTGATACTGGTCTTTGACGCCTACCGCGTAAAGGGCGGCGAGCGCGAGGTGGAAAAATACCACAATATATACGTTGTTTATACCAAGGAGGCGGAGACCGCCGACATGTACATCGAAAAGGCCACGCACGAGATCGCAAAGCGCCACCGCACGCGCGTCGTCACCTCCGACGCCACCGAGCAGCTCATCATCCTCGGCAACGGCGCGCTGCGCGTCTCCTCCCAGGCCTTTGAGGAGGAGGTCCGCTCGGTCGAGGCCGAGATCCGAGAGTTTCTCGCAGGACGGCAAACATCTTAAGCTTTCAGGGCCGCTGCTTTGGCAGCGGCCCTGAACTGTTCAGTCCTGT
>DVGA01000024.1 GCA_018712985.1 Candidatus Scatomorpha intestinavium
TGATGCCGGGCAAGAGAGCCGGATAAAACGCACCGGGCGCCCCGCCAAATGGCGGGGCGCCTTTTTCATGCGCCATTACGCAAATTTTACACGATATAATGTAAATTATACTTGACATATTGTCGCCTCCATGCTAAGCTGTAGCCACGAACATAAAAGGAGGCGGCAACGATGGCCGACAAGTTCAGGGACTGCGAGCAAAAATATGACGAGCGGCAGACCGTCGTGCGCGGGCGAGCTTTCAAATACGCTTACGGCACGCTCCTGGTGGCGCTGCTGCTGTATGCGGTGACCGAAGGGCTCTGGAGCTGGTGCGAGCCGGTGACGGGCTGCGTGGCGGCGATAGCCGTCTCGCTCATCCCCTACGTGTGGATAAGCATAATGAACGAGGCCTACTGGTGGGCGGACACAAACCGCCTCGGGCAGTACGTCGTGTTCGTGCTGCTCGGCATCATGAACCTCGGCCTGGCCGTCAGCTCCTGGCTGGAGGGCGACATGGTGGTGGACGGCGTGCTGCAGATAGGCGGTGCGAACCTCATGCTCGGAATAGTGTTCATCTACGTCTTCGCCGTCGCCCTGATACAGCGCGCAAGGCAGAAACGGTCAGGTGAGGACGAGTGAAAAACCTGCGAATGAAATCCGCCCGCGCGGCGCTCGACATGTCCCAGCAGCAGCTCGCGGACGCCGTCGGCGTGACGAGGCAGACCATCAACTCCATCGAGAAGGGCGACTACAACCCCACTATAAAGCTATGCCTCGCCATCTGCCGCGCGCTGGGCAAAACCCTTGACGAGCTCTTCTGGGAATAAGGGCGCATAATAGCAATTCCTCCCGCGCACACTATGTGCACATCTTACCGCAGGAGGAATAAATAATGAGAAAACATAAAATATCCCTGCTCTGCGCCGCGCTGTGCGCGCTGATGCTTGTCACGGCCGCCGTCCCCGCCCTGGCCGAGGGCGCCGCGGCCGCCTCCGGTGCCCCGGTCGCCGAGAACCTCGAGCTGGAAACCTACCGCAATGTCTCCGTGGGCGGGCGGCTCTCCGCCGTAGACCCGGAGGGCGGCGTGCTGACCTATGAGATCACCACCGAGCCCGGCAAGGGCACCGTGGAGCTCACGAAGGACGGCCGCTTCGTCTACACCCCGGACAAGGACCGCCGCGGCCGCGACTACTTCGGCTACAAGGCCACCGACAGCGACGGGAACTCCTCCCAGGAGGCCACAGTGATCATCCGCATCTCCAAGCAGAAGACGCAGACGACCTACAGCGACATGGCCGGCGACGGCGCGGCCTACGCCGCCACCCTCCTCGCCGAAGAGGGCATCTTCACCGGCGAAAAGCTGGGCGGCCAGTGGGTATTCAGCCCTGACCGCAGCGTGACGCGCGGCGAGTTCCTAAGCATGTGCCTTGAGCTCTGCGGCACAAAGCTGCTCAGCGGCGTAGCCTCCACTGGCTTCACCGACGACGCGGACATCCCGCCCTATCAGAAGCCATATGTGGCAACCGCGCTGATGGACGGCGTAATAAGCGGCTACTCCGGGACCTCCGGCGCGGCCTTTGAGCCCAATGAGCCCATCAGCCGCGCCGAGGCGGCGGTGATGCTCGACTCCGCGCTCGAGCTCTCCGACGCAGAGGAAGCCATGGCGGACGGCGCCCCCGAATGGGCCGCGCAGGCCGTGGCAAACACGAACGCCTGCGGTATCCCCGTCGGTGCGCTTTACTCCGCCGAGCTGACCCGGGCGGACGCGGCGGAAATGCTCGCCGCCGCAGTGGCCGTCCGCGACGCGCGCGGCTGAAGCTGGATTTACAGTCAGATACAGTTAAAAGTGCAGAACCCTTTTCGAAAAGGGTTCTGCACTTTTGCTAAATACCCATCTGATAATATGTGCACAAAATACAAAATAGATTTTGCAGCGGGAAAGTCATTGACAACTTATAGACGAGCTAATATAATTTTAACTATAGAAATAAAGTTTTAATAATTAAAATAACTGAGATACCCTATCTGAACCAGCCGCTCTGATAGCTCCCCGCTCAGCTTGAGCATCCAATCCTTTTTCTCTTCGACCGTCTCCGCCGTAAGGCGGGCAGCGGGACCGGTTATGCTTAAGCACGCGAGGATGAAGCCGTTGCGGTCCCTCACCGGTACGGAAACGCACCGCAGGCCTGATTCTATCTCCTCGTTGTCTATAGAATAGCCTGTTTCGCGTATCCGCCTGACCTCTTCGAGCAGCTTGTCGCGCGCGGTGATGGTGTTTTCGGTCAGTCCGGCGAGCTTATGGGTGGAAATATACCTGTCGAACTGCTCTTCTGAATACTGGGAAAGAAACATTTTCCCCGCCGCGGTGCAGTAGAGAGGCGCGGAGTTACCCACGCGCTGGATGTTGATAAGCGATTTGCTCGCGCTCACTACTATATCCACATATAATGCGGCGCTGTTGCGCTCCACCACAAGGCAGGCCGTTTCGCTGAAGTACTCCGAAAGGCGCTGCACATACGGATGGGCAAATGGCACGAGCTGGAAAGTGGACATCAGCTTGTTTGCCAGCTCGCAGATTTTCGTCGTGGCCGAGTAGCGCAGGTTGGACTCGTCCTGCTCCACATATCCGCAGTTCACCAGCGCTGAAATGTAGCGCGATACGGTGCTCGCGTTCATGCCCATCTGCTTCGCTATTTCAAGCAGCTTGAGCGGATGGCGCTGCGCAACAAGGAACTCGAGCACGGCGAACGCCTTTTCGGTCGACTGGTTTGTCATGTTGCCGTTTGAATAGTTTGAATTCATACCCCATCACCACTTGTTTTAAATATTAAGTGCCGTATTCATATATCGAATGTTAAATTTATTATATTATCGCCTTGAAGCGTTGTCAACGCCCTGCGCAGCCCGCCGGGACATGGGCCGCGGCGCTGCCGGGAAGAATATACCGGGCATCCCCCGGTGCAAAAGAGGGAAACACAACGGCGCCGCCGTTATGTTGAATAACAAATAAGAAAGGACGAAAAAAATGAAGAAGTTCTTAGCAATCCTCCTTGCCGCGCTCATGCTCTGCATGCTCGTGGCAGGCTGCGGAAGCAGCGAGGAAACCACCGCTACCCCCACCCCGGACGCCGGCGGCGAGAGCAGCCCGGCCGCCGATGACGGCACCATCGTCACCGACGACGAGCCCATCACCCTGCGCGTGGCCATGATGCCCTTCGGCCACTCCGTTCCCATCTACTACGCGATGATCAACGGCATGTTCGAGGAGGCCAACATCACTGTCGAAAGCCAGTACTTCTCCGGCGGCGCCGCCCAGAACGAGGCCGCGGCCGCGGGCGAGTGGGACGTCGGCTCCAACGGCGGCATGCCCATAATCACCGGCTCCCTCGCCTATGGCTACAAGGTCATCGCCTACGGCAACGACGACATGGCGCCGAACGCCATCTACGCGCGCCCCGACTCCGACGTCGTGGCCGCCGGCCAGGGCCAGATCGAGTCCGCCCCCGAGATGTACGGCGACGCCGACGCCTGGCGCGGCAAGACTGTGCTCTGCAACAGCGGCACATCCCTGCAGTACGGTCTTGACGCCTGCCTCGCGCTCATGGGCCTGACCGAGGCCGACGTCGAGGTCGTCCAGATGGACGCCGCCAACGCTCTGGCCGCCTTCCAGGCCGGTGAGGGCGATCTCTGCTGCCTCTGGGATCCCCAGCGCTACACCGCCGAGGACGAAGGATACATCAAGGTTGCCTCCCTCGACATGACCGACGAGATCCTGCCCACCTGTGTCGTTGCCTCCGCCGACATGGTCGAGAACCATCCCGACTGGGTCCTCCGCTTCCTCAAGGTATATCTCGAGGCCCAGGAGATCCTCAGCAACGACCTCGACCTCTACGCCGAGACCTTCGACGCCTGGGAGGACGAGTGCGGCACACCGATCGACGAGGACGACGCCTATGAGTCCTGCGCCATGCGCGTCCACCCCGACAACGCCGCCAACCTCGCCTATTTTGAGGGGGAGGACGGCTCCACCTACATGGATGAGATCCTGATGGGCGTCGCCGAGTTCCTGTTCGACACCGGCAGGGTCGAGCAGTCCGACCTCGACTACATCGCCGAGAACCCGATAGTCGACTCCTCCTTCATCAAGCAGGCTTACGCTGAGCTCCATCCCGAGGGCTGAACCTGAAACCGGAACCGGCTTAACGGCCGGACGGGGCCGGCATGGACGCCCCGGCAAAATGCCGGCCCCATTTTAATTTAGCGGAGGGTGCCAATGAGAATAGGCAAAAATGACCTGCTGAGAAAGCTCGGCAATTTCCTGCTGAGCATCTCGGCAATCGTAGTACTTCTTATAATCTGGCAAATCGTTGTGGATACGGGCCTGATATCCTCGCGCAAGCTCGCCCCGCCGACCAAGGTCGTAACGACCTTCATAGACAAGCTGACCAACCCGAACCCCGACGGCGCCGTGCTCATGGAGCACTTCTGGGCCAGCCTGAGGCTGACTGTCATGGGGTTCGTCTTGGCGTGCGTAATCGGCATCCCGCTCGGGCTGCTCATGGGCTATTTCAAGCCCGTCGATTACTTCGTCACCCCGATTTTCGAAATCATCCGCCCGATACCGCCAATCGCCTGGATACCCGTCATGCTGCTGCTCTTCGGCATCGGCAACGGCTCAAAGGTGGCCATCATCTTCCTCGCGGCGCTGGTTCCGGCGCTGCTGAACTCGTATGCCGGCGTAAAGCGGACGAGCGCGGTGCTAATAAACGTGGCAAAAACCGCCGGCGCATCAAAAATGCAGATCTTCATGCAGGTATGTGTCCCCTCGTCCGTCCCCATGATATTCACCGGGGTCAAGAACGCGCTAAGCTCCGCCTGGATGACGCTGGTCGCCGCCGAGCTGGTTTCGTCCTCCGTCGGCCTCGGCTACATGATACAGAACGGCCGCACGCTCTCCCGCTGCGACATTATTATCGTCGGCATGCTGATGATAGGCGTGTCCGGCGCCATAATGAGCGGCCTGCTGTCCCTCATTGAGGACAAAGTTGCCCCGTGGATGGTGAAGACAAGATGAAAAAGAAAGCAAATACTGACAAGAAAAAGTTCACGCCATACTGGCTGCTGTCGATACTTGCGCTGTGCGTCTTCTTCGGGGGCTGGTATCTGCTCACCTGCTCGCCCTCGAGCATAATACCCACGCCGGTCGACGTGGTGACACGCTTTTTTGAGGTGCTGCGCGAGCCAATAGCCAACGTGCCCATCTGGGAGCACATACTCGTCAGCCTGCGCCGCGTTTTCGGCGCTTTCCTTGCCGCCGCGGTCCTCGGCATACTTTTCGGCGTGCTGCTCGGCTGGTTCAAGACCTTCCGCAAGATCTTTTACCCGCTCTACAACCTGCTGCGTCCGATACCCCCGATAGCATGGATACCTATTATAGTACTGCTCTTCGGCATCGGCGAGCTCCCGAAGATGATCATCGTTTTCATCGGGGCTTTCACCCCGATCGTCTTCAACACCTATTCCGCCGTGCTCATGGTGGACCCGCTGGTTCTGAACGCCGGCATAGTCCTCGGCGCGAACGAGCGCCAGCTCCTGTTCCAGGTGGCCCTGCCGGACTGCATCCCCTCCATCATCGCCGGGCTGAAGACCGCGATGAGCATAGCGTGGATGTGCGTCGTCGCCGCCGAGATGATAGTCTCGCGCGCCGGCGTCGGCTTCCTTATCAACCGCGGCATGGAGAATTCCGACACCGCGCTCGTGATGGTAAGCATGGTGGTCATAGCCGCCGTCAGCGCGACCATCACCTTTGTGCTCAACAAACTTGAGGAGGTTCTCTGCCCATGGCTGACAATAGGGAAGTAAGAATAAAGATACGGGGCCTGAAAAAGAGCTTCACGGACAAGAAGCACAACACCCTTCAGGTCCTCGACGGGCTCTCCCTCGACGTGTACAAAAACGAATTCCTCGTCATTCTCGGCCCCGGCCAGTGCGGCAAGACCGTGCTGCTGAACCTGATCCTCGGGCTCGACACTCCCGACGAGGGGACTATCGAGTTTTCCGGCGGCACTCCCGCCAAGGGCGAAATAGGCATGGTGTTCCAGCGCTACGCCCTCTTCCCCTGGAAAACGGTCATCCAGAACGTCGAGGCCTGTCCGAAATTCCACGGCGTGGACAAGGCCAGGCGCCGCGAGGAGGCCCAGGCCCTCATAAAGCTGGTCGGTCTCGCGGGATTTGAGAACGCCTATCCCGCCGCCCTCTCCGGCGGCATGAAGCAGCGCGTCGGCATCGCCCGGGCCTACGCCACCAACGCCGACATCATGCTCATGGACGAGCCCTTCGGCGCGCTGGACGCCCAGACGAGATATCAGATGCAGGACGAGATCCTGAAGATATGGCAGAGCAAGATGACGACCGTCGTTTTCGTCACGAACAACATCGAGGAGGCCGTCACGCTCGGCGACCGCATAGTGCTGCTTGGAAACAAGCCCTCGGTGGTCGTGAACGAGTTCGTGCCGCACATGGAGCGCCCGAGAAACAACCTGTCGAGCGAGTTCCTCGAATTCAGGAACGTCATAGCCGACAAGATGGATCTCGCGCTCACATGACGAGGGAGGTATAGTGTGCAAGGCGAAGTAAAGGTATCCGTCAGGAACCTGACGAAGAAATTTGGCGACCTGCTGGTCCTGGACAACGCATCCTTCGACATCATGAAGGGCGAGTTCGTCTGCATAGTCGGTCCCACCGGCTGCGGCAAGACGACGTTCCTGAACCTGCTGGTCAAGCTCATCGAGCCGACAAGCGGCACGATACTCATCGACGGCGAGCCCGCCGACCCGAAGAAGCACAATCTGAGCTTCATTTTCCAGGAGCCCTCGGCCTTCCCCTGGCTCACGGTCGAGGAGAACATCCAGTTCAACCTTAAAATCAAGAAATACCCCAGGGATGTCATAGAGGAGCGCACGGAAAAAATCCTTGAGCTCATGGGCATGTCCGCCCTGCGCAAGGCCTATCCCCGCGAGCTCTCCGTCAGCGCGGAGCAGCGCGTCGTCATCGGGCGCAGCTTCGCCGTCTATCCCGACCTGCTGCTCATGGACGAGCCCTACGGGCAGATGGACATCAAGCTGCGCTACTACCTCGAGGACGAGGTGCTGCGCCTCTGGCGCGAGACGGGCAGCACGGTCATCTTCATCACCCACAACATAGAAGAGGCCGTATATCTGGCCCAGCGCTGCCTGATAATGTCCCCCAAGCCCACTACGATAAAAAAGGAGCGCGTCATCGACCTGCCGCACCCGAGAAATATCGCGGACCCGGAGTTTGTCAAGATCAGGGAAGAGATTACGAACGACATCAAGTGGTGGTGATCCCTCTGGAGGTGGAACATCTGATGAACGACACAAATCTTGACCAGGTCTGCCGCGAGATACGCAGGCTCACGCTCGAGAGCATATACAGCATCGGCAAGGGCCATGTCGGCGGCTGCATGTCGATAGTCGAGGTCCTGGCCGTGCTGTACTACCGGGTCATGAACGTCGACCCGGCCGACCCCAAAATGCCGGGGCGCGACCGTCTCGTGGTCTCAAAGGGCCACGCCGGCCCCGCGGTGTACGCCGCGCTGGCCAGCCGCGGCTACTTCCCCCGGGAGGAGCTGCTCACGCTGAACCGCACCGGCACCAACCTGCCCAGCCACTGCGACATGAACAAAACCCCCGGCATAGACATGACCACCGGCTCGCTCGGCCAGGGCTTTTCCTGCGCAGTGGGCGTGGCCATCGGCTCGGAGCTCGCCGGCGACGGGGCGACGGTTTACACCATAATCGGCGACGGCGAGAGCCAGGAGGGCCAGGTCTGGGAGGCGGCTATGTACGCCGCGCACCGCGGGCTCTCGAACCTCATCGCCTTCACCGACTGCAACAGGATGCAGATAGACGGCATGGTGGACGAGGTCTGCTCCCTCGGCGACCTCGACGCCAAGTGGCGCGCCTTCGGCTGGTATGTCCAGCGCGTGAACGGCCACGACTGCAATGCCATCTATGAGGCGATACAGAACGCAAAACGGCGCGAGGGCCAGCCCTCTATGATACTGCTCGACACCATAAAGGGCTATGGCGTCCAGTTCGCGATAGACGCGGGCGTGGGCTGCCACAGCATGAGCGTGACGAAAGAGCAGTACGAAGCGGCCATCGGCGGGCTTTCCGGGAGGTGACGGCCATGGAGATGAGAAAAGCATTCAGCAATTACCTGCTCGAGGCCATGGCGGAGGATGAGCGCCTCTGCGTGCTCGACGCCGACCTCGGCAACGCCAACGCCACGCTCAAGCTGCGGGAAAAGTACCCCGGCCGGGCCTTCGACGTGGGCATAGCCGAGCAGAACATGGCGTCCATCGCCGCCGGGCTCTCGTCCTACGGCTTCATCCCGTTCATAACCACCTTTGCCTGCTTCGCCTCGCGGCGCATCTGCGACCAGGTCGCCATATCCTGCGCCTACGCGAAGCAAAACGTAAAAATAGTCGGCACCGATCCGGGCATAACCGCCGAGCTCAACGGCGGCACCCACATGGCGATAGAGGACTTCGGCGTGCTGAGAAGCATACCCGGCATCCTCCTCTTCGAGCCCTGCGACGAGACGGAGCTCGTAAAGGCCCTCCCGCAGATAATCGAGCGGCCCGGCCCGGCGTATATCCGCCTGCACCGCAAGGAGGTGCCGGACGTGCACTCCGGCGGCTACGATTTCGACCTCACGAAGGCCGACGTGCTGCGCCATGGCAGCGATGTCACCCTCTTTGCAACCGGCGCCGTCATGGTGGGCTACGCGCTCGAGGCCGCAAGGCTCCTCGAGGGCGATGGCATTTCCGCCGAGGTGGTAAACGTCCACACGCTCAAGCCCATAGACAGCGAGGGCGTCGTGTCCTCCGCCGTGAAAACCGGCGCCGCGGTGACCTGTGAAAACCACAGTATCATCGGCGGGCTCTACTCCGCCGTCTGCGAGGCCCTCGCCTGCCGCGCGCCCGTCCCCGTGCTGCCCATCGGCTTCCGGGACGTGCCGGGAGAGGTCGGCAAGGCCTCCGAGCTGGCGAAAAAGCACGGCATGCTGCCCGAGGACATAGCGAAGGCCGCCATGGCTGCCATCGAGCTCAGGCGCGCCGCGAAAAAGTAAATTCAGCCCCTTACATTCATACAGGAGAAAGGAAACAGGAGATTATTATGGCTAAGGTAAAAATGACCCCCAGCGAAGCGATGGTTGAGGTGCTGCTGCAGGAGGGCGTCAAGCATGTTACCGGCATAGTCGGTTCCGCTTTCATGGACATGCTCGACCTCTTCCCCGACGCCGGGATAGAGTTCATCCCCGTGCGCCACGAGCAGACCGCGGCGCACATGGAGGACGCGTTCTCCCGCATCACCGGCGTTGCCGGCGTCTGCACCGCGCAGAACGGCCCCGGCCTCACCAACATGGTCACCTCCGTTGCCGCCGCCAACATGGCCCACACCCCCATGGTCATCATCGGGCCCTCCGCCGGCAGCTCCACCGTCGGCTGGGACGGCTTCCAGGAGTGCGACACCTGGAACCTCTTCAAGCCCATCACAAAGGCTTCGCTGCGTGTCCCCCACCCCAGCCGCGCGGGCGACGTGCTCCGCACCGCCTTCAGGATCGCCTATGCCGAGCGCGGCCCGGTGTTCGTGGACATCCCGAGGGACTATTTCTACGGCGAGGTCAACGAGGAGATCATGGCCCCCAGCCGCTACCGCGCCAACGTGCCCCACGGGCTCGCCGACCTCGGCGAAATCAAGCGCGCGGCGGAGCTGCTCTACTCCGCCAAGAACCCGGTCATAATTTCCGGCCGCGGCGTGGTCGACTCCGACGGCTTTGACGAGGTGAAGGCCCTGGCCGACTACCTCACCGCCCCCGTCGCCCTCTCCTACCTGCACAACGACGCCTTCCCGGCGGACCACCCCTACTGGGTCGGCCCCATCGGCTACATGGGCGCGAAGTCCGCCATGCTCGCGCTCAAGGAGGCGGACGTCGTGCTTGCCATCGGCAGCCGCCTGAGCGTTTTCGGCACCCTGCCGCAGTATGACATAGACTACTTCCCGGACGACGCGAAGATAATCCAGATCGACGTCAACCCTAAGCAGATAGCCCGCAAGCACCCCGTAGAGGTCGCCCTCGTCGGCGACGCGAAGGCCACCTCCGCCCGCCTGCTCGAGGAGCTCAACGCCCTCGGCTCCAAGGCCCCCAACACCGAGCGCCAGGCCAAAATAGCGCAGCTCCGCGCCGACTGGGACAAGGAGATCGTCGATCTCGCCATGGTCCCCGGCACCCCGATGAACCCGCGCCGCGTCCTGCTCGAGCTCAGCCGCCTGATGCCCGAGAACGCCATCCTCTGCACTGATATAGGCAACGTCGCCTCCACGGCGAACAGCTATTTCAGGTTCACCAAGCCCCGCAAGCACATCGCCGCCCTCACCTTCGGCAACACCGGCTTCGCATATCCCGCAGGTCTCGGCGCCAAGCTCGCCAGCCCGGACGACCCGGTCGTCTGCATAATCGGCGACGGCGCATGGGGCATGAGCCTGCACGAGATCAGCTCCGCGATCGAGCACAAGCTGCCCGTTATCGCCTGCGTGTTCCGCAACGGCGCGTGGTGCGCGGAGAAAAAGAACCAGGTCGACTTCTTCAACAGCCGCTTCATCGGCGTCGACATCCCGAACCCGGTGAGCTTCGTGCCGGTAGCCAAGGCCCTCGGCGCCAACGGCGAGCGCATAGAGAAGCCCGAGGACATCGCCCCCGCGTTCGAGCGCGCCCTGAAGAGCAACGTCACCACGATACTCGAGTTCGTCGTGGACGGCACCCAGCTCGCGCCCCCCTTCCGCCGCGACGCCTTCCAGATGCCCACCCGTTACCTCGACCAGTTCGCCCACCTCGACTACCGCCGCTGGATGCAGGACTGAGCAGGGTTTTTTGACAACAGGCCGAGCCTGTATTATGCTTTAAGCGTCCCCCGGCGGTTTATTGCCGGGGGAAGAAGAAAGAAGCAGGAGAAGGAAAGCATGAAGATAATAGTAATAGGAGCGGTAGCGGCTGGGACGAAGGCGGCGGCGAAGATAAAGCGCGAGCTGGGGAACGGGGCCGAGGTGCTTGTGATCACCCGCGAGCGGGACATCTCGTACGCCGGCTGCGGCCTGCCGTACTACATCGGCGGGGTCATAGAGGACCGGTCCGAGCTGCTGCAGAACACGCCGGAGAGCTTCGCCGGCCTCACCGGCGTCACCATGCGCTGCGG
>DVGA01000025.1 GCA_018712985.1 Candidatus Scatomorpha intestinavium
GCCGGTTATTTCCCCGTATGAAAAGTTCAGGACCTCTTTTTTCCTGTTTTCAAGTGAAAACTCGTTGGCGGTGACTGAAACGACGGCCACGCCGTCTTCCTGCCGGCTTAAGACAAGGTAAAGCACAAGCATCGCGGCCACCGCCAGGCATATCAGGCCTACGGCGAGGATGCGTTTTGACTTTATCGACATATTGATTTACCCTCCTGACACTGTGCTTTGTCTAATGATACTATATTTGCGGCGTGTTTTCAATGCCGTGTTTGAGAGTGCTATGCCTTTTTCGCCCGGCCCTCGATCATTCAATCTGCAATATAGCTATACTGCCACATTTTGGAGAGGCTTTTTGTATTTAATTAACAAATATTATTTAACCTATTCCAAATATATGGTTCTGGCGGTATAAATGTTTACAATCGCTGTAATAGTGATGCAAAAGTGCGCCGCCCTGATGACTTGGATGATATGCGCGAAGATGAAGATCATCGCCGTTAATGCCATACTACCATGTTTCACGGTGCCAGTATAGTTGCCATTGCCATAATAATAGTCCTCGCACTGTCGGCGCTGTACGTGCTAATGCGCGCTTTGGGTATACTGAAAAAACTCCATATCAAAGCATCGGATGCCAAATGACCACATGCTGATCCTCACCCCGGTTTATCCCTATGATGAGCTGTCACAGGCCCTTTGCGCCGGGCAGGAGCGGATTGTAATCACCCGCGTGGACAGCGCAGGCGAATCACCGGCATCGGCACAATAAAACCGCCCGATACTGCATAAATTCGCAGTATCGGGCGTAATTTTATCTTGTTTCAGCCGCGCTACGCTATGAACATCGCGTCCCCGAAGGAGAAAAAGCGGTATTTTTCCCTTACCGCCTCGGCGTAGGCGTTCAGGATGTTCTCCCGCGTGGAAAAGGCGGAGACGAGCATCACCAGCGTGCTCTCCGGCAGGTGGAAGTTCGTGATAAGCGCGTCCATGCACTTGAACTGATATCCCGGGTAAATAAAGATGTTCGTCCACCCGCTCGTGGGCTCCATCGTGCCGTCCGGCTTCGCAAAGCTCTCCACCGTGCGGCAGGAGGTCGTGCCGACGCACACCACCCTTCCCCCGGCGGCTTTGGTCTCGTTTATTATCCGCGCGGTCTCCTCCGGGACGATGCAGAACTCGCTGTGCATGTCGTGGTTCTCGATCTCGTCCTCCTTGACCGGGCGGAACGTGCCGAGCCCAACGTGCAGCGTCACGAAGCACTCGCGCACGCCCATTGCGGCGATTTTGGCCAGCAGCTCCTTTGTGAAGTGCAGCCCCGCCGTCGGCGCGGCCGCACTGCCGAGCTCGCGCGAATACACGGTCTGATAGCGCTCCGAGTCCTGAAGCTCCTCCTTGATGTAAGGCGGCAGCGGCATTTTGCCCAGCCGCTCGAGCACCTCGAGGAAAATCCCGTCGTAGTTGAACTTTATTATCCTGTTCCCGCCATCGGCCACGGACAGCACATCGGCGGTCAGCTCGCCGCCGCCGAAGCTGAGGTGCGTCCCCGGGCGGGTCTTTTTCCCCGGGCGGGTCAGGCACTCCCACTCCCCGCCGCCGAGGTCTCGCAGCAGCAGCACCTCCACTGCGCCGCCGGTCTCCCGCGTGCCGAGCAGCCTCGCCGGCAGTACGCGCGAGTCATTCATCACCAGGCAGTCCCCCGGGCGGAGGAAATCCGTGATGTGATCAAACGTGCTGTGCCGTATCGTCCCGCTCTTGCGGCCGAGCACGAGCAGCCGCGAGGCGTCTCGCCTCTCGAGCGGGGTCTGCGCTATGAGCTCCGGCGGGAGCTCATAGTAAAAGTCAGATGTTTTCATAGCCTTCAGCCCCTCGAGAGCTCAACGCCCGTGTAATAGAAGTTGATGATCTGGTCATACGTAAAGCCATATGTGTCCGCCATGGCGTACGCCCCGTACTGGCTCATTCCGAGGCTGTGTCCCCAGCCGGAGCCCTCGAACGCGAAGCCCGTGCCCGTGTCCGTCACGGTGAAGTGTATGCTCGAGAGCCCGATCGTGGCCGTGCATAGCCTGTAGCAGTCCACTCCCTCGAATTCCGCCGTGGTGCCGGAACTGTCCGTGAACACAAGGGCGATCACGTTCCCCGTGTCCGAATACTCCGCCTCCACCGACTCGATTGAACCGAGCGTGTTCCCGCTGCGGCTCACCATGCGCGCGAGCTCGCCGGGCGAGAAGCTCACAATCCAGCTGCTGCGGCTGTTGAGCTCCGCCGCGGCCTCCTCATACGGGTCCAGCACGCCGCGGAGATACGGCGTAACGCTCCCCGTGATGTTCTCGCTGTCCTCGGAGCCGCCGCCGTGCGACGAGCTGAACATCGCCGATATGGGCTCACCGTCGTAGGTTATGTATATCCCAGCCGTCTCGTCCACGGCCCTGTCGGAAGCCTCCGTAGAGAGGTTCGTCCCGCGGTAGACCTGGCAGTACGTGTCGTTCGTAACGTCGAAGCCATAGTTTACATAATACGTGCTCGCGCCTATATAGCTCGCCACGTACGTCCTTGCGCAGAGGGCCTGCGCCTTCAGCGCCTCGAGCGGCCAGTCGGCGCTCATCTCATAGGTTATGACGCCCTTGACATAGTCCTCGATGTCCACGATATTCACAACAGTGAGCTCCCCGCCGGTCCGGCGGACATATTCAAACCCTCCGTTGTATGTGTAGCCCTTGAACCAGGTCTCGGTCTTTTCGCCGTTTTCGCCCACTGGCCTCACGCCGAGGCTGTACTCCGTGCCGCAGTCGAATTCAAAGATTATCGAGGCGTCCGCCGTGCGCGTCACCACGACGCAGTACGCGCTCGCCGAATAGGCCTCGCCCGTTATGCCGCGGGAAGAGGCGTCTGCGCTCGCAGCGGCGGCGCTGTCGTAATCGCCTACCAGCGCGCGGTAAACCCCGTCGTAATAGGCCGGGAAACCGTCCGGATACGCCGACGCGGCCGCGCTCGCCTCCTCAAAGCTGCCGTAAGTCCCCGGAAGGAGTATGTGATAGCAGCCCACGTGCCCGTGGTCGGTGTCCGTGTTCCTGTCCATCACCATGGTGATGGCGGTTTCGTCCGTGCTGCCGAGGGCGTGGAACTCCCGCTCCTCATCGTAGTAGCCGAGCTCGTACCCGCTGCCCACCTCGTTTTCAAGGTTGGCATACGGCAGGGTGCTGTTGCGGACGGAGCTGTCGGAGTCGTAGTAATAGAGCCCGACGCGCACGTTCTGGTAAGGTATGTCTATACTCCCGGTAACGGAGAGGTGCTCCGGCGGCCCGTCGGGCGTAACTGCCGTCTCCCCGCCGCCGTCAACGGTCTGCAGCCCGCCCGACGTCATCACATAGACCTCACCCGAGCCTATCTGCGCCGCCTGTCCGTCGCCGGTCACGGCGTAGGCCGAGGCTATGCCCCCGGTGAGCACGTCGCCGCCGTTCACGTAGATGTCCCCCGCCGCCGAGCCGCCGAGGCCGAGCAGCGCCGCGCACAGGCAGAGCGCCGCCGCCGTGGATATTATTCGTCTGAGATTCTTAGTATTCATTCGTTCACCTTTTGACGTTTATTGACTGATGCGCCCGGTGGTGGTAAAATTGACGCGTGGGTGTGCGCGCAGCGCGCGCAGTTAGACCTGTTTAGACATTATAATGCCAAAACCGCCCGATTGCAAGCTCCCCGGGCCGGAATAATTTGACTCCCGGGAGAATAGCCTTTTGGATACGGGGAAAGGAAGGATGCAGAATGGATAAATTCAAGGCAGGCGTCATCGGCGCCACAGGCATGGTGGGACAGAGGTTCGTCACTTTGATATCCAGGCACCCCTGGTTCGAGCTCTCCGTCGTGGCGGCAAGCGCCCGCAGCGCCGGCAGGACCTACGAGGAGGCAGCCGGCAGCCGCTGGGCCCTCGACGAGCCGATGCCCGAGTGTGCGAAGCAGCTCGTGCTGCGCGACGCCTCGGACGTTGAGAGCGTGGCCGCCGACGTCGACTTTGTCTTTTCCGCCGTCGACATGAAGGCCGAGGAGATCCGCGCGCTGGAGGAGGAATACGCCCGGCACGAGATCCCCGTTGTCTCCAACAACAGCGCAAACCGCTGGACGCCGGACGTGCCGATGATAATCCCGGAGATAAACCCGGAGCACCTCGAGGTCATACCCTTCCAGAAAAAGCGCCTCGGCACCTCCCGCGGCTTTATCGCCGTCAAGAGCAACTGCTCCATACAGAGCTACGTGCCCGCCCTCTCCCCGCTGCGCGAGGAGTTCGGCCTTGAGCGCGTACTCGCATGCACCTATCAGGCGATTTCCGGCGCGGGCAAGACCTTTGAAACCTGGCCGGAGATGGTCGACAACGTCATCCCCTATATCGGCGGCGAGGAGGAAAAGAGCGAGCGCGAGCCCATGAAGATCTGGGGCACTGTAGACGGCGGGATAATCCGCCCCGCGGTCAAGCCCCTCATCACCTCGCAGTGCTTCCGCGTCGCCGCGTCCAACGGCCACATGGCCGCCGTTTTCGTCACCTTCGGCAAAAAGCCGCCCGTGGACGAAATCAAGGCCCGCTGGGCGGAGTATAAGGGCCGGCCCCAGGAGCTCGGCCTGCCCAGCGCCCCGAAGCAGTTCCTGAAATACTTTGAGGAGCCCGACCGCCCGCAGACCCGGCTCGACCGCATGAACGAGGGGGGGATGCAGGTCACGATAGGCCGTCTGCGCGAGGACACGCAGTATGACTATAAGTTCGCCTGCCTTTCGCACAACACGCTGCGCGGCGCCGCCGGCGGGGCCGTCGAGCTCGCCGAGCTGCTCTGCGCCGAGGGGTACATCGTCAGAAAATAGGCTCAAAGGGCCTAAAGAATAAAAATCACTTCAGGAGGTATGAATAACATGGCAAAGACACCGATTTTCACCGGTTCATGCACCGCCATAGTCACGCCCTATTTGGAAAACGGCGTTGACTACGAAAAGTACGCCGAACTGATAGACTTCCAGTATGCCGGCGGCACCTCCGCGATCCTCGTCTGCGGGACCACCGGCGAGAACCCCACCCACACCGCCGAGGAGCACAACAAGCTCGTGGAGCTCACCGTTGAAAAGTGCCGCGGCCGCATGAAGGTCATTGTCGGCGTCGGCGGGTACAACACCGAGCACGTGCTCGAGCAGGCCAAGCACGCCGAAGCCGCCGGGGCGGACGGCATACTCATGGTAACCCCCTATTACAACAAGACCACGCAGAAGGGCCTCGTCGCCCACTTCACCTATGTGGCGGACCGCGTGAACGTCCCGATGATCGTCTACAACGTCCCCTCCCGCACGGGCATCGGCGTCAAGCCCGCCACCTATCTCGAGCTCTCAAAGCACCCGAACATAAACGGCGTCAAGGAGGCGAGCGGCAACATCGCCGAATACGCCCTCACGCGCAGCATGTGCGGCGACGACCTCGTGTTCTGGAGCGGCAACGACTCCGACACCGTCCCGATGATGTCCCTCGGGGCCAAGGGCGTAATCTCCGTCGCGTCGAACATCATCCCCGCGGATGTCACCAGGCTCTGCAAGCTGTGTCTTGACGGCGACTTCGCCGCAGCCGCGGCCGAATACTTCCGCCTTGCGGACTTCTTCGACAAGCTCTTCATCGAGACCAACCCAATCCCCGTCAAGGCCGCAATGAACCTCGCCGGGATGAACGTCGGCAAGCTCCGCCTGCCGCTCGTCGAGATTTCCGAGCCCAGCAAGGCCAAGCTGATAGAGAGCATGCACGCCCTCGGCCTAAAGACCGTCTGAGGTAGAGCGCCATGCTGAAGATAATCGTCTCCGGCTGCAACGGTCACATGGGCCGGTCCGTCGTCGGCATCTGCGCAAACACTTCGGATGTCGAGGTCGTCGCCGGCTTCAACCGCACAGCCGTCAGCCGCGACGGTTTCCCCGTGTATTCCGACCCGATGGAATACGCCGGCGAAGCCGACGTGGTGATAGACTTTTCAAATCCCGCGAACCTCACTTCCCTGCTGAACTACTCCGTCGAGCGGCAGGTGCCGATCGTGCTCTGCACAACCGGCTACTCCGCCGAACAGCTCGCCGAAATCGAGGAAGCGGCCAAAAAGGTACCGGTTTTCAAGAGCGGCAACATGTCCCTCGGCGTGAACCTGATGCTGCATCTCGTCCGGCGCGCCGCCGCGGTGCTCGGCGCGGATTTCGACGTTGAGATCGTCGAGCGCCACCACCGCCGCAAGGTCGACGCCCCAAGCGGCACCGCCCTGATGATAGCTGAGGCCGCCGCCGAGGGCCTTCCGTACGAGCCCGAGCTCAAATTCGAGCGCCACAGCGTCCGCCAGCCCCGCGGCGGGCACGAGATAGGCATCTCTTCCGTCCGCGGCGGCACCATAGTCGGCGAGCACGAGATAATTTTCGCCGGGCTCGACGAGGTGCTCGAGATAAAGCACGCCGCCCTCTCGCGCGACGTGTTCGCCGCCGGCGCCGTCACCGCCGCCAGGTTCATCGCCGGCGTGAAAAATCCCGGCATGTACAACATGGATGACGCGCTCGCGGACATAATATAACATCTGACGCCGCTCTGCGCGGCAAATCAGCCACCGGAGACTTTCCAATGCAGAAACTCTCGATAATAGTCCCCTGCTATAACGAGGAGGAGACTGTTGACCTGTTCTACAACGAGGCGCAGCGCGCCCTCGCCTCAATCGGCGACATAGACTGGGAGTTCATCTTCGTGGACGACGGCTCGAAGGACGGTACGATACTCGCCCTTCGCCGTCTCGCGGGGGCGGACTCCCATGTCCGCTATCTCTCCTTTTCGCGCAACTTCGGCAAGGAGGCCGCAATGTACGCCGGGCTGCAGGCCGCGCGGGGCGACTATGTGTCCATAATGGACGTCGACCTTCAGGACCCGCCCTCCATGCTCCCCGAGCTGCTCGGGTGCGTCCGCAACGAGGGATATGACTGCGCCGCCGTCCGCCGCGTAACGCGCAGCGGCGAGCCGCGCATCCGCTCGTTCTTCGCCCGGGCGTTCTATAAAATCGTCAACAGGATAAGCCGCACCGAGATCGTGGACGGTGCGCGGGACTACCGCGTGATGACCCGCCAGATGGTCGACTCCATCCTTGAGATAACTGAGGTCAACCGCTTTTCAAAGGGCATCTTCTCCTGGGTGGGCTACAATACGAAGTGGTTCGAGACGGAGAATGTACAGCGCTCCGCGGGCAAGACAAAGTGGTCGTTTTTCAAGCTGCTCGTGTACGCGCTGGACGGGGTGATCGCCTTTTCCACCGTCCCGCTTGCCATCTCCTCCATCCTCGGGCTGCTCTTCTGCGTTATATCCTTCCTTGCGATCATCTTCGTAATAGTCCGCCAGCTCGTGTGGGGCGGCAGCGCGTTCGGCTGGCCGTCGCTCGTGTGCATAATACTCTTCCTGACGGGCATCCAGCTCTTCTGTATAGGCATACTCGGGCAGTACATCGCAAAAATCCACATGGAGGTAAAGGACAGGCCCATCTATATCGTCCGCGAAAGGGGCGGCGGCGATGACTGAGCGCCGCCGCGCCGCGCACGCGGCCGCCTTTATCCTGCCTGCCGCGCTCCTGCTCGCGGTTTACGCCTCGATGGGCATGTGGCCCTTCGGCGACAAGACAATACTCGCCTCGGACATGGCCGATCAGTACGTGGAGTTTTTCTGCGCGCTGAAAAACGGCGATGTCTATTTTTCGTGGTCAAAGGCCCTCGGCAGCTCCTATATAGGAGTTTTCAGCTACTATGTCTCGAGCCCGCTCTCGTTCCTTACGCTGCTCGTACCGAATGAATACATGCCCGCGGCGCTCATGTTCCTCTGCTGCCTGAAATCCGGGCTCATCGGGCTCTCGTTCTCGTTCTTCTACCGCCGCCGCTTCGGCTCGGCCGGTTTCTCCTGCGTGCTCTTTTCGCTGTGTTATGCGCTGAGCTCCTATGTCGCCGCCTATTCGCTCTGCATAATGTGGCTCGACGGGCTCATATACCTGCCGCTGATACTCCTCTCGCTCGACAGGGCAATCGAGCGCCGCGGCTCCGGCGCGCTTACGCTCACGCTCACCGTCTGCTTCCTGTCAACGTGGTATATATCCTATATGATAGGCGGCTTCTGCCTCCTCTGGCTGCTCTGCGCCGCAGCGCGCGGGGATATCCCCCTGCGCGCCGGGAAAGCCGCGGCGAAGCTCGGCCTTGCGCGCGCTCTCGGCGCGCTTATCGGCAGCGCGCTGATTGCCCTTCTGCTCACAAGCCCTGTCTGGCTGCCCAGCTTCCTCGCAATGTTCAGCGGCAAGCTCTCGGACGCCACGGCGGACTACCCGTCGCTCGTCAACCTCGATTTCTCATTCTTCCGGCAGTTCCTGCCGGGACAGTATTCGTCCATAACCTCCTCCGCCCTGCCGTATTTCTTCAGCGGCACGGTTGTGACGCTGCTCGCCGCGGCGTATTTCTTCCTGCGCGGCGTCCCGGCCAGGCGGCGCATCGCCTCCGGCGCGCTGATAGCGCTCCTGATACTCTCGATGTGGCTCTCGCCGCTCGACAGGGTCTGGCACCTCTTCAAATATCCGAACTGGTTCCCGTACAGATACGCCTTCCTGCTCTCCTTCGCCCTTGTTTTCACGGCAGCGGAGGCGGCCCGGATCATATTCCCGAAGCTGCCGCGCCTTGCCGCTCCGGCGCTGCTCGCGCTCACCGCCGCCGAGCTCGCGCTGAACTGCCTCGTGATACTCCGCGGCGTGGACTCGCAGTTCCGCTACGAGAGCTTTTCGGACTATTACGCCTATTACACCGCGAACGCGGCCCTTGTGGACGAGGCCGAGTCCGCCTCCGGCGGCGGATTCTATCGCGTGGGCGCCACGGAGGACCGCGGCTTCAACAGCCCGCTCAGCTTTGGCTACCCCGGCGTCACGCACTACAGCAGCGTCTACGACAAGGACGTGAACGCCGCGCTGAAGTCCCTCGGCTTCGCACAGAGCTGGATGTGGACGGCGTATTACGGCTCCACCCCGGCGACGGACGCGCTCTTCGGCATACGCTGCGTTATCAGCGCCTCCGGACAGCCGCTCTATGAGCCCATCGCCTCGGAGGATGAGCTGACGCTCTATGAAAACCCGTATTCCCTCCCCCTCGCCTTCCTGGCCGGCGACGCGCCGGACTCCCTCACTGCCTCCTCGCCGCTCGAGCGGCAAAACGAGCTGTTAAGCGCCCTGTCCGGACTGGAAACTGACATCTTCACGCCAATCAGCCCCGTATCCGTCGAGCGCGGCAGCTCATACGCCTCCCTCACCTTCACCGGCACCGGCTCTCCGATATACGCCGATATGTCGGCGTACTGCCTCGACTCCCTATTCGTCAGCGGCGAATTTGTCTCCTACCTGAACACGGACGAGACGCGCTCCGTCCACCTCCTCGCCTGCCCGGCGGAGGGCGAAACGGTCACCGTCACCATAAACGGCTCCGCCGCCGCGGGCATCGACTGGGAAAGCGAGTGCTTCGGGCTCGACTCTGCCGCCCTCGCCGCGGCCGTCTCCGCGCTCGGCAATGTGAGCTCCCTTACCGTAGACGGCGCCTCTGTCAGCCTCTCTTACACCTCGGACGCACCAGCAAAGCTTGTCTCCACCATCCCCGCCGAGCCCGGCTGGCGGGCGTATGTGGACGGCGGGCGCGTCGAAGCCGGCGAAATGCTCGGCGCGTTCCTCACGCTGGACGCCCCGGCCGGCAGCCACACGGTCGAGCTGCGCTACACCGCCCCCGGGCTGCCGCTCTCCTGCTTCCTGGCCGCCGCAGCGCTGCTGCTCATCGCCCTCCGCGCGATACGCCGCGGCCCGGCCCGCCGCGCAAAAAAATGATTTTCCCCGGGAAAATACACAAATAATTAACATTTTCCCGGGGATATTTTAATATTTGCCTGCTATACTTGCGTCAGATAAGCAAAAAGGAGGCGAAGATAATGAATCGTGACGTGGACGATCTCATCTTCGGCGGAGCTGACGCTGGAGAAACAGAAAGCGAAAGATAAACCGCTTTGACGTATCGCCTGGCCAAAAGGCCGGGCTCGCTTTTTATTGCGTTTCAAGCGCCGGAAAGGCGCAGGAAATATGCCCGGCACGCAATCCGCGCCGGGCCAAAAAAGCCGGGGACCGAGGTCCCCGGCTTTTCGTTTTTATATCGCCTGGCGGCCGCCGTCCGCCGGCGCGCCGCCGTCCTGCGGCTCGTCCTCCTCGCTCTCGTCCAGCTCGCCCACGAGCTGCTCCAGCAGGTCGTTGAGCGTCACTATGCCGGTCACGCCGCCGTATTCGTCGAGCACCACGGCAAGGCGGATGCCCTCGGCGCGCATGCGCTTGAAGAGCACATCGGCCTTTATGCTGTCCGGCACAAAATACGGCTGCTTCACCGCGCTCTTCATGGCCTCGGCCGCGCCGCGCTCAGGCAGGGCGAAATAGTCCTTTATGTCCAGCACGCCCACGACGTGGTCGGTCGTCTCCTCGCACACCGGGTACAGGGAGTGGCGCGAGGAGAAAATCTCCTTCTCCCACTCCTCCGTGCTCTCGTCCGCCCAGAGGACACTCATCTGCGTGCGGTGTGTGCAGAACTCCTCCGCCGTCAGGTCGTCGAACTCAAAGAGGTTCTGTATGAACTCGTTCTCGTCCTCGCCGATCGAGCCCTTCTGGCTGCCGGCGGTGGCCATCATGCGTATCTCCTCCTCGGAGTATTCGTCCTCGTCGGAGTTGGGGTCCACGCCGAGGAGCCGCAGGACGCCGTTCACGGAGACGCTCAGCAGACTGACGATCGGCTTGAACACCTTCGAAATGCCGTAGAGCATGCCCGCCAACTTCAGCGAAACGCCCTCCGGGTTCTTCATGGCCAGGCGCTTGGGCACCAGCTCGCCGAAAACCAGCGTGAAATAAGAGAGTATCAGCGTTACCACGACGACCGCGATGGAGCTGAGCACGGACGGGCTTATCGTCACGCCGAGGCCCACCAGCCAGTCCACGATCAGGCTGGCGAAGTTGGTCGCGGCGGCAGCGGAGCCGAGGTAACCTGACAGCGTGATGGCAATTTGTATAGTGGACAAAAAGCGCTCGGGCTGGGCAGTCAGCTTGCTGAGCTTGACGGCGCTCTTGTTGCCCTCGGCGATAAGCTGCTCAATCCTTGCGTCCTTTACGGATATCACAGCAATTTCTGCGCAGGCGAAGATTGCGTTCAGGCCAATCAGCACCACCTGCAGCACTAATTGCCATATTAAGGTTGAATCCAAGTGAAACTTCCTCCTAAAATTAAAAGAGACGTAAAAACGCGCAAAAACGCCCGCACCTTTCCGTCTGCGAAAAGGCGCGCGCGTCATTTATAAACGTATTGAATTGCCTGTACTGTTGCTGGTACTGGGTCCGTCGTCCATAGCGGTTCTCATATCTCCTTTTGAGATATTAGAACATATTTGCGCCCGTATGTCAATATACAAATTGCATATTTTATCTATCCACCTGCGCGGCGGATTTCTCCCTGCCGTGCCTCAGCGCCACGGAAGCGCATATTACTGCGCAGGCCAACACCGCGTACCTCGCCGTGTCAAACAGCCGCACCAGGGCGCGGGTTGCCATAACGCCCGTCTCCGCGCCGTCCGCCAACTCATACACCGGCGAGCGCAGGGCAAACAGGGCCGCGTACAGCGCCGCGCACAGGGCAACGCGCAGCCACGGCCTCGATTTATCGGGAAGGCTCACATCGCGGAAGCTGCGCACGCCGCAGACTATCAGCCCGACGCCGCAGCCGACGAGCAGCAGGTAGATTATGCCCCTCATCGGGTTCGCGTCCGACAGCCAGAAGTACAGATCCGCGAAGCTCACGCCCGTGGCACATTTCAAATACCAGTGCACCGGCAGATAGACCGCGGCGAAGCACCAGAAGCCCGCATGCCGCCGCGCTTTTATGCAGGCCAGGCCGCAGAGCAGCAGCGGCGAGACAAAAATAAGCCCCGCAAACCCTCCGCCCAGCAAAAACAGCAGCACAAAAATCACGGCGCCCATACACAGCAGCGCCACTCCGGCTATGAACCGGCGGCTCGGTATCCCATTCCGCCCCTCCCCGGCGTTATGCGCGGCCTCATCCCCACCGGCCTGCCCGCCCGGCTCCCCGCCGGACGGCTGCTCATTTCCGAGCACGAGCTCGTCCATGCTGACGCCGAAGAGCCGCGCCATGGCGGCCACCTTTTCCAGCTCCGGCGTCGCCGCGCCGGTCTCCCATTTCGAGACGGACTGCCTCGACACACCGAGGCGCTCCGCAAGCTGCTCCTGCGAGAGCCCGAGCCGCTGCCGCTGTCCCTGTATGTTCTTTCCTAACTCCATACGGCTTCCTCCTTTTTGCCACAGGATAGCCGCCCGCCGCCTGAAAGTCTATAAATCCGGCTTTGAAAAGCCGCAACCAGAGGTTGCGCGCCCTCAGCCGAGGTATTTTTCAAGGCAGACAAGCTTCACTCCCGGGATCCCGTTGAAGCAGCAGGCCACCTCGCCTACTTCTTCAAACCCGAGCTTGCCGTACAGCCGCCTTGCGGCCAGGTTCCTGACGTTCGTGTCCATCCTCAGGGACTCGCAGCCGAGCGAGCGCGCCCTGTCCGCGTAAAAGTATATAAAATTCCGCCCGAGCCCGTGCCCCTCGTGCTCCGGGGCCACTACCAGCGTGTGCATGACGAGCACGCGCTCCGGCGGCGTGTCGTGCCTCCATTGGGCCCGGGCATACTCTTCGCCCTGGTTGTGGTCCATTTTTGCCGAGGCGAGGATGTTCCCGCTGTCGTCCTCCATGACGTACATCGTGCCCTTTTTAATGGCATCGAGCGCCGTCTCAGCCGTCGGATACACCCCGCGCTGCCAGCCGGTGGTGATCAGCCCGGCGTCCTCGCGGTCGTGGATCGCCTCGTATATCGCGGATATGCCCGGGACATCCGCCTCAGCGGCCCTTCTTATGTTCATTGCATTCCCTCCGAAAACAGAATCAACATGCCGTGTTTTTATGATTATATCACATACTTTTTGCGGCCAGTTAGCGCAAAAAAGCTCCCCCGGAAATTTCCGGGGGAGCTTTGGAGTGTTTATGCTCAGATCTTCATGCAGACGTCCCAGGCACGCCAGATAACAGTGCGCAGGTTGCCGATGGACACGCAGTCGCCCACAAGGTGGACGTTGCGTCCGGACTTGGCAACCGGAGTGGGCACGAAGCCGATAGCGTTGACGACGTTGTCCGCCTCAACCTCGGTCACGGTGCCGTCCTTGCCCTTTATCACGACGCTGCCGTCCTTGATCTCACTGATGGTGCTCTCGAGATAGATGGGCACACCGTGGAACACCAGCGCTTCGCGCAGGAAGCTGGCGTTCGGCAGCGGGACCATCGGGGTAGCTATGAGATCCACGGCGTATTCAACCACGGTCGGGTGCTTGCCCTGGTACACGAGCTCCAGCGCGGCCTCGCAGCCGGACTGGCCGCCGCCGAAGATTACGACCTTGTCGCCGGTCTCCTTCTTCTCACGCAGCAGCTCGGTCAACGTCATGCACTTGTTGAAGCCGGGGATGGGCATCGTGCGCGGCACGGAGCCGGTGGCGACTATTATCTCGTCGAAGCCGCCGAGTGTGCCTACGTCGTTTATCTCGGTGTTGAAGCGCACCTCTATGCCGGCCTTTTCGATCTCGCGCCTGTACCAGTCGATGAGCTCCTTGTCGTTCTCCTTAAAGGACATGCTCGAGGCCGTGATGAACAGTCCGCCGAGGGTGTCGGTCTTTTCGAAAATCACCGGCGTGTGCCCGCGCTTTTTCAGCACGAGGGCGCACTCCATGCCTCCGATGCCGCCGCCGATGACGGCGACCTTCTTCGGCCTCGTCGTCGGGACGATCTTGTACTTGTTGTGCTGCATGGTCTGCGGGGTCAGCGCGCAGCGCGCGAGGTGCATCGTATCGTCCATGCTCTGCAGGTTGATCGTGCCCTTGTACTTGGCCATGTTGAAGCAGCCGTTGTGGCAGCGGATGCAGGGCTTGATCTCCTCCTCGCGGCCCTCCTGCAGCTTGTGGACCCACTCGTGGTCGACAAGGTTCTGGCGGGCGATGGCGACGGCGTCGATCTTGCCTTCAGAGATGGATTTCGCGGCAACGGCGGGTTCCATCTTGCCGGCACATACCACCGGGATATCGCAGAAGTTCTTAATGTGCTCGACTTCGGCAAGGTTGCAGTTGTTCGGCATGTACTGAGGCGGATGCGCCCAGTACCAGGCGTCGTAGGTGCCGTTGTCGCAGTTGAGCATGTCGTAGCCGGCATCCTGCAGCTTCTTTACGGCAATTTCGCTCTCGGCCATATCGCGGCCGAACTCGGTGAACTCCTCGCCGGGCACGGCGCCCTTGAAGAAGTCCTTCGTCTTGGAAACGACGGAGTAGCGCAGGCTGACGGGGAAGTCGCTGCCCGCGGCGTTCTTTATGTTCTTGACGATATCTGTGGCAAAGCGCAGTCGGTTGTCCAGGCTGCCGCCGTACTCGTCCGTGCGCCAGTTGAAGTTCTTGATGGCGAACTGGTCAAGCGTATAGCCCTCGTGCACCGCGTGGATCTCAACGCCGTCAACGCCGGCCTCACGCAGCAGCCTCGCGGTCTTGCCGAAGGCCTCGGTGCTCTCCTTGATTTCGGCAACGGTGAGCGGACGGGACTTGTAGTCCTCCTTCCAGCGGTTCGGCGTGGGCGAGGAGCTGGCAGTGAGGTAGTCGGCGTCCATGACAAACTTGCCGATCTTGCCCATGCCGGGGTGGTCGAGCATCATGCTCATGATGTGGTTCACCGCCATCGAGCGTCCGCAGCCGACGGCGAGCTGCACGAACAGCTTCGCGCCGGTCTTGTGGAAGTCGACCATGTAGTCCTTCAGCTCGGCGAACATCTTCTTGTTGGTGTAAATCCAGCGGTTGCCCATGACGTCGCGCACCCACTGCATGCCGGGCAGGATCAGGCCCACATCGTCCTGCGCGGTCTTGAGCAGGAAGTAAGCCGCCTCCTTGTCGAAGTGGCAGGGCTCCATCCAGCCGAAGAGGCTCGTTCCGCCCATGGAGCACATGACAAGTCGGTTTTTGATTTCCACATTGCCGATTTTCCAGGGGGTAAACAAAGCGCTGTACTTCTCGTCCATCAAATCTTCCTCTCTTTCATAGTAAATTCAAAATCTATACACGGTGACCTCCCAGGGTCATCATACCGCCACACATATGTATGAATTCCACCAGCGGCCGCGCTGTGTGTTGATATTAATGTAACACAAATCTGAGCAAAATGGAATATCAAAAACGATAATTCTGAGAAAGATTTTACAAATTCTACAATGCGGCATGATTCGCCCAGCATATCCCGCCGTGTTTGCGCATTAAAAACAAAAAACAGCCCCCTGAAAATCAGGGGGCTGTGGAGGCGCCATCCGGATTTGAACCGGAGAATCGGGGATTTGCAGTCC
>DVGA01000026.1 GCA_018712985.1 Candidatus Scatomorpha intestinavium
GCTGCCGGCGGATTTTGCGGTGGAAACCGCGGAGGTCGAAGGGTATCTCTTCGATGCAAGGGCGGCGGACGCACTTCAATCGATGCTTGACGGCGGACGTGCGGACGGGGTGGATCTGATAATCACCTCGGCGTACCGGACATATGATTATCAGCAGGGCCTTTTCCAGAACAAGGTCCAGCGCGTAATGGCCGAACAGGGCGTTTCCCAGACGGAGGCGGAGCCCATAGCCGCCATGTCTGTTGCACGGCCGGGCACGAGCGAGCACTGCCTTGGGCTTGCAGTTGACATAATAACAAGCAGTTACACGACCCTTGATTCCGGATTCGCGGAGACGGATGCAGCCAAATGGCTCTATGAGCACTGTGCTGAATACGGCTTTATACTCCGCTATCCCGAGGACAAAACGGATGTAACCGGGATCATATACGAGCCGTGGCACTTCCGGTATGTGGGAGTGGAGGCCGCGGAATACATAATGGAAAACGGCCTGACACTTGAGGAATTTCTTGGCGAGGCCTGATATGTATTGACAACAGCCTCCTACAGTTGTAGTATAGAACCACACTACAACTGTAGGAGGCTGTTTTTATGCGCATGACAGACGCCGAATGGGCCGTGCTCGACGCGCTGTGGAAATCCGGGGAGGCAAATCTCGGCGAGATCGCCGCGCGGCTGAAGGAAGAGCGGGGCTGGAACAAGAACACGGTTTATACATACCTCACTCGCATGGCGGCGAAGGGGCTTGTAAATATCGACCGCTCTCGCTCCCGGCCGTACAGCGCCGCGGTGACGCGCGAGGACTGCGCCAGGGAGGAGCGGAGCGAGCTGCTCACGCGCGTCTATAACGGCGCGGCGGGGGACCTGATCGCGGCTTTTTTGAAGGAGTCGCACATCTCCCGGGACGAGGCCGGGCGGCTGAGGAAGCTGCTCGACGAGATGGAGGTGTAGCGCGTGGGGAATATATGGGAGTTCCTCTATCAGACGCTAACGGTGTCCATCGCCGCGGCCGTGCTGCTGCTCATAAAATGGCTGCTGCGCGACAAGCTCTCGCCGCGCTGGCAGTACGGAGTGTGGGCGGTGCTTGCGCTGCGCGTGCTCTGGCCTGCCTCGACGGCGAGGGGGCTTTTCCCGCCGCTCGCGCTGTGGATTGAGACGCTCAAGAGCGCAGCAGAGCTGCGCCTGAACTCCGCTTACGCCGCGCCATTTGAGGTGATGCGCCTTGAATCGGTGCTGCCGTGGGCGGATTCGGCGCCGCGCAGCGTGACGGACTGGCTCTTCGCGCTGTATATCGCCGGGGCCGCGGCGACGCTGCTGTGGTACGCGGCGAGGTATGTCCGGCTGTGCTCGCTGCTGAAAAGGGGCGCCGCCGTGGACGCGGAGACCGCGCGGAGAATAGCGGAGACGGCGGAAAAATACGGCCAGAGGCCGTGCGCCGCCGTCGCGGTGCCCGGGCTCAGCTCCGCCTTCGTCTGCGGGGTGTTCCGGCCCGTCCTCGCCGTGCCGGAGGGAGAAACGCCGGACGGGAAGGTGATTTTGCACGAGCTGCTGCACCTGAAATACCGCGACGCGCTCCAAAACGTGTTCTGGTGCTGCCTGAGGGCTCTGCACTGGTGCAACCCGCTAATGCAGTACGTCTTTGACCGCGTGGGCAACGACATGGAGTCGCTCTGCGACCAGCGCGTGCTCGAGCGGCTCGAGGGCGAGGAGCGGCGCGAATACGGCGGCATACTGCTCGAAATGGCGAACGGCAGCTATGCCCGCGCGCCGGGCACGAGCTCGATCTCCAACGGCGCGAAGAATATTTCGCGGCGGATTGAGGCGATAGCGCGCTTCAAGCTCTATCCGGCGGGCATGGCGCTGGTGGCCGCGTGCACGGCCGTGGCGCTGGGCGCGGCCCTGCTCACCGGCGCGAGCGGGGACTACTATTTGAAGGGGAATGACGCGCTGAGCATCCTGGCCGCCGCGAGGCTGAGCCGCTGCACTACCGTCGCGGGAGTACTGGACACTTACCACAAGGGCCTGCTCTTTGGAAATGTGCGCTGCCTTGCCACAGTTGCCCCCGCGGGGGAGCAGGAGGAGCTATATTACGAAGTGCAGAAGTGGCAAAACGACACCTGGATAGACACATTCGCCAGCCAATTCGACACCTATGACCCGGTGTTCTTCAATCTGTTCGCCGACGGGGAGGGCGGCTATACCGCCGAGATAGGCTTTTTCCGACCGGAATACGACTCAGAAGGCGCGCTGCACGAGAACTATCTTCTCTTGCCCGTGGAGGTATGGAGCGAGGGCGGCGGCTATGTAGCCCGAGCGGCGGGGGAGCCGCGGCCGCTGCGCGACACGTGGCGCTACGACGCCGGCACGATGCCGGTGTACAGCCGCGCGCGCTGTGAATTTGACGGCGGGGAAGTGGAGGTGGAGCTCTACAACTTTGCGCTTGTCGACTACTGGTTCCCGTCGGCGCACAATCTGATGGACGGCAGCGTCCCGGAGCCGGACGCGCAGTACAATAACTACGGGATATCCGCCGAGGTGACCATACGATTTGACGAGGACGCCGGGATCGACACCGGGCACATGACGCTCAACGCCAGGCTCACCGGCTCGGGGGACGGCGTCTGGGACGGCGCGGAGGACCTTGAGAGCGGGGACAACGTGCCCATGGTCACCGGCGATACGGCAACCTTCTTTTGCTTCATGAGCCTGTACCGCCCGGAGGAAATCCCGGAGCCGCCGGAGGCGATAGAGCTGAAGCTGATGGACAACGGCGAAACGCTCTTTATGGAGACTCTGGAACTGGAGGCGGCGGGATGAATTCACAGCTCTACACCGCAATCAGCCGGGTGGCGTATGCCTATGTCTTTTACTACCTCGATTTCAACCTCGGCCTGAACGGACACAGCATCAATTTCCTGCCGGAATGGGCCTGTTTTGCGCTGATACTCTCCGCCCTCCCGGGCCTCGCGCTCGCGGAGCGCAGCGCGCTGCTGCTCAGGCCGCTGGCGTGGATACTGTTAGCTGCGAACGCGGCGGAGTGGGTGATGGCCCTGCTCGGAGTGAGCCTCGAGGCGGGGGACCTGTACCTTGTGAACGTGCTGATAGACGTAGTGGCCCTATATTTCCACTTCCAGCTTCTGACGAACCTCGCATCCATCGCGCGGGGCGTGAACGCCTCGCGCGCGCAGAGCCTGCTGCGCATCAGGACGGTGACGACGTTGGTGGGCACGGCGGTAAGCGCGCTGTCAGCCCTCCCAAGCCTGGCAGAGAGAGCGCCGGACTGGCTGTCCACGGCGGCGGCAGCGGCGCTGCTGGTTTATGTTGTGATTATTGTCATATGGACGCTCGTGACGCTCTTCGGCCTGCGGGCCGACATGCGCCGCGGGGAGGGGCCCGCGCAGTAGTGGACATGCGCGCAGCAAAAAAGCGGAGGCCGCGGCCTCCGCTTTTGTTATTGGGCTTTTTCTTTTTTGCGCAGGAACTCGAGCTTAGTCTCCGATATAAGCACGGCGGCGAAAATCAGCACGAAGCCGGAAATGGTCCTCACCGAAAGCTGCTCGTGATAGAACAAGACGGAAAACAGCGTGCCGAACACGCTCTCGAGCGTGAGGATTATCGAGGCTGACTGCGCGCTGGTGTACTTCTGCCCGAGGGCCTGAAGGAAATAGCAGGCGCCGGTGCACATCACGCAGAGGTAGGCGACGCTCAGCCAGGCCGAGGCGGGCACGGACTGAGGGAAGGGCGAGGCGATGGGCGCGGTTATCCAGCAGAGCACGGCCGTGGTGGCGAGCTGGACCGTCGTGAGCGGGAGGACGCCGTATTTTTCAAGCCCGCGGGAGCTGACGATGATGTGCAGGGCATAGAAGAGGCCGCAGCACATGGTCAGCGCGTCCCCGAGGCCGAGCGAGAGCTTGCCATCAAGTGAGACGAGTGCCATGCCCGCGATGCAGACGAGCGCGGCGGCGACATTGTAGCGGTCGGGCCGCTTTTTGAAGAACGCCCACCAGAGGAAGGGGACGATCACGCAGTACGTCGCGGTGAGGAAGGCGTTCTTGCCCGGGGTGGTGTACAGCAGCCCGTAGGTCTGGAGGGTATAGGCGCAATAGAGCGCCGCGCCCATGGCGAGGCCGTATTTCAGCGCGGAGCGGTCGAGCGTTTTGAGCTGCTTCCCGGCGGCGAGGGCCATCAGTATGGCAGCTCCGGTGAAGCGGAAGGCGAGTATCCAGAGCGTGGGCAGGCTGTCGAGCGTGGATTTGAGGATGATGAAGGACGAGCCCCAGATTATTGTGGTGCCGAGGAGCGCGAGGCGGCCGATTGTGGACTGTTTCCTGCTGGGCATATCACTCTTCCTTCTTCATGTGCTGGGCGGCGGCGCGGAGCATAAGGCGCTTTACGCCGGGGCCGTCAAAGGTTATCTCGATGAGCGCGTCCCCGCCCATCGGGGTCATTTTTGTTATCTCACCGGGGCCGAAGGCGGTGTGCACCACCCGGTCGCCAAGGGAGAAGGCCGCAGCCTTGTTTTCGCTCTTGGGCGGGGCCGGGGCGTGCAGCATGGAGCCCTCCCGCCTGATGCCCTGCCTGCGCGCGGAGCCGAAGCCGGCGTGGCGCGCACCCTCGCGGGCGGCAGAGCCGGCGCCCGCGGAGTTCTGACGCCGCAGGTCGAAGCCCGCGCGGTCGAGGTGCTCGGCGGGTATCTCCTCCACGAAGCGGGAGGGGAGGTTCATCGTAGTGCGGCCGAAAATCATGCGCTGGCGCGCGCAGGTGATGTAGAGGTGTTCCTTCGCGCGGGTGAGCGCGACGTAGCACAGCCGGCGCTCCTCCTCCATCTCCTCCGGGTCGCCGATGCACCTTGCGCCGGGGAAGAGCCCCTCCTCAGCGCCGACGATGAACACGTTGGGGAACTCGAGGCCCTTGGCGCTGTGCATGGTCATCATTATGGCGCAGTCCGCCTCGCGGTCGTAGCTGTCTATGTCCGTATAGAGGGCGACCTCGTCGAGAAAGCCGGCGAGGGACTCGTCGCCCGTCTCCTTTATGTAGCCGAGGATGTTCGTTTTCAGCTCGTTTATGTTCTCGAGCCGGGCGGTGGCCTCGTCCCCGCCCTTTTCTTTGAGGGCCTGGGCGTAGCCCGTCTCCTCGATCACGGCGTCATAAAGGCGGTCGAGGCTCTCCGTCTCCGCAAGGGAGCGCAGGGAGCTGATCATGTCCGTGAATTTGATGAGCTTCGGCGCGGCGCGGCGCAGCTCCTCGTATTCGTTCGCGCGGCTTATAACGTCGTAGAGGCTCGTGCCCTCCCGCGCGGCGATCTGCCGGGCGGTCTCCACGGTCTTGTCGCCTATGCCGCGCTGGGGGGAATTTATTATGCGCGCGAGGCGCAGGTCGTCCGCCGGGGTGAGCAGGACGGTGAGGTAGGCCAGCATGTCCTTGACCTCGGCGCGGTCGAAGAAGCGCATGCCGCCCACCACGCGATAGGGGATGCCGTTGCGCTTGAAGGCGAACTCAAGGCGGTTGGACTGCGCGTTCATGCGGTAGAGCACGGCGCAGTCGCGGAAATTCCCGCCTCCGCCGCGCCACGCGAGTATGCGCGAGGCCACAAACTGCGCCTCGTCGTCCTCGTTCTGCGCCGTGTAGAGCAGGAGCTTGTCCCCGTCGCCGGCGTTTGTCCAGAGCGTCTTGCCCTTGCGCTCGGTGTTGTTGGCGATAACGGCGTTGGCCGCGCCGAGGATGTGCCCGGTGGAGCGGTAATTCTGCTCAAGCCGTATCGTACGGCAGCCCTTGAACTCCTTTTCGAAGCTGAGTATGTTCTCGATGGTAGCGCCGCGGAACTTGTAGATGCTCTGGTCGTCGTCGCCAACCACGCAGATGTTGCCCCAGCCTCCGGCGAGCATGCTTGCGAGCAGGTACTGGAGGTTGTTCGTGTCCTGATACTCGTCTATCAGCACATATTTGAACTGGCGCTGGTAGTGCTCGAGCACGTCCGGGCACTCGCGGAAGAGGCGCACCGTGTTGTAGAGCAAATCGTCGAAGTCCATCGCCCCGGCGGCGAAGAGCCGCTGGGCGTAGAGCTTGTATATCTCGGAGATCTTCCTCAGCCGCACGTCGCCGGAGGAGCCGTACCGCCCGGCGAAGAGCTCGGGCGAGAGCAGCTCGTCCCGAGCGGCGTCCAGCCGGGCGAGCACGGACTTGGGCGGATAAACCTTGTCGTCCAGGTCCAGCTCGCGCAGTATCGAGCGCATGACCGAGAGGCGGTCCGCCGTGTCGTAAATCGTGAAGTCGCGCGGGTAGCCCAGACGGTCGGCATCCCGCCGCAGTATGCGCACGCAGGCCGAGTGGAAGGTGCGGGCCCAGATGTCGTTCGCCTCCGGCCCAAGCATGCCCTCCAGGCGCGTCTTGAGCTCGTCTGCGGCCTTGTTCGTGAAGGTGATGGCGATTATGCGCCAGGGCTCCACGCGCCCGTAGGCGGCGATACGCTGCGCCTCAGGAGACGGGCCGGCCTCGAGCACCGCGAGGTCGGCCTCGGTGGCGTTTTCGGGGATCTCGTCCGTGTCCGACGCGCGGCCGTATTTGAGCAGGTTTGCCACGCGGTTTATCAGCACGGTGGTTTTTCCGCTGCCCGCGCCGGCCAGGATGAGCAGCGGCCCCTCCGTGGCCAGCACGGCCTGGCGCTGCATGGGGTTCAGGCGCTTGAAGTCCGCTTCTATGACCGAGCGGCGCGCCGCGATATATCTTTTTTCAAAATCTGCAGTATTCATAGCGACCTATTTTACCACAGCCGCGCGCCCCGGGCAAGAGCTTTGTCACATCTGGTGGGATTCTGCGCAGTTGTCCTTCACGTCCGGGCCGGTGGAGATGTGCTTTTCCCCGGACGGGAATTCTTTCATCCCCGTCGAGTCGTACTGCGGGCAGAGGCGCTGCTCCGGGTCGAGGGAAATGGACTCCTGACGGCGCTTTTTCTTCTTCGGCATATAAATCACCCCCGGCTTATTATGGCCGGGGGCGGTGGCAACTATAACTTTTCTCTTTTTCGCGTTTTCAGAGCTTTTCGGCGAGCTCGTTGAGCAGCGCCTCGGCCTTGTCGATGTTGAATATCCCGCAGGCGCAGGGCTCGGCCAGCTTCACCGCCGCCTTGCGTGCTGTGGTTTTGCCGGCACGGATGTCGTCCACCATCTTGGATACGAGGTTGGCCGACACCATGGCGTGGCCGCACATGGTGGTTATCTCCATTATCTTCTCGTCCGGGAGCTTGTCAATGTCGCCCCAGATGCCGAGGGAGAGATCCACTGAGTGGCGCTGTATGCCGGCCTTTTTAGCGCAGCAGTCCACGTCGTCCACCAGGCCGGAGACGACGACGGAATAGCCGTAATCCGCCTCCTTGAGCGCCTTCATGGCTTCGATGAGGGTGTCGCGGTCACTGAAAACGGCATGTATCATCGGGGCCTCGGGCGTGATGTTCTCGCGCAGCTCCTCAATGGTGTTCAGCGCGAGGTTGCCTATGCCGATGCCGCCCATGTTCACGGGCTTGAAGGGGGCAAGGAGGTCGATGTACTTTTTGAACATCTCC
This sequence comes from Candidatus Scatomorpha intestinavium, assembly GCA_018712985.1. Lineage (GTDB taxonomy): Bacteria > Bacillota > Clostridia > Oscillospirales > Oscillospiraceae > Scatomorpha > Scatomorpha intestinavium. The sequence goes on from DVGA01000026.1 coordinate 7,559, forward strand.
ACGCTGTCCTGGTTGTTTACACCCCTTGCGGGCATGATGAGGACGACATAGTCGTTGGTGCGCCCATTTTCGCTCTTTACGCGGTGCAGTGTGTGGGTCATTTCGACGCCTCCTTTATCCTGTCCTCATAGCGCGGCCTGCCGAGGCCGAGGTTGGTTTTCGCTGCGGTACGGTTCACGTCAATGTTAAGAGAATCTATTACGCTGCGGGCATGAACAGTGTCGTCCTTTTCATCCACTCGGCTGATGAGGCAGAGACTGAATACAGTGTCGATTTCCTTAGAGACCTGCTTGAGGGCCTCGAGCACCTCTTCGGCGGCGTCGAGCCGGCAGCGGAACTCAACTATCGCGCTGAGCACGCGCTCGCCGAGCACGCTATCGTCAAATTTTCCGGTTTTTTTGTCTACCATCAGAGCGGTGACAGGGTTGTTGACCTCAAATTCTTCGGCAAACGGGGCAACGGCCATGGCGACCTTTTCTATGTCCGCGAAGCTGGCGGAGACGCCGGGACGGCCGAGCTCAACGGCGAAGCCGATGGTGTCAAGGTCGTGGACAATGCCGGTTACGTCGTTCGTCTTGACCTCTTCGGTGCCGCGGCCCATGTGCTTGAGCGTAGTGTTTTCGTGCTTGCCGAAGGGGTCGCTGAAGGCCTTGCGGTAGGCGCGGGGCGGCTCGAGGCGGACGTTGTATATCGCTCCGCGGGGACATTTGGCGTAGCGCTGGCAGGAGCCGCACTCGACGCAGACGTCAAGGTCTATCGCCATGTGCCCGTCCACTTCCCTTATTGCCCCGACAGGGCAGTAGGGGACGCATTTTTTGCATTTGACGCATTTGGCGGTATCTATATACATTTTTACCTCCGGTTCTTTAAAGCTGCATTCCGGCGAGGGCTTTGACCGTGGCGTAGCGCTCGTTCGCCGCGCGCTGGACGTCCTCGATCTGCTGCTCGCTCATGCGTGAGAATTTGCCTATACCCTCGATGAACTCGGTCACGGGGATGGGCTTGTCGTTCTTGTAGTTGAGGGTCCAGCCCTCGCTGTCCTTTTCCCAGAGCGGGAACATGTTGGACTTGACCGCACGGCGGGCGACCTCTATCGTGCGCTCGGGAGCGAAGCTCCAGCCGGTGGGGCAGGGGCTGAACACGTGCAGATAGGCAAAGCCGTGCTTGGAGGCGGCGAGGCCCTTCTGAACCTTGCTGATGAGATCGGCCATGTTGGCGGGCGTTGCGGTGGCGCAATAGGCTATGCCGTGCATCGCGAGTATGAGGGGCACGTATTTCTGCGCCTGCTGTTTGCCGGAGAGCTTGCTGCCGAGGGGCGTGGTGGAGGTGCGCGATCCCTCGGTGGTGGTGGAGCTGCGCTGATAGCCGGTGTTCATATAGCCCTCGTTGTCGTAGCAGACGTAGAGGATGTGCTCGCCGCGCTCCGCCGCACCGGAAAGGCTCTGGAAGCCGCAGTCGGCGCTCGCACCGTCGCCCGCAACGGCGACTATGTTCACGTCCTCGCGCCCCATGCGCTGGTACATGTGCGTGACGCCGGAGAGGAAAGAAGCGGCGTTGTCAAGCAGGGGGATGTGGACGGGGATCTTCATGCCGCTGTCGAAGTTCCAGCCCACGACTCCGCTGCCTGCCATGCAGCCGGGGGGCACGCAGACAATGGTGTCCTTGCCGGCAACCTGCAGCACGCGGCGGAGCACAAGCTCGCCGCCGCAGCCCTGGCAGGCGGAAACGCCGGGGGAGACCATATCCGGACTGTTCTTGAGTATGTCGAGATAGTTCATATTGCGGCCTCCTAATCCTTCATGAGCCAGCGGGTTTCATACTCGCCCGGCTTGTCCTTGATTTCGTTCAGGCAGTCGATGATGCCCGCCATGTCGGCCACGGAGATATCCGCGCCGCCGAGGCCGCCGATGGCGGAGAACCGGGCGGTGCCGGAGAGATCCTCGAGCGCGGCGCAGGTCTCGACGTACATCGGGCCGCGGTCCCAGCCGAAGCAGACGCTGCGGTCCACAACGCAGAAGGCCTTCTTCCCGCCGAGGGCGGCGGCGAGGCGCTTGGCGGGGAAGGGACGGTAGAAGCGTATTTTCACCAGCCCGGCGCGGATCCCGCGCTCTCGCGCGGCATCTACGGCGTCCTTGCCGGCGCCGGTCATGCCGCCGATGGTAACGATGACGACCTCGGCGTCATCGCAGCGGTACTCTTCAATAAGCCCGCCGTAGGAGCGGCCGAAGGCCGCGGCGAACTTCCTGTCGGTCTCGTCGATTACGGCGAGGGCGGACTGCATGGCGTCCAGGTGGCTCTTGCGGTAGCGCAGCATGAGCTCGCCGGGGGTCATCGGGTCGAGCGCGAGGGGCTTTTCGGGATCGAGCATGGCGCTGTAGCGCGGGCGGCGCGGCGGGAGGAAGGCGTCGACCTCCTCCTGGGTGGGCATATCGACGCCGGCGGTCAGGTGGGAGCTGTAGAAGCCGTCGTAGCAGACGTTTACCGGCAGCACTACGTCCGGATGCTCGGAGATCATATAGCCCTGGATGATCATGTCAGCGATTTCCTGGTTGCTGTCGCAGAACATCTGTATCCAGCCCGCGTCTCGGACGGAAATCGCGTCCTGCTGCCCGCTCCAGATGGTTTCCGGCGAGGACATTTCCCTTGTAGCTATGGCCATTACCATCGGCAGGCGCATCGTGGACATCCTGAAATACGGCTCGTACATCAGAGCAAGCCCCTGGGCGCTCGTGGCGGTAAAGGCGCGCGCCCCCGCGGCCGCGGCGCCCTGAACTACGCTCATTGCGGAGTGTTCGCTTTCGACCTGTACGAGGTCGGCGTCCAGCTCGCCGTTGTGCACCATTTCGGAGAGGTGCTCGACAACGGAGGACTGCGGCGTGATGGGATATGCGGAAATCAAATCGAGGCGGCAGAGCGCCGCGGCCTCGGCGGCGGCGTAGTTGCCGGTCAGAACCTTTATCTTACCCACTATTTGTTCCCCCCTTCGCGCTCCATGCTTATGGCCTTGCGCGGACACTCTTCGGCGCAGATGCCGCAGCCCTTGCAGTAGTCATAGGTGATATAGTAGCCCTTATCTTCGGCCCATTTGATGGAGTTTACAGGGCAGTAGCCCATGCAGAGCCCGCAGTTTACGCAAAGGGACTTGTCCATCACAGGGCGGTGCGTACGCCAGCTTGCGGTGTCGAGGACATACATGCCCACGTCGCCAACGGGCGTTATGTATTGCCTGTCGCTCATTTCGCAGCCTCCCCTTTCAGTATTCTTACGGATTCATATCCCTCTTCCGCGGCGAGGCGGTTTGCGTCGCCGAAGGCGGAAGCTATCTCCTCGAAGAGCACGTCCTTTTCCACGAGGTCCACTATGCGGGCAAAGGCTCCCAGCACAGACGTGTTCGGCAGGTTCTTCCCGAAGCGGCGCTCAGATATCTCTGTGGCGTCCACTGCGGCGACCAGCCCGGCACAGTCCGGCACGAGCAGTTCATCAAGCGGCTTCGCGGAGTTGATGAGCACTATCCCGCCGGGCTTCAGCCCTGCGTAGGTGTTGGGCATGGAGACGAGCGTGTCGTCCATGATGACAAGCATGTCCGGCTCGTAGATCTGCGTTTTCCGCCGTATCTCCTCGCGGCTGAGCCTCAGATAGCCGTAAACCGGCGAGCCCTTCCGCTCGACGCCGAAGAAGGGGATGAACTGCCCGTGCAGCCCGGAGCGGACGGCGGCGCGGACCACGATCTGCGAGGCCTTCACCACGCCCTGCCCGCCCCTTCCATGCAGGCGGATTTCCTTCATATAGATTCCTCCTTAACTGACTTTGCTGTTATATCAGAAAATGCTTGAGCAGAGGTTTGCAAACAGGAATGTGCTGACGCCGACCCAGGCTATCGCGCCCACGGCAACGATTATCATGGTGACGAAGCTCCTGTCCTGCTCCGCCTTTGTCATGTCCGTCTTTATGGTGGACATGGTGCTGAGCGTGAGCGCGCCGCAGGTGGACATCGGGCTGAAGCCAGCCAGGGAGCCGCCGGCAATTATCGCGGCTATAACCGCGACCGCGTCCCCGCCGCCGACGGAGGCCACGAGGTCGCTGGCCATGGGTACGAGCGTCGGGTACACCACGCCGAAGCCGGAGCTGACAAGGCTCATGATGCCTGCCGTAATGCCGGTGAACGGGGCGACGGTGCTCGGGGACATGACGTTGGAGAGCGCGTTGCACAGCAGGTCGATGCCGCCGGCCTCGGATATGACGCTCATGAGGACGCCGACGCCGAGTATCATGAGTATGGTGTGCCAGGGGACGGCTTTGATGCTCTTTGCATCGTCCGCAAGGTCGACGAGGAAGAGCAGGCCGGCCAGCAGGTAGGAGACGAGGCCCACGTCAAAGTCGAATACCATGACGAGCACGAGCATGACCACGACTGTGCCAAGGGCGATGAGCTGCTTCGGGGTGGCTTTAGTTTTCTCTATCACAACGCTTCCCGGGGCGGCTTTGACCTTGTAGCCCTTGAAGACAAAGTAGAGGATAGCGGCGTAGATTATGGTGGTGATGACCTGGAAGGCAAACACGGGCAATATGACCCCGCTCTCGAGGCCCTGCTCGGCCGACAGAGTGGAGACAAGGGCACCCTCGGGGGTCCAGGCACATACGCGCCCGCCCATCAGCCCGCAGCCGCCTATGACGCCCATCATTATGGGGCTGTAGCCGGCGGAGATGGCTATGGAGACGGTGAGGGTGACGACCAGGGTGGTCGGGGGGATTGCGCCGGGGCCGATGGCGGAGAGTGCGAAACCAAGCAGATAAGAAACTATGGGGAGGACCCATATGCGGTGACCGGTGAGCGCCACAATCTTCTTGGAGAGCATTTCAAACGCGCCGGTTGAAGTTACTACGGCGAAAAGCAGCGTGATGCCGGAGAGCGTGACGAACAGCGAGGAGCTGAGCGTCCCGATGATCTCTTTGTCGGTCATGCCCAGCACACGGCCGAGTATCAGTGCTGTGGCAAAGGCGAGAACGCCCATGTTCACTTTGCGCCAGAATGCGAGTGCTATGAGCACGATGAATACTATAAGAGATAATACGTCCATTATTTCGCAGTCCTTTCTTTATATTTTATTCCCTCTTGCGCGCGGGAGCAAGCTTATGGCTTACTTTTTGAACAAACTCACCTCCATTTTTGCCTGAGCCGGCTCCAGCGGCGTCCAATTTTTTCAATAGAGTCAAAATTGTTATAATAATCGGAATGACGTACCGAAAAACTGCGAATAAAAAATATTGGGTTTACATACTGTTAAAATAATCGGAATATTGTAACAAATATTAGCCTAAAATGCTGCCGCATGTCTGCGGCTCAATTACTGTATAGCACTTTGACCTGTAAAAGTCAAGCGGTATTTTATTGGATTTATACAACCAACAGCCCGGCAAATTGCCGGGCTGTTGTTAAAATTTTAGCTGAATAAGGTGCCCGTTGATGTAGGACGAGACTTCCTCCTGCCGCTCCATGAGATAATCCCTGCGGCCGCTGACGGAGATGGCGGCGATCACGTGCCCGGCCGCATCGAACACCGGGCAGCCGACGCAGTAGAGCCCCTCGTGCGATTCCTCGTCGTCCACGGCGTAGCCGCGGCGGCGGACGAGCTCGAGCTCGTTTTGCAGCGTGGGCATGTCGGTGATCGTCTTGGAGGTCATGGCGCAGAAGCTGAGCTTTTCAAGGCAGTAGCGAGCGTCCTCGGGCTGCATAAACGCGAGGAGGCACTTCCCGGTGCTCGTGCAGTAGGGGGGCAGCTTGCCGCCGACGTGCGAGCGCATGTATACGAAGGGGCCGGCGGAGACCTTTGAGATTATCATGACGTCGCTGCCGGAGATGACGGCGAGGTGCGTTGTGGACTGGTATTTTTCGGCCAGGTCGTGCATCAGCGGGGAGAGAGCACGTGCAAGCTCGTTGCGTTCGTGTACCAGCTCGCCGAAAAACATGAGCCCGATGCCGAGCCTGTAACGTCCGGTGTCCGGGTTCTGCATGAGGAAGCGGCCGCGCTCAAGCGCGGCGACGATGCGCGACACGCTGGCCTTGCTCATGTCCAGCTCGCGGGAGAGCTCGGATATTCCGCGTTCCTCCTTGTCGATAAAGCAGCGAAGGAGCCGTATGGCGTTGTCTACGGACTGCGAATACTCCTTCTCGCCCCTGACTGCCATGAAAACACCTCCTAAAATAAAGCCGGCGCAAAGGAAAAACGCTTTGCGCCGGTCTGGTGACCCAGCGGGGATTCGAACCCCGGACACCCTGCTTAAAAGGCAGGTGCTCTGCCTGCTGAGCTACTGGGTCATTTTATAGAAACCATGCGGACTTTAGTCCAAAAACGCTGAAACACCTTTTGCTGTTGACAGCGCCTTTGACATCAGCGAGCCATTTTTCGGCGAGGCCGAAAACCGCCGCCCCCGTTCAAACAAAACTGAATCCACGGATTCAGTTTTGAAAGGAGGCGCAAGGAAGCGTGCGCAGTTTTCGGCGACAGCCTTCGGCTTTCGCCGGAAACGGAGCAAAGCGGACTTTGCGCCGACGTGGCTGGGATGGCAGGACTCGAACCTACAATATCAGAGTCAAAGTCTGGTGTGTTACCGTTACACTACATCCCACCATCGAAGCTCTGCGCAAAGAGGCCGGTTTCCCGGCCTCTCGTTCGCGTGGGGTGGGAGATGGGGCTCGAACCCACGACACCCGGAACCACAATCCGGTGCTCATACCAACTGAGCTACACCCACCATGTATGGAGCCTGCCAATGGCACGCCAGGAGGGACTCGAACCCCCGGCCTACTGCTTAGAAGGCAGTTGCTCTATCCTACTGAGCTACTGGCGCATGTGGCCTGAGCAGCAATACCGGCGGAACGCGCGCCCGCAAGCCTTGATATGATAACATCCGCTGTGGAATTTGTCAATACGTTTCACGTTATTTTTCCGGGAAAACTCATTTCCCGGCAATCCTTGCCTCCACGCGCTCAAGCGCAGCGTCGATTACGGGCTCGCAGCGGCCAAGTACTATCTCGCACTCGCGCCGGAGGGTCATGCCGAACACCTCGTCGGGCATCGCGGCGGCGTTAATGAGTATGTTTATCCTCGAAGCGCGCATGGCGGCACGGCAGAGCTCGAGCCCCACGCCGATGTCGGATATCGCGCCGCGCAGCCCCTTTTCCGCGAGGGAGGCGAGGAGCCCGGCGACGTCCTCGCAGGTGTACAGCACGTCCGTCGGCACATAGCAGGCTACGCGGAGCGCGGCGTCCATGTGCTCGCGCCGCTCGGGGCTGTCCTTGGGCATGGAGAGGTACTTTTGCAGCGGGGCGAAGGCCCTGGCGTCCTCGTCTATGAGCGTGACGAGGTGCCGCCGGGCCGCCTCGAGCTGTTCGAGTGCGCGGCGGATGTCATCCTCGTACTGCGCGTACGATTTTTTCCCGCTGGTGAGGCTGCACACCATGGAGCCGAGCGCGGCGGCCAGTGCGCCGGCAAGCGCCGCGGCGCCGCCGCCCCCGGGCGCGGGGGCATTCGAGGCCAGGGCGTCGTCAAATTCGGTTATGGTCATTCCGGCAAATTTGTCCATTGTTTTTTACCTCCGGTAAGTTGATCAGGCGCCGTATATCAGGCGCAGAAGGGCGCTCTCGGGCGCGTCCGGGGCGGCTTTGCGAAGGACGGAGAGCAGCCCGCGGGCGGAGTCCCGGACGTCCTCGCGGTAGGCTTCGGCGATGAGGCCGGGGGAGACCAGGTTCTCCGCCGGGGTATAGACCGCGACGGGCCAGCCGTATTCCTCCCCGCGGGCGTTGCGCCGGCGGGAGAACGATTTTATTACCAGGTAGCCCTGCTCCTGGAGCTTTGTCACGGTGCCGTCGAAGTTTTTCTCGCCGCCCTTTCCGAAGCCGGCGAGGCGCTTGAGCTCATACGATGGCAGCTCGGGGGAGAGGGCGAAGCAGTCCATTATTTTTTTGCAGCGGTGGCTGGTCTTGCCGTCCTCGTACAGCGCGTCGAAGTCATAGCCGTCGCGCCGTATGTTGGCGAAGCGCGGGAAGCACTCAAGCGAGACGAAACCGGCCCTGCCGCCGAAAAATTTGCCGTACAGCGCGCGGCCGGAGGCGGCTATAGTCTCGCGCCAGTACCAGGGGTCGCGCTCGAGGTCGCCGCTCCACCACCATTCGGCGGGCGTGAGCTCCTCGACGGAAAAGCCCGGCACGGCCCCGGCGAAGAGCGGGAGGAGCCCGGCGCGGTCCACCGCGGCTATCACGTCCTCCGGGCTGCGGAGGCAGGCGCTGCTGCTTTCGGGCGGGCCGGAGAGGATAAATTCGCCGTTTTCGAGTTTCATTATATCAGATGGTCCTTTACTATCGGGATTTTGGAGAGCACCCACCAGGCGGCGAGGCTGAGCGCGAGCACGGCGGCGGTTTCCACCGGCACGGAGATGAGCGGCGACAGCAGCGTAAGGCTCAGGCCGAACTGCCGCAGAACCATGACGAAGGCCATGTGTACGAGATAGACGGCGAAGCTGGCCTTCACCAGCCGCGCGATCCGCGCGCTGCTCGAGCGAGAGCCGCAGAGCCGGCGGACCAGGCAGAAGAGCCCGGCGGCCATCATGGCCGGGCCGGGGGACATGCCCTCCATGAACGCTATTACGGTCTCGCCGGTGAGCAGCGAGGCCGCGACCGTGCCGCCGAAGGTGACGGCAAAGCCGCCGGCGAACAGCAGCGCGCTGCCGCGGACGGAGAAGTGGGAGGCCTCGCGCGTGTTCAGGTAGTAGCCCAGCATGGCGTAGCCCATGGCCGACCAGGCCATGTTTATGTCGTACTGACCGGTGATGCCGCCGAGCCACTCGAGCGGGGGATACTGCCGCAGCAGAGGGAAGGCGAGGCCGAGCACGGCCCAGGCGCCGAGGGCGTAACGCATCTCCTTTTCCCCCGCGGCGCGGGCAAAGACGCGCAGCACGGGCAGCAGTGCGTAGAGCAGCAGGAGTATCTGTAAGTAGTACAGGTGGAAAAAGTGGTCGAAGCGCAGCGTGTGCGTGATGGAATTGAGGAAAAAGTTCTCCTCGGCCCAGTAAATCAGCAGGTACTGCCCGGCGACGACGAGCATGTAATAGGCCCAGGACCAGAAGAGCAGGATTATCAGCACGCGCAGGAAATATTTTTTCCAGACCGTCCCGGCCGTGAGGCTGCGCTCGGGCGGGAGCATGAGCGCGCCGGTGCACATGAAGAAAACCGGCACGGCGAAGCGGGCCAGAGAGTCCCAGAACGCGCTGGAGAGGTAGCTGAAGCTACCGATGGGAAAGAGGTCCAGGCCGTTGCCCGAGATGTGTATGACTATGACGCCAACGCAGGCGAGCAGCTTCAGGACGTCCGGGGCGAGCGCGCGCTTTTGCATTTATCCAACTCCTTCCCTGAGCACACGAGGCCCATATATATCCAGACGAGCGGAACGACTATGCACAGCCCGAGGCCGAAGAGGCTCTGGACGTAATAGCAGCACAGCGCGCCGCCGGCGGCGGGCGCACAGCCGCGGAAAAAGCGCCGGAGGCTCCCCGCGCAGAGCGCGACATACGGCAGCGCGCCGAGCAAGCCGAGGTTGACAAGGTAGCTGAGGATTTCGCAATGCGCGTTGTCCACATGCGTCGAGAGCGTGGAGCCCGTCTCCTCCACATAGCGGGAGAAGGTCATGTCCGTGCGCAGCACAAGCGTGTCCGGTCCGCCGCCGGTCACCGGCGATTCGCCGAACAGGCGCAGGCACTCGCGCCAGATGCCCACGCGGCTGGAGCCGTAGCTGTCCTCCACATGGCCGTGAAGGACCTCGGAGAGCTCGTGCAGCGTGCCGCTGCCGCCGCCGTAAAAATACACGGCCGCGAGGGCGAGGACGCACAGGGCGGCCATGGAGGCGGAGACGGCAAGCGTGAGGCGCTTGTTTCTATGAATATAGTTTACATAATACGGGATAAGTGTGACCGCAGCGGCGGCGAGCGCGACGAGCCCGGAGGCGACGCGCGAGCCGATCAGCACCCCGGCGCAGAGCGCGGCGGGGAGGAGCATAAGCCTGTCCGCCATCTTGCGGTTTGTCAGCGCGTGGCCTGTAAACAGGGGGATGCAGAGGCAGTAGAAGGCGGCGAGCAGGTTCGTGTTGCCGATTGTGCCGAGAAATTCGCCGGTGTAGCGCACCCCGGCGTCGTAGTAATTGAGCCCGGCGGGATAGAGCCCGAGCGGGTTCGCGCCCGTGAACTGTATCAGCGCGATGAGCGAGCAGACGGAGGCCGAGGCCGCAAGGAGGTAGACATAATACTTTTTCCACTCCCCGAAGGCTGAGACGGCGAGGAATATGCCGCCGTAGAGCAGCAGCGTCACGAGTCCGTCGTAGCGGCTCGCGCCGATGATTACCGCGGAGCCGTAAGGCGAGAGCGCGGCGGAGAGGCAGGCCGCCGCCATAAAGGCGAGGGCGAAGCACTGCAAAGCGTTCGGGCGCTTCGGCGCGGTTTTGTCCAGCGCCATGCAGACGGCCGTCCCGGCCAGGTACAGCCCGCTCAGTACGGCGAAAAAGAGGAATTTGGAGCGCGTGATGTCCGCATAGCCCTCGGGCCCCGTCCAGAGAGGGAAGACGAGGAGCATGAGCGATATGTACTTGTCGGTCAGCCATCGTGCCTTCATATAAGCGATATTACCACAAAACGAGCTTGCGCGCAATGGCGCCATGTGCTTTAATAGCAGTGGAGGCGATGCGCATGTATTTTGATTCGCACGCGCACTATGACAGCAGGCAGTTCGATTCGGACAGGGACGGGCTGCTCTCCGCGCTGCCCTTACAGGGCGTGGAGTGCGTGATTGACCCCGGCTGCGACGGGGAGACGAGCCGCAAGGCGCTTGAAATTGCGGAAAAGTACGACTATATCTACGCCGCGGTGGGCTGGCACCCTCAGGAGTGGGAGAGCTGGACCGCGGACAGCATAGGGGAGATAAGGGCGCTCGCCGCGCACCCTAAAGCCGTGGCGATAGGCGAAATCGGGCTCGACTACTACTGGGACAAGGAGCACAAGGCCCTGCAGGAGGAGATGCTCCGCGCGCAGCTCGAGCTGGCGATAGAGCTGGACAAGCCGGTCGTGATACACGACAGGGACGCGCACGCCGACTGCATGGCGGTGACGCTCGAATACCCATCGCTGAGGGGAGTTTACCACTGCTTTTCCGGCAGCGCGCAGATGGCGCGGCAGCTGCTCTCCGCGGGCTGGTACCTCGGCTTTGACGGGCCGATAACCTATAAAAACGCAAGGCGGAACCTTGAGGCGCTCGCCGTGTGCCCGATGGACAGGATCCTGATAGAGACGGACAGCCCGTATCTGACGCCGGAGCCGATGCGCGGGCGGCGGAACGACAGCTCGATGCTGCGCTATGTGGTGCAGAAGATCGCTGAGGTGAAGTCCCTTAGCCCGGAGGCCGTCGCGGCCGCAACAGCGGAGAACGCGCGAAGTCTGTTCGGGATAAGCTATTGAACGCGGCGCTACGGCGGAGTATAATTGTGTAAAAAACGGAGGTAATCAGGATGCTGAGAACAAAAACCGCCCTGCACGAGGGCGCTCACGGGCATGAGCACTCCCACGGTACCGAGCTGACCGGGGAGCAGACGCTGGCCCTTTTGGCATACACGCTCGAGCACAACCGCAGCCACGCCGGGGAGCTGCACGACCTGGCCCACGCGCTTGAGGCGCACGGGCACGAGGAGGCGGCGCAGTCGGTGCATGAGGCGGTGCACTTTTTCGAGCACGGGAACGACAAGCTGGCCGAGGCGCTTTTGCTGGCAAAGGGGGATTGAACATGTGCCTTTCTGATGCGTTTGAGGTGAGCGGCGGCGAGCGCAAGCCGCTGATGAACTACGTCTCCGGTATTGCCGTGGACGGTGAGAAGGTCGTGCTGACCGACATGCTCGGCGCGAAGAAAATCGTCACCGGGACGCTCAAGAGCGTGGATTTGACAAAAAACGTCATACTCATAGAGACCGCGTGACGCATTGCGCCGCGCGAAAAAAGCCCCGGGGCATCGCCCCGGGGCTTTGATTATGCGCTCATGCGAGCAGCGAGAGCAGCTTTGAATGAAGCCGGCCGTTAGACGCGAGTATGGCGCTGCCGTGCGTGAGCGGCAGGGGCTCACCGGTGAGCGTAGTGGCCCGGCCGCCGGCCTCGGAGACTATCAGCGCGCCGGCGGCGTAGTCCCAGGGCTGGAGCATCAGTTCGGCGTAGGCGTCCAGCCGCCCGGCGGCGACGTGGCAGAGGTCGAGTGAGGCGCAGCCGGAGCGGCGCACATCCTGGCACGAGTCGTACAGCAGCCGCATCTGCCGGAAGGCCTCATCGGCCATGTGCTTATAGCCCGGGACGGTGCCGGCTGCGGCGAGGGCGTCGCTAAGCTCGAGCGCGGAGCTGACGGAGATGAGCTCTCCGTTCAAGCTGGCGCCGCGCCCCTCGCAGGCGGAGTAGCACTCGCCGCGGAAGGGGTCGTATACCACGCCGAAGCGTACCGCGCCGCCCTCGGCGTAGGCGAGGGAGACGGCGCTGAGCCGCAGGCCGTGTATCAGGTTGGTCGTGCCGTCCACGGGGTCGAGTATCCAGAACGGCCTGGATGGGTCGATGCCGGAGTTGTCCTGCTCCTCGCCCATGAACTGTACGTTCGGCGCTATCACCGCGAGCTGGCGCGCGAGGAAGCTCTGCACCGCCATGTCGACGTCTGTTACAAAGTCCGCCGCGCCCTTCGCGCGGACGCGGTGTATACCGCTTGTAAGCACGACCTCGCCCGCTTCGCGCACCGCGTCGATCGCGCGCATCATTATCGGCTCATACTGTATGCCCATGTAAACACCTGCCTTTGGTCTTTTACTATGTTTTAGCATGAAGTTGTGAAGATTTCATGCACAAATGAGTGAAATATTGTAAAAATGAAGATAGGCAATTTTAATCTTGCTTTTACAATATTCAAATATTTACCGAGAGGTTTCTTTTTGACAAGGCAAAAAGAAACCTCTCAGAATAGTTTACAGGGGCGGGCTCTTGCGCCTTACGCAAAACCCATTGCGTGGAATAAGAAAAAGGGGGGCTTGCGCCCCCCTTTTTTTCTGGTGAATGTGCGGTTTTTACTTGGTGTAGAGTTCCTTGAGCTTGAGCAGGTGCTCATAGCGGGCCTTGGCGTTCTCCTCGTTGGCGGAGAAGAGCTTGTCGGCACGGTCGGGGAACTCACGGGTCAGGCGGGAGTAGCGGGCCTCGTTCATGAGGAACTCGCGGTAACCGCCCTTGGGCTCCTTGCTGTCAAGAGTGAAGGGCTGCTCCTCGGCCGGGTTGAAGCGGAAGAGGTTCCAGTAGCCGCACTCGACGGCCTTCTTCATCTCGGACTGGCAGTTGGTCATGCCGCCCTTGATGGAGTGCATCTCGCAGGGAGCATAGCCGATAATGAGGGACGGGCCGTGATAGGCCTCGGCCTCGGTGATGGCCTTGATGGTCTGGTTCGGGTTGGCGCCCATGGCGACCTGGGCGACGTAAACGTAGCCGTAGGTCATGGCGAGCTCGGCGAGGGCCTTGCTCTTTATCTCCTTGCCGGCCGCGGCAAACTGAGCAACCTGGCCGATGTTGGAGGCCTTGGAGGCCTGGCCGCCGGTGTTGGAGTACACCTCGGTGTCGAACACGAAGATGTTCACATCCTCGCCGGAGGCGAGCACGTGGTCGAGGCCGCCGTAGCCGATATCGTAGGCCCAGCCGTCGCCGCCCATGATCCAGACGGACTTCTTATTCAGGTAATCCTTCTGGTCGAGGATGGCCCTGGCGAGCTTGCAGGCGTCGCACTCGCAATAGGTCTTGCCGGCCTTCTTCAGCTTCTCGCCGAAGGCCTTGATGTCGGCGTTGTCGGAAGCGCACAGCTCGTCGACAGTGCACACTCCGTCCTCAAGCGCGGCGACAAAGGCCTTGGTTGCCTCCTGGTTGGCCTCGCCGTCGTTATAGGTGTCGAGCCACTTCTGGCCGGATTCCTTGATGGCGGGAGTGCACCAGTCGAGGGCGATGAGCTCGCTGGTCTTCGCGGCGAGGTCGTCGCGGAGCTTCTTCTGGCCGAGGTAGAGGCCCAGGCCGTGCTCGGCGTTGTCCTCAAACAGGCTGTTGACCCAGGCGGGACCCTTGCCTTCTTTGTTGACGGTGTACGGGCTGGTGGCAGCCGGTCCGCCCCAGATGGAGGAGCAGCCGGTGGCGTTGGAGATTATCATGTGGTCGCCGAAGAGCTGGGTGATCAGGCGGGCATAGCTCGTCTCGGCGCAGCCGGCGCAGCTGCCGGAGAACTCGAGCATGGGCTGCTTGAACTGGCTGCCCTTGACGGTGTTGTCCTGCATGTCCTTCTTCTCGGACACCTTCTCAGTCATATAGGTCCAGACGTCCTGCTGCGCGAGCTGGCTCTCCATCGGGACCATGGTCAGGCTCTTAGTCGGGCAGATGTTGGCGCAGACGCCGCAGCCCATGCAGTCCAGCGGGCTGACAGCGATGGCAAACTGATACTCGCCCTTGCCCTTGCCGGCCTTGATGGGGACGATCTTGGCAGCCTCGGGAGCGGCCTTGGCCTCGTCCTCGGTGAGGGCGTAAGCCCTGATGGTGGCGTGCGGGCAGACATAGGCGCACTGGTTGCACTGGATGCAGGTGGCACTGTTCCACTCGGGCACGCTGACGGCCACGCCGCGCTTCTCATAGGCGGAAGCGCCGAGCTCGAAGGTGCCGTCCGCATGGGCCTTGAAGGCGCTGACGGGCAGGCTGTCGCCGTCCATCTTGCCGACGGGGTCGAGGATCTCGCTGACCATCTTGACGACCGGGGCGCGGCCGGTGAGCTCGATGGGCTTGGTCTCATCGGTGGCGGTGGCCCAGGACTCGGGGATGTCGACCACGGTGTACGCGGAGGCGCCGAGCTCGATGGCCTTGTGGTTCATGTCCACGACATCCTGGCCCTTCTTGAGGTAGGAGTGCGTGGCGGCGTCCTTCATATACTTGATGGCCTGATCCTCGGGGATGACCTTGGCCAGGGAGAAGAAGGCGCTCTGCAGAATGGTGTTGGTGCGCTTGCCCATGCCGATCTTGGCGGCGAGGTCGATCGCGTTGATCATGACGAGCTTTATCTTGTTCTTGGCGATATACCTCTTGGCGTCCGCGTCGAGGTGGTGCTCAAGCTCGGCGAAGTCCCACTGGCTGTTCACGAGGAACACGCCGCCGGCCTTCAGCTTCTGGGCCATCTTGAAGCCCTTGGTGATATAGCTCGGGTTGTGGCAGGCCACGAAGTCGGCCTTGTTGATATAGTACGGGCTCTTGATGGGCTTGTCGCCGAAGCGCAGGTGGCTGATGGTGACGCCGCCGGTCTTCTTGGAGTCGTACTGGAAGTAGGCCTGGACGTACTTGTCGGTGTGGTCGCCGATGATCTTGATGGAGTTCTTGTTCGCGCCGACGGTGCCGTCGCCGCCGAGGCCCCAGAACATGCAGCTGACGGTCCCCTTCGGGGAGGTGTCGGGCGCGGAGGTCTCGCGCAGGGACATGTGGGTCACGTCGTCGACGATGCCGACGGTGAACTGCCTCTTCGGGTTGGCCTTGGCCAGCTCCTTATAGACGGCGAAGACGCTCGCGGGAGGCGTGTCCTTGCTGGCGAGGCCGTAGCGGCCGCCGATGACCTTGATATCGGTCCTGCCGGCGTTGGCCAGGCTGGTGACGACGTCCAGATAGAGCGGCTCGCCCTGGGCGCCCGGCTCCTTGGTGCGGTCGAGCACCGCGATGGACTTACATGTCTCCGGAATGGCGGCGAGCAGCTTGTCTGCGCGCCAGGGGCGGTACAGGCGGACCTTGATGAGGCCGACCTTCTGGCCGTGGGCGTTCAGGTAGTCGATGACTTCCTCGGTCACGTCGCAGATGGAGCCCATGGCGACGATGACGCGGTCGGCGTCCGGAGCGCCGTAGTAGTTGAAGAGCTGGTAGTCGGTGCCGAGCTTGCGGTTGACCTTCTTCATATACTCCTCGACTATGCCGGGGACGGCCTCGTAGTACTTGTTGGAGGCCTCGCGGTTCTGGAAGAAGATGTCGCCGTTCTCGTGGCTGCCGCGCATCTGAGGATGCTCGGGGTTCAGCGCGCGGGCGCGGAACTCCTCAACAGCCTTCATGTCCACCATGGAAGCGAGGTCCTTATAGTCCCAAACGGCTATTTTCTGGATCTCGTGGCTGGTGCGGAAGCCGTCGAAGAAGTTCAGGAAGGGGACGCGGCCCTTGATAGCGGCCAGGTGAGCGACGGCGGAGAGGTCCATGACCTCCTGCACGTTGCCCTCGCAGAGCATGGCAAAGCCGGTCTGGCGGCAGGCCATGACGTCCTGGTGGTCGCCGAAGATGGACAGCGTGTGGCTCGCAAGGGTGCGGGCCGTGACATGGAACACGCCGGGGAGCAGCTCGCCCGCGATCTTGTACATATTCGGGATCATGAGCAGCAGGCCCTGGGACGCGGTGTACGTCGTCGTGAGGGCGCCGGCGTTGAGGGAGCCGTGAACAGCGCCGGCGGCGCCGGACTCGGCCTGCATCTCCTGCACCTTAACGGTGGTGCCGAAGATATTCTTGAGACCCGCGGCAGACCACTGGTCCACGTAGTCGGCCATGGGGCTGGACGGCGTGATGGGGTAAATGGCCGCTACTTCCGTAAATGCATACGAAACGTGAGCGGCGGCCTGGTTGCCGTCCATGGTTTTGAGTTTTCTCGCCATACTTTCATCTCCACACAATTTTATTTTGAATGAAGGGGCCAAAGCGTTATAATATTATCACTCCGGGGCGAACATGTAAACTACTTTTTGCTCTAAAAAAGCACAAATTTTTGCGGGAACGGGCAAAATGTTTTTCACTTTGAATTTTTGGGACAAAAAGCGGCGGGCGTGTGCGGAATCCCGACCCGGGCGCCGAGAGAGGCGGGAAACTCCCACTTGTACTTTGGCCGCAAATGTATTATAATGACATACCCGCACCTGAATGGGGCCCGCAAGGGCAGATGTCCCGAAAGGAGGAGCATCATGGTGAGGCTTGATAACGAAAAGGGAGCCATTACTATAACTGATGAGGTTTTTGCCAACCTTGCCGGGGACGCGGCGACGAGCTGCTTCGGCGTCAAGGCGATGGCCGCGCGCGGCAAGGACGGCGTGTTCCAGCTCCGCCGCGAGTCCATGTCGAAGGGCGTGGCCGCAAGGCTCGGAGAGGACGGCAGCGTCTCGCTCGAGCTGCATATCGCGGTGGACCACGGCGTGAACCTCATGGCGCTGTGCAGCAGCATCATGAACGAGGTCAGCTATAAGGTCTCCATGGCCACCGGCGTGCCGGTGAAGCGCGTGGACGTATATGTGGACACGATGATAATCGGCTGAGGCGTATATAAAGACTAAAGGAAGTTCGGAGGTAGAGGCCCTCTTGAGAGAATTCATTGACGCGGCGCTTTTCAGCGAGATCATACAATGCGCAAACGCCGCACTCGGACAGAACAAGCAGCTCATAAACGAGCTGAACGTCTTCCCGGTCCCGGACGGGGACACGGGCACGAACATGAGCCTGACGATGGGCGCCGCGGCGGCGGAGCTCTCGAAGAAAACTTTCCCGACGCTGGGCGAGGCCGCCTCCTGCGCGGCAAACGCCATGCTCCGCGGCGCGCGCGGCAACTCCGGCGTCATACTCTCGCTGCTTTTCCGCGGCCTTGCGAAGCGGCTGAAGGGCTGCGAGACGGCGGACGCGAAGCTCTATGCCGAGGCGATGAGCGCCGGCGTGGACGCGGCGTACAAGGCCGTCATGAAGCCGGCGGAGGGCACGATACTCACCGTTTCGCGCGTTTCCACCAGCGCGGCGCTGGAGTTCGCCGAGCACGGCAGCGACCTTGAGCTGATGCTGAGCTGCGCGTGCGAATCCGCGGCGGAGGCCCTGGCGGACACGATAAACCTGAATCCCGTGCTCAAGCGCGCCGGAGTGGTCGACGCGGGCGGCAAGGGCTATCTCTTCATACTCGAAGCCACGCTCTCTGTGCTCAGGGGCGAGGGCTTTGTCCCTGTTGAGGGGCAGGAGGAGGCTGACGAGCCGCGCGAGAGGGCGGATTTCTCGGACTTCTCCACGGGCGAGATCGCGTTTGCCTACTGCACCGAGTTCATAGTCGGGCGCGAAAACGGCAAGGACCCCGCGCTGCTCCGCGGATACCTCGAGTCGCTCGGCGACTGCGTGGTAGTGGTCGACGACGACGAGATAATCAAGGTCCACGTCCACACGAACGTCCCCGGAAACGTGCTCACCGAGGCGCTGACCTACGGCCCGCTGCTGAAGGTGAAGATTGAGAACATGCGCGAGCAGCACAGCGAAATGGCCGGGGGCGAGGCCGCGCACGCCTCCGCGCCGGCGGAGGAGCCGGCCACGGAGGAGAGCGAGTTCGCCGAGCCGGAAAAGCCCTTCGGCGCGGTGGCCGTCTGCGCGGGCGAGGGCATGGCGGAACTGTTCCGCGAGCTTGGCGCGGACAATATCGTCACCGGGGGTCAGACGATGAACCCATCCACGGAGGACATCCTCCGCGCCGTGAACCGCACCCCGGCGGAGACGGTTTTTGTCCTGCCGAACAACAAAAACATAATAATGGCCGCCGAGCAGTGCGTGCCGATGACGGAAAA
>DVGA01000027.1 GCA_018712985.1 Candidatus Scatomorpha intestinavium
GCGAGTTCGCGTGAGTTCCTGCTACTCGCTGCTAGTTTAGCACGTTCGTTCATTCGCCGCTACACGTCGCGGGGTTTGACGGTTACTTTGCTATGTCCGGTTTAGCATGTGTGGCAACGTTTGACGGTTACTTTGACATGGGCATATGTATTGATTTTGCGGCTATTATTTTTGAAAATTTATTGCTTCACACGCAGGAGGTCACTGGTTCGAGTCCAGCAGTCTCCACCATGGAAAAATCTCCCGGGAGCGTGATGCTCCCGGGAGATTTTCTATTTCAGCCCACTGCTGACGTGGGGCCTGAGGCGCAGCCTACAAAAACCCAGGCGTGCCGCCCGCGCCCGATGATGGGCCGCAGCACTCTCGTCGTGGGAGTTGCCTGCGCGCTCGCCGCGCTCATATTCTGACTGTCCGCCCCGCCCGGGGCGGCTTTTTCTGCCCTTTGCCACGCGCAAAGCGCGATATTCAAGGCATTGCGCGGCTCACGCCCAGTCCCTCTCGGCCAGCCGCTCGTAGTGCTGGTACAGCACGCCGAAGCGGTAGATGTAATTCGGCTTCCAGGGCTTCGCCTTGCCGCAGAAGTGGAGGATCGAGGTGTTCTGCATCACCCAGCGCGAGTTCTGCTCCCCGGAGCTGCGCAGCATATAGTTATTGTAGTTGCGCGCGTCATAGTTCCACACCGCGTCATCCACCGGCAGCACCCTGTCTCCATACATCGCGTTGAGCAAATCCTGGTCAGGCATGACGAGCTCACGGCGGTGCCCCCGCACGAAGTCAAAGAGCTCGCCCGTGCTTATCTCCCTCCGGCACGCGGCGAGGTCCATCAGCAGAACGCCGGAATTGTAGTAGTCGTGGTCCGTGCCGAGGCGCAGGCGGTTCACGTTGTTGGCAAGCTCCGTCTTGCCCGTGTGCGCGGCGGCGGCAAACATGTTCCCGCGCAGGTCTGTCTCCCAGAGCGCGCGTAGCGGGTTTATCACCAGTATGTCCGGGTCAAGGTAGAGCACCCTGTCCACGTTTTCCGGCAGCAGCCCGCCGGCGAGCAGGCGGTAGTACATCTCCTGCGGGTAAGTAGAGGTCACGGGCGCGCCCTCAAAGAGCGCCTCGTCCACCGTGACCGGCGAAAAGGCCCAGCCCCGCTTCGCGCTCCACTCCGCGAGGCGCTCCAGCCCGCTCTCCGGCAGGCCGGAGTGCATGACATAGAGCTCGAAGCACTCGCCGGGGTTATTTACGGCTATGCTCGTGAGCAGCACTCGCAGCTGCGGCAGGTAGTTCTCATCAAGGGCAAAGAGCAGGCGTATTGCGTCCATGCGCCCTTACCTCCTCGCAAGGCCGCTTAGAGCCAGCACGATGCCGTCAACGCCCAGCAATATCAGATAGAAGCCCACCATGAACGAGAGCGTGAACATGGAAACGAAGGGGTCGAAGAACATCATTATGCCGACGATCAGGCCGAGGATGTTCACAACAAGCGCAAAGTAATAGTATGCGTTCCCCGCCACAAGCCTTGTCAGCCCAAGGTTCATCAGCCTGGATATGCAGTGGCAGATGAACCACATCGGGAAGAGCAGCGTAAGGGCAAGAACGCCTGCCAGCGGCTCGAGCAGGATCATCACACCGGCAATCACGCTTATTATCCCGGTCACCAGCGAGGCAACCGGCCCGAAGCCCGTCCTTCTTTCCAGTTTTACATATACAACGATGTCGAGCACTCCCATGAGCACGGCAAGCAGTCCATAAATGATTACAGCGCTTTCGAGCGTGGCTGACGGATTGGCGAGCGTATAAACGCCAAAAACTACAAGGAGCGTGCTTACTATAAGCTCGCACACTGCAAAGCCCTTGCTTTTATACATTTTCTTACCTCCAGGACTATATTTTTTCACAAATTCATGATACAATGCATTGTTGATTTGAGTTAGGAGAACTTCTATGGCTATTGACACCAAGCAGATGATAACCGCCAAGCTCTTCGAGCTGCTAAACCGCGAGAAGCCGGAGAGCATATCCGTCAAGCGCCTCGTGGAGGAGTGCGGCATAAGCCGCCAGACCTTCTATTACCACTTCAAGGATATCATCGACGTTATGGAGTGGGGCTGCGAGTGCGCGATGAAAAGGGCGTTTGAAAGCAGCATGCAGGCCGAAACGCCCCGCGAGGCTATCACCGCCTTTATCGTTGAGGCCGTGAACCACCGCAGCGAGATCACGCATCTGCTCTCGAGCCAGTACAGCCACGAGCTTTCCCAGATAATGCAGAAGGCCGTCAGGGCCTATCTCTGGAATATGTTCGATACCATGTTCCCGAACTCCACCCTCTCTGTTGCGGACACCGAGGTCGCGATAGATTTCTTCACCGGCGGCATCACAGGTCTTATCCTCGGCAACTATGCGAAGCGGGATTTGGATACCGGAGTCCTCGCCGATCAGATATACCGCCTGCTATCCGGGCAGATACGTGAAGCTCTCGGCTTCCCGCCCTCCGCGACTGAATAATAAACCGGGGGCACGCAAAACGCCACTTATAATTTCCCGGCTGTGTCCTGTCACATTCCCGGAAGTGTACAAGTCCTGTACACTTCCGGTTTTTTGTCAATACAGGGCGGCAAAATTATAAGTGGCGCTTTTTCATGCGCCGGTGTACGATTGGCGCATCCCAAAGGAAAGGGTGATAGAAATGACGCCTGAACGCGGCGCGTTTTCCGCAAAGCTCGCCGAGCTGGATGCGGCGTATGGGCGGTTGAACAGCTGCCTGCGGCAGCTCCAGAGCGCGGACGCCTCCGAGCTCAAGAACCAGCTAAGGGCGCTGGACGAGGAGGACCGGCGCTGCAGCGAGGCTCTGGAAACAGGCGCCGGGAGCCGCCTGCCCTTCGCCGCGGCGCTTGCAAAGCTGCAGCTGAAATATGAACGCGGCGTGGACGACCTGCTCTCGAGCGAAATAGACTCCGGGCTGGACAGCTTCGGGAAGTTCGAGGCCTCCGCCCTCACGGCGGAGCACATGATAGACGTCGCCACCTCCGCCTGCCGCCACGCGCTCATGGCGGCCACGGCGGCCCTGCTCTGGCAGAGCGAAAGCGAAAACAAAAAACAAGCGAGGAACAGCCAATGCTCAAACTGATCAGGAAAATGCGCCGAAGCGACGTGCTGATGGCGCTCGTCTGCTCCGTGCTGGTGCTCGGGCAGATATACTTTGACCTTGAACTGCCCGACTATATGAGCGACCTTACCGTCCTCATAGAAACGCCGGGCAGCACGATGTCCGACATACTGCACACCGGGCTTGAAATGCTCGGCTGCACGCTCGCGAGCGCGGCGCTGTGCATACTCTGCGGCTATCTGACGGCGAAGGTCGCCGCCGGCTTCGCGCTGACGACGCGCGAGCGCGTGTTCAACAAAATCGCCGACTTCGGCCAGCACGAGATGATGAGCTTTTCCGTGCCGAGCCTGATAAACCGCACGACCAACGACATAACTCAGGTGCAGATGGTAATTGCAATGGGCCTGCAGCTCCTGATAAAGTCGCCCATCATGGCCGTGTGGGCCGTAATAAAAATAATAGACAAGAGCTGGGAGCTCTCGGTCATAACCGCCGGGTTCATCGTGGCGCTGCTCATGGTGATGGTCATAGTCATCGCGCTCGTCGTGCCGCGCTTCCGCCGCGTGCAGAAGCTGACTGATAAAATCAACCTTGTAGCTCGCGAGAACCTCACCGGCATCAACGTGGTGCACGCCTACAACGCCGAGGACTACCAGAACGAGAAGTTTGAAAAGTCCAACTCCGAGCTGATGCGCACGCAGCTTTTCAACCAGCGCACCTTCGCCTTCCTCACCCCGGTGATGCAGCTCGGCATGAATGCCCTCGCGCTCGTCATCTACTGGGTAGGCGCGTCGCTGGTGAACGCCGTCCCCGCCGAGGACACCGCCGTGAGGCTCGAAACCTTCAGCAACATCGTCGTGTTCGGCACCTACGCCACTTATGTCATCATGTCGATTATGATGCTTGTCAGCATCATAATGCTCCTGCCCGCGGCGCAGGTCTCCGCCCAGCGAATAAACGAGGTGCTGGGCTCCAAGACCGATATACACGAGGGCACGCGCAGCGACTCCCCCGAGACCGGCACCGTGGAGTTCCGCCACGTTTCCTTCCACTACCCGGACGGCGGCGACGTGCTCGAGGACATCAGCTTCAAGGCCAACCGCGGCGAGACCGTCGCCTTCATCGGCGCCACCGGCTCCGGCAAGACCACGCTGGTCAGCCTTATCGCCCGCTTCTACGACGCGACCGAGGGCGAGGTGCTCGTCGACGGCGTGAACGTAAAGGACTATACCTTCGACGCGCTCTACGACCGCGTGGGCTACGTCACTCAGAAGGCCGTGCTGTTTTCCGGCACCGTGAAGAGCAACGTCCTCTTTGGCAAGAGCCGCGGCGGGCGGGGCGACGCCGACGTCGGCAAGGCCCTTGACCTTGCTATGGCGAGCGAATTCGTCGACAGGCTGCCGCAGGGCATGGATTCGCCCATAGCCCAGGGCGGCACGAACGTCTCCGGCGGGCAGAAGCAGCGCCTGAGCATAGCCAGGGCGCTGGCGCGGGACCCCGAGATCCTCATCTTCGACGACTCCTTCTCCGCGCTCGACTACCGCACCGACGCCGCGCTCCGCGCGGGGCTGAAGAGCGAGCTCGGCGGCACCACCCGCCTGATAGTAGCCCAGCGCATCGGCACAATACGCAACGCGGACAAAATAATCGTCCTTGACGACGGCAAGGCCGTGGGCATCGGCACGCATGACGAGCTCATGCAAAACTGCCCGGTCTATCAGGAAATCGCCCGCTCGCAGCTCTCCAGCGAAGAGCTCGGTGCGTAAGGAGGGACCGAAATGAGCAAGAATACGGACAGAAAACACTCCATAGCGGACGTGCTGCGCAGGCTCTTCAGCTACAACGGCAAGCTGAAGCTGCCGATGGCGGTCGCCCTGCTCTTCGCCGCGGCCGGCGCCGTGCTCACAATAGTCGGCCCGAGCCTGCTCAGCGATATCACCGACATAATCTCCAATTCGCTGTTCGCGGAAATCGACCTCGCGGCGATAGGCGATATCGGCATGAAGCTGCTCGCGCTATATCTTGTCAGCGCCGTGCTCACTTATGTGGAGCACTATATTATGTCAACCGTCACCCTCGAGCTCTCCCGCGACCTGCGCCGCGACCTCTCGCGCAAGATAAACGTCGTGCCGATGAGCTATTTCAACACGGTGTCGCACGGCGACATCCTCAGCCGCGTCACCAACGACGTAAGCACGCTCCAGCAGGCCCTTGCAAACAGCCTGCCGAGCATGATAAGCGCCGCCGCGCAGTTCGTCGGCTGCCTTATCATGATGTTCGCCACGGAGTGGCGCATGGCGTCCGCCGCCGTGGCGGTCACGCTCGTGGGCTTCATTATCATGGGCATCGCCATGCTGCGCTCGCAGAAATACTTCACCGCCAGGCAGGATAACCTCAGCACGCTGAACGGCTATGTCGAGGAGATGTACTCCGGCCACGACGTCGTGCGCATTTCCCGGGCAAACGACCAGATAAAAGAGACCTTCAGCGGCATGAACGACGACCTTTACGACGCCGATTGGCACAGCCAGTTCCTCTCCGGCATAATGCAGCCGCTCATGACCGTCATAGGCAACCTCGGCTACGTAGCGGTCTGCGTGATAGGCGCCGCGCTCGTCATGGACGGGGAGATAGGCTTCGGCGTGATCGTTGCATTTATAATGTATGTGCGCCTCTTCACCTCCCCGCTCAGCACCCTGGCGCAGGGCATGACGCAGATGCAGACCGCGGCGGCCGCCGGCGGGCACATTTTCGATTTCCTCGGCGCGGAAGAGCTGCCGGAAGAGACCGGCAAGCGAAGCGCCCCGCAGGAGGTCAGGGGCGAGGTCGATTTCGAGCACGTGCGCTTCAGCTATCCGAACAACCCGGGGAAGACAATCATAAAGGACTTCTCCGCCCACGTGGAGCCCGGGCAGAAGGTCGCGATCGTCGGCCCCACCGGCGCGGGCAAGACCACGCTCGTGAACCTGCTCATGCGCTTTTATGAGATAAACAGCGGCACTATAAAGATTGACGGCATACCCACAAACGAAATGACGCGCGAGAGCGTCCACAACCTCTTCGGCATGGTCCTGCAGGACACCTGGCTGTTTGATGGCACCGTGCGCGAAAACCTTGTGTACAACAAGACCGGCGTCACCGACGGGCAGCTTGAAAAGGCCTGCCGCGCCTGCGGCATATACCACTTCATCGAAACGCTGCCGAAGGGCTTTGACACCGTTCTTGACGACTCCATCGCCATATCCGCCGGCCAGAAGCAGCTCCTGACCATCGCCCGCGCGATGATACAGGACAACCCGATGCTGATACTCGACGAGGCCACCAGCAGCGTTGACACCCGCACGGAGCTCATAACCCAGCGCGCGATGGACTCCCTGACGGCCAACCGCACCAGCTTTGTTATTGCCCACCGCCTGAGCACGATAAAGAACGCCGATCTCATCCTCGTTTTGAAGGACGGCGACATCATCGAGCAGGGCACACACGAGGAGCTGCTCGCAAAGGGCGGCTTCTACGCGGGGCTCTACATGAGCCAGTTCGAAAAAACCGCCTGAAACCCGCCTGTATCCGGCCAAATGTCCGCCGGACCGCCCCGAGGATTCCCCGGGGCGGTTTTGCGTCCTCGCAGGAAAATTTCCCCCTCCCGCGGCCAGACTCGTTGCAAAGCATGCGGTTTTGGATTATAATCTGCTGTAATCACACGGAAACAGGAGGCAACGGCATGAGTTCTGAATACATGACCCTGCCCGAAGAGCCGCGCTCCGGCGGCAGCACAGCCGGCGAAGAGCCGCACGGAGGCGGCCGCGGCGCGGAAAAAGAGCGGCCGGAAGGCGGTTCCGACGCCGTCGTCTGCCCCAACTGCGGCGAGCCCAACGCCCCGGGCGCGAAATACTGCGGCCTCTGCGGCGAGCAGCTTCCCATAACGCGCTGCTACTGCCCCGACTGCGGCCGGAGCTACGGAGCGGAGATAGCCTACTGCGTCGAGTGCGGCACTATGACCCTGCCGGGCGACCCTCCACGCAAAAAGGAGCGGTGCGAGCGCCCCGGCCGGCGCAATGAGCGCCTGTCCGACAGGAGCTGGCTCGTCACGCTCATTCTCAGCGCCGTCCTCGGCGTGTTCGGCGTCCACCGCTTCTACGCCGGCAAGATAGGCACCGGCATACTCTATCTGCTCACGTTCGGCTGCTTCGGCATTGGCTGGCTGGTTGACATAATTACCATCGCCTGCGGCGGGTTCAGGGACAAATACGGCAACCTCATCAGGAGCTGAGGCGGAGAGCGGCCCATGATGATCGACACGACCGCCCTCACCGCCCCGCCGGAGGACTACGCCTCGCTGAGCGTGGAGCCGGAGGGCCTCTCCCCGCTCGGATACAGTGTCTTTTTCGTCTCTTCCGTTAAAATCCACCGCGGGGCCGAGGAGGGCACTTTCAGCTGCTACGCAAAATGCGGCCCTCCCGGCCCCGTGTCCGCTTCCGGGCGGCGCGGCAGGCCGCGCGACTCCGAGGACGAGCTGCTCCCGGCGGAGGCGGCGCTGCGCGAGCTGCTCAGCTTCGCCGGCGGCGCCACGCTGGTAATACACGGCGAGGACGGCGCCGGCTTCCTCCGCGGCGCGGCCGAAGGATGGGACGGGCTTCCCTGCCCTGTTGCGGATCTGCTTGAGCTCGCCAGGCAGCGCCTGCCGCACCTTCCGTCGCACACCCTGCCGGAGCTGCGGCGCTATTTCGGCGCGGGAAATACGGGCTCCCGGCTGCCCAACGCGAGGGCGATAGCCGTGGCCTTTGAGCGCTGCTGCCGGCTTGAGCCCGCGCCCGGCGTCCCGCGGACATGGCTGCCGGAGGTCCCTCCCTGCCCTCCGCGTCCCGCGCCGCCGCGCGGTTTTCCCGAGATACGGAGGCTGGATTTCGAGCACCCGCTCTTCGCCAAGGCCGTTGTGTTCGCCGGTTCGCTCGTCACGCCGCGGCGCGAGCTCTCCCGCCTGGCGGCGGAGAGGGGCGCCACCGTCCGGGCGCGGGTTTCGCCGCTGACGGACATGCTCGTGGCCGGGGCGAACTGCGCCGGGAGCCTTGAGCGGGCGCACGCCCTGAACGCCGCCGGCCGCGCGCGGATAGAGATAATAAGCGAGGAGGAATTCGTACGCCTCGCCCGCAGCGGCACCGAGGAGCTCCCTCCCGGCCCCTGCGAAGGGCCGGAAGGAACTTGACCGCCGATGCACACCGCCCCGCGGGCAGCTTTGACGCTGCCCGCGGGGCTCTTTCGCGCGCCGCCGGGGCCATGGGCATTTGGCGCTTGTTTTTCCCCACTTTTGATGATATAATTTCTTGATGTCCAGGCGCTTTCCCCACATTGCCGCAGGAAAGGAGGCGATGCGCATGAGGACCAGGAACATACTCACATCCTTCGCTTTCATCATGCTCACCCTCTTCCTCATACTCATCATAGCTTCCCGCACCTCGGAGGCCGGCGGTGTGAACCTCTTCGGCGAGGTGAGCACGGAGCCGGACAACCTCTTCGGCGACATAAGCATCCCCGGCGTCACCACGACGCCCGAGCCCACCGTGCGGCCCACCGTCTACAAGCCGGACGTGGACATCACGAGCTGGGAGTTCATCCTCGCAAACAGCGACCACAACATAGGCACCTATTCCCCGCCGCAGACCGGCAGCATAGAGGGCACGGCGCAGTATTTCGACGTCCGCGCGATGGACGCGCTGCTCGCTTTCATTCAGGGCGCACGGGACGCAGGGTTCACACCTTATATAATGACAGCATACATCAACTACTCCTCGCAGGAGTACATCTTTAACGGCAGGGCCAGCCAGATCGCCTGGGGCGGAACCTATACATACGAGGAGGCCGTTGAAATCGCCAAAACCGTCGTCGCCTACCCCGGCACCAGCGACCACCAGACCGGCCTCGCCGTGGACATCACGGACAGGTACTACTCCTCGCTCAGCTCCGCGAACATCGACGAGGACCTGCTCGACTGGCTCGCCGAGCACTGCGCGGAATACGGCTTCATACTGCGCTACCCCGCGCTGAAGGAGAGCGTCACCGGCCGGAACGAGCCCTATCACTTCCGCTATGTCGGCACCACCGCGGCGGAGTACATCATGGAGCGCGGGCTCTGCCTGGAGGAATTCATAGAGCTCTATGAGTAAAAAATTCTTGACTATTCTTGTGCAATATGCTACAATTCAAATTCGCGTGGTATAGCCACGCCTAAATCCGGTTTTTCACCCGTTTTTTACAAAAGCGGCTGAAAATACACAGTTTTGAGGAAAGGAGGAAAACCATGCCGACATTTAACCAGCTCGTGAGGAAGGGCCGTGAGAAGACCACTTACAAGTCCACCTCTCCCGCCATGCAGAAGGGCCTCAACACCCTGAAGAACTGCGAGACCAACCTTTCCAGCCCCCAGAAGCGCGGCGTCTGCACCGCGGTGCGTACTTCGACCCCCAAAAAGCCGAACTCCGCCCTGCGTAAGATCGCCCGTGTCCGTCTGACCAACGGCTATGAGGTTACGGCCTACATCCCCGGCGTTGGACACAACCTGCAGGAGCACTCCGTCGTTATGATCCGCGGCGGCCGTGTCAAGGATCTCCCCGGCGTGCGCTACCACATCATCCGCGGTACGCTCGACACCCAGGGCGTCGACGGACGCAGGCAGGCCCGCAGCAAGTACGGCGCCAAGCGTCCCAAGGCGGGCAAGAAGTAATAGGCAGACATGCCCTGTTTGATTGATATTTACTTATCGTATCGACCGGGGCGCATACGGGAGGCCGCCCGACCTGGCGGCCGCACGAGTACCGATGAAGTCATTTTTTAATGAAGGAGGGAAGTATAGTGCCCAGAAGAGGTAACGTTCCCAAGAGAGAGATCTTGCCGGATCCTGTATACAACAGCGTGCTGGTGACCAAGCTCATCAACAGCATCATGCTGGACGGCAAGAAGGGCGTCGCACAGAAGGTCGTGTACGGTGCTTTTGATATAATAAAGGAGAAGACCGGCAAGGACCCCCTTGAGGCCTTCACCGAAGCCATGAACAACATCATGCCCAGCCTCGAGGTCAAGGCCCGCCGCGTCGGCGGCGCCACCTATCAGGTGCCTATCGAGGTCAGGCCCGAAAGGCGTCAGACCCTCGGCCTGCGCTGGCTGACGATGTTCGCCCGCAAGCGCGGCGAAAAGACCATGAAGGAACGCCTGGCCGGTGAGATCATGGACGCCTGCAACAACACCGGCGCCGCTGTCAAGCGCCGCGAGGATACCCACAAGATGGCCGAGAGCAACAAGGCCTTCGCCCATTTCAGGTGGTAATCGTAATCAACCTAAGGAGCATAGACAATGCCCAGAGAATTTTCTCTTGAAAACACACGGAATATCGGCATAATGGCTCACATCGACGCCGGCAAGACCACGACGACGGAACGTATTCTTTTCTACACCGGCGTCAACTACAAGCTCGGCGAGGTGCACGAGGGCAACGCCACCATGGACTGGATGGAGCAGGAGCAGGAGCGCGGCATCACGATAACCTCCGCCGCCACCACCTGCCACTGGAAAGGCCGCCGGCTGAACATCATCGACACCCCGGGGCACGTCGACTTCACCGTTGAGGTCGAGCGCAGCCTGCGCGTCCTTGACGGATGCGTCACTGTTCTCTGTGCCAAGGGTGGTGTCGAGCCCCAGAGTGAAACCGTCTGGCGCCAGGCCGACCACTACAATGTCCCGAGGCTCATCTATGTAAACAAGATGGACATCATGGGCGCGAATTTTTACAATGTGGTCGACATGGTGCATGACCGGCTGAAGGCCAACGCCGTCCCCATACAGCTTCCCATCGGCAAAGAGGCCGACTTCCGCGGAATCATCGACCTGGTCGACATGAATGCCGACGTTTACTACGATGACCTGGGCAAGGATATGCGCGTGGAAGATATCCCGGCCGACATGCGCGAGCTCGCCGACAAGTACCGCGTAAACCTGCTCGAGGCCGTCAGCGACTTCGACGACGAGATCATGGAGCTCTATCTCGAGGGCGAAGAGGTCCCGTCGGATATGATAAGGTCTGCGATACGCAAGGCGACCATCGCCGGCAAGATGGTCCCGGTGGTCTGCGGCACGTCCTATAAGAACAAGGGCGTGCAGAAGCTGCTCGACGCCATCGTAGACTATCTGCCCAGTCCGCTGGACATCCCCCCGGTCGAGGGCGTGAACCCCAAGACCGGAGAGACCGAGACCCGTCCCGCCAGCGACGAAGCCCCGTTCTCCGCCCTGGCATTCAAGATCATGACCGACCCCTATGTCGGCAAGCTTGCGTTCTTCCGCGTATATTCCGGCACGGTAAACGCCGGCGAAACCGTTATCAACGCCACAAAGGGCCAGCGTGAGCGCCTCGGCCGCATCTTGCTGATGCATGCCAACCACCGTGAGGACCTCCAGACCGCCTACTCAGGCGACATCGCCGCCGCCGTCGGCCTGAAGAACACCACCACCGGCGACACTCTGTGCAGCGACAAGAATCAGATAGTGCTCGAGAACATGGAGTTCCCCGAGCCCGTCATCCGCGTCGCAATCGAGCCCAAGACCAAGGCCGGTCAGGAAAAGATGTCCATCGCCCTTGCCAAGCTGGCTGAGGAGGACCCCACCTTCAAGACCTATACGGACGAGGAGACGGGCCAGACCATAATCGCCGGTATGGGCGAGCTGCATCTGGAAATAATAGTAGACAGGCTTCTGCGTGAATTCAAGGTAGAGGCCAACGTGGGCAAGCCGCAGGTCTCCTACAAGGAGACCATCACCCGCCCGGCTACTGTGGACACAAGGTATGTCCGCCAGACCGGCGGCCGCGGCCAGTTCGCGCACGTCAAGCTTACCATCGAGCCGAACGAGTCCGGAAAGGGCTATGAGTTCGTCGATGAAATACACGGCGGTGCGATTCCGAAGGAATATATCCCCTGCGTGGATCAGGGCATCCAGGGGGCGATGGAATCCGGCGTTCTCGGCGGCTATCAGGTCGTCGACGTCAAGGCCACGCTCATCGACGGCTCCTTCCACGAGGTGGACTCTTCCGAGCTCGCGTTCAAGATCTGCGGCAGCATGGCCTTCAAGGAGGCCATGGCAAAGGCGGGCCCGACCCTGCTCGAGCCCATCATGAAGGTCACCGTGACCGCGCCTGAGGAGTATATGGGCGACGTCATGGGCGACATCAACGCCCGCCGCGGGCAGATTTCCGGCACCGACATCAGGAACGGCGCCGCGATCATCACCGCGAATGTGCCTCTGAGCACCATGTTCGGCTATGCCACCGACCTGCGCAGCAAAACGCAGGGCCGCGCAAACTACAGCATGGAGCCCAGCCACTTCGTGGAGCTGCCCAAATCCCTGCAGGAAAAGCTTATCGGCAACCGGGGCTGAGCCTCGACGACTGATAAAATGCCGCATCAGTAAAATCAATCAATTATTGAGGAGGATACTAAAATGGCTAAGCAGGTATTCAACCGCACCAAGCCCCACGTCAACATTGGCACCATTGGCCACATCGACCACGGCAAG
>DVGA01000028.1 GCA_018712985.1 Candidatus Scatomorpha intestinavium
TCGACGGTGAGCGTCGTCTCCTCCGCGCCGGCGCGCTCCATCACCGTGCCCCAGGGGTCGACCGCGATCGAGTTGGCGTAGGACACATAGCGCCCGCCCTCGTCGCGCGCCGGGGCGCAGCCGAGGGTGTACACCTGGCTCTCCACCGCGCGGCCGCGGAAGGTGAGCTCCCAGTGCGCCGGGCCGGTGGTCATGTTGAAGCTGGCGGGGCAGAACACGGCGAAGGCGCCCTCCATGGACATTATCCTCGCCAGCTCGGGGAAGCGCATGTCGAAGCAGATGCACAGGCCGAGACGGCCGAACTCCGTGTCGAAAACGCAGATATCGTCCCCCGGCGTGAAGGTGGCGGACTCGCGGAAGTGCTGCCCGCCGTCCACGGCGATGTCGAAAAGGTGCGTTTTCCGGCAGCGGGCTATCTGCCGCCCGTCGCGGCCGAAGACGAAGGAGGTGTTGTAGAGCTTGTCTCCCTCCTCCTCCGGCAGCGAGCCGCCGATTATATAGATCCCGTTTTCCGCCGCCGCGGCGGAGAGCATACGCCAGGCTTCGCCCCCGGCGCTCTCGCGGTTGGCCACGAACGACTTGTTGCGGTATTCGCAGCAGAACATCTCCGGCAATACAGCCATGTCCGCGCCGCCGGCCGCGGCCGCGTCTATCAGCGAGCGCGCGTGGGCGAGATTCGCGGACTTTTCCGGGCCGATGGACATCTGAATGAGCGAGACCTTCATAAAAAATACCTCCCTCGCGGTGTTTGCTACATTTTACACCGTGAGGGAGGTTTGTTCAAGCGGGGCTGTCAGAGCTTTTTGACAAAGAGCGCCCTTATCGCGTTCAGCACGGCGAGGATCATCACGCCCACGTCCGCGAAAATGGCCAGCCACATGTTCGCCGCGCCGAAGGCCACGAGCACGAGGCAGGCGAGCTTGACGCCGATGGCGAACACAATGTTTTCATAGACTATGCGCAGGCACTTGCGGGAGATCTTGATGGCCTTTGAAATTTTCATCGGGTCGTCGTCCATCAGCACCACGTCAGCGGCCTCGATGGCGGCGTCCGAGCCCATTGCGCCCATGGCGATGCCGATGTCCGCGCGGGAGAGGACCGGCGCGTCGTTTATCCCGTCGCCGACGAAGGCGAGCTTCGCCTTCGGGTCGCGCGAGCGCATGAGCTCCTCCACCTTTTCGACCTTGTCGCCGGGCATGAGCCCGCTGTAGGCCCTGTCGATGCCGAGGTCGCGCGCCACGCTCTCGGCCACGCGCTCCACGTCGCCGGTGAGCATGACCGTCTCGCGCACGCCGCACTTTTTGAGCTCCGCGACGGCCTCGCGCGCGGTGGGCTTCTCCACGTCGGAGATGACTATGTGTCCGGCGTATTCGCCGTCGATGGCCATGTGGATTATCGTGCCGACGCTGTGGCACTCGATGTAGTTGACGCCGAGACGGTCCATCAGCTTGCCGTTGCCGGCGGCGACGCTGTGGCCGTCCACCACGGCGGAGACGCCCTCGCCGCTTATCTCCTTGATGCCGGAGACGCGGCTGCGGTCGATTTCGCGGCCATAGGCGGCGCGCAGGCTCTTGCTTATCGGGTGGGAGCTGGCGCTCTCGGCCAGGGCGGCGTATTCGATAAGCGAGTTCTCGTCGTAGGGGCTGTGATGGATGCCGTTGACCTCGAACACGCCCTTTGTCAGCGTACCGGTCTTGTCAAAGACCACGATGCGCGCCTGGCTGAGGGTTTCAAGGTAATTGGAGCCCTTCACGAGCACGCCGGCGTTGCTCGCGCCGCCGATGCCGGCGAAAAAGCTCAGCGGGATGCTTATCACCAGCGCGCAGGGGCAGCTCGCCACGAGGAAGGTGAGCGCGCGGTAGATCCACGTCTCCCAGCCGCCGGGCAGGCCGAGGCCGAGTATGCGCACCAGCGGAGGTGCCACCGCAAGGGCGAGCGCGCTTATGCACACGGCGGGGGTGTAGACGCGCGCAAAGCGGCTTATGAAGGCCTCGCTGCGGCTCTTCCGGCTGGAGGCGTTCTCGACCAGGTCGAGGATCTTGCTCACCGTGCTCTCGCCGAACTCCTTCGTCGTGCGGATGCGCAGCACGCCGGACATGTTGATGCAGCCGCTGACGATCTCGTCGCCGGCGCGGACATCCCGCGGCAGGCTCTCGCCCGTGAGGGCGGCGGTGTTCAGCGCGCTCTCGCCCTCGACGATGACGCCGTCGATAGGCACCTTCTCACCGGGCTGCACGACGATTATCGAGCCGGCTTCCACCTCGTCGGGGTCGACCCGTTCGAGCTTGCCGTCCTTTTCAATGTTGGCATAGTCCGGGCGGATGTCCATCAGCTCGGAGATGTTCCGGCGGGACTTGCCCACGGCGTAGCTCTGGAACCACTCGCCTATCTGGTAAAACAGCATGACGGCTATGGCCTCGGTGTAGTCCCCGCTGCCCTCATACAGCGCGAGGGCTATCGCGCCGACGGTGGCGACGGCCATTAGGAAGTTCTCGTCCGTCACCTGCCGGTGGGCTATGCCCTTGCCGGCCTTTATCAGGATGTCGTAGCCGATTACGAGGTACGGCACCATGTAGCAGGCGAACCTCGCCCAGCCCGTCACCGGCGCGAAATTCAGCGCTATCAGCAGCGCGGCGGATATGAGTATCCGCGCGAGCATCTTTTTCTGCTTGCGGTTCATCTGCCGCATCCCCTCCCCGGCCCGCGGGCCTTACAGATATATTTCGCAGTCGTCCTCAACGCGCTTGCAGTTGCGCAGCACGTCCTGCATGACGGCGCGGTGGTCCGCGCCCTCGTCGAACTCCACGTTCATCTTGAGCGTCATGAAATTCACCACGGCGTCCTTCACGCCCGGCGTTGCCTTCGCCGCTATCTCCATCTTGTTGGCGCAGTTTGCGCAGTCGACATCGATCCTGTAGCTCTTCTTCACAATGCTCAGCTCCTGTCAATAAATTAAACGATTGCTTAATCGTTGACTCAAGTATAGCACTTCCCGCGCCGTTGTCAAGGGGAATTTGAAATTTTATGCCCGGAAGGAGGGGTTTGTTTTTTGCCGCGCGCTGTGGTATGCTTATAAAAACAAGGAGGGGTGAAAATGCTTCATGCCGGCCTGCCCCACGACCACGGGGAGGACGTGAGCTGCGTAATAGAGCGCATGCCGAGCGAGGAGGCTTTCCGCTCGGCCGCCTCCGTGTTCCGGCTCATGGACGACCCGAGCCGGATACGCATATTCTGGCTGCTCTGCCACTGCGAGGAGTGCGTGATAAACCTCTCCGCCATGGTGCAGATGAGCTCCCCGGCCGTGTCACACCACCTGCGGCAGCTGAAGGCCGGCGGGCTGATAGTCTCGCGCCGGGAGGGCAAGGAGGTATATTACCGCGCGGCGGACACGCCGCAATCGCAGATGCTGCACATTGCCGTGGAGCGCATGATGGAGATAACCTGCCCGGGGGACGCGCGCCCCTGACAAAAGCGCGCAGGGCCCCGCGCCTGCGCATATAGGTCCCGGAAACGGGCGGGAAATTGGGAGGATGCCGGGTATGCCGGGAAAGGACAAAGTGACGGCCTGGGCCGACGGGAAGGCGCGCTGCCGCTGGGCGAACCCGGCGAACGCGCTGTATGTCGAATATCACGACAGGGAGTGGGGCGTCCCCGAGCACGACGACGGGAAGCTCTTTGAGATGCTGATACTCGAGGGCTTCCAGGCCGGCCTGAGCTGGGAGTGCATACTGAACCGGCGCGAGGGCTTCCGCGAGGCGTTCGACGGCTTTGACCCGGAGAAGGTGGCGGCCTACGACGAAAAAAAGCTCGCGGAGCTGCTCGCGGACCCGCGGATAATCCGCAACCGGCTGAAAATAGCCGCCGCGCCGGTGAACGCCCGCGCGTTCCTTGAAATACAGCGAGAATACGGCAGCTTCGGCAGCTATCTCTGGTCGCACACGGGCGGCGAGGTGATATACGAGACGGGCCTGGCGAGCTCGCCGCTTTCGGACGGGATCTCGCGTGAGCTGAAGCGGCGGGGCATGAAATCCGTGGGCAGCACTATAGTATATGCGTATTTACAGGCCGTGGGAGTGATAAACTCGCACGAGGACGGCTGTTTCCTCGCCAGGCGCGGGGAATAGGGGTAGAGATATGTATACTGTCCTTTCCTTATCGTTCATATTCTTCATGGGCTCGGTGGCGGGCTGGGTGCTCGAGCTGTTTTTCCGGCGGTTTTTCTCCTCCGCCAACCCGGAGCGGAAGTGGATAAACCCCGGCTTCTGCACCGGGCCGTACGTCCCGCTCTACGGTCTCGGGCTGTGCGCCGTATACCTGATCGTCTCGCTGGAGCAGTACAGCACGTTAGAGAGCGTGGCGCTGACGCGCGCACTGCTCTTCCTCGGCGGCGCGGCGGCGATGACGGTGATAGAATATCTCGCCGGGCTGCTCAGCCTGAAGGTGCTGAAGGTCCGGCTCTGGGACTACAGCAACCAGTGGGGGAACATACAGGGCCTTATCTGCCCGAAATTCTCGCTGGCGTGGGCCGTGCTCGTCGCGGTCTACTACTTCGCCGTGCACCCGTACATACTCGGCGCTGTGGACTGGCTTGCGAGGAACCTGGCCTTTTCCTTCGTCATAGGGTTTTTTTACGGCGTTTTCGTCATCGACATGGCGCACTCAGTGCAGCTGGTCTACCGCCTGAAGCGCTTCGCAGAGGAGAACGGCGTGATCGTCCGCTACGAGCGGCTGAAAGCGCACATCCGCGCCGAGCGCGAGAGGGCAAAGGAGCGCTACCGCTTCTTCCAGCCCTTCAAGTCCGCCGGGGACATCACCGAGCACCTGCGCGAGATGCGCGGCGAGCTGGAGGAGCGCATAAACGCGAGGAAGCGGCGGAAGTGAAAAATATATTGCCCCCGGCGCTGAAAACTCTCGCCGGGGGCTTGACAAAACGCGGATTTGTGTTAGAATGTAATGCGCGTTTGCGGTGTAGCAGGCGCGATGATTCCCCTCTTTACGCGGCACCGGCTTTTCGCCGTCCGCCGGATGCGCGGGCATAGCTCATTTGGCAGAGCGCCACCTTGCCAAGGTGGAGGTAGCGAGTTCGAATCTCGTTGCCCGCTCCAGCGTCGAAGCACACCCTTACCGCTCCGTTTCCGCCGCTGCGCGGCGAAAACTGCGCCGGACGGGTATGCTTCTCCTTTCCGAGCGAAACTACAGGTTTCGCTCGGGAAAACGGAGGAGAGGCTTATCGTTCCGTTTCCGCGAGGCAGCCGGAGACTGCTCGCGGAAACTTCAGCGAACGAGCTTGTTCCTCCTTTCCGGCCAAAACTACAGGTTTTGGCCGGGATTACGGGTGATTTTCCCGCGAAACTACAGGTTTCGCTCGGGAAAACGGCGGATTTCCCGCGGCAGGCACGGTTTATCCCGGGAAAATGGAAGGCTGTTTCGGGCCGAGGACGCCCTTTGTACGGTAAGTTTTAAGCACGCGGACAGCGTGCTGTTTTTATGTCTGGAGGCTATGATGAACGCAGATGTTGTGATTGTAGGCGCGGGGCCGGCCGGGATATTCACCGCCCTTGAAATGCTCCGCCGCGGAACAAAAAAGAAGATTGTCATAGTGGAAAAGGGCCGCGCGCTCGAGGAGCGGCGCTGCCCGAAGTCAAAGACCGGCGTCTGCATGAATTGTAAGCCCGTCTGCCACATCACTACCGGCTTTTCCGGCGCCGGCGCGTTCTCGGACGGGAAGCTCTCCCTCTCCTGCGAAGTGGGCGGCGACCTGCCCACGCTCATAGGCGAGAAGCTCGCGCAGGAGACCATCGACTACGCGGACAGCATCTACCTTGAATTCGGCGCGGACGAGCACATCGAGGGCCTCGGGAACTTGGAGCGCGTCCGGCGCATAAGGGCGCGGGCGATAAAGGCCGGGCTGAAGCTCGTGGACTGCCCCATAAGGCACATGGGCACGGAAAAGGCCCACGACGTGTATCTCGGCATAGAAAACCACCTGAGGGAACGGGGCGTCGAGCTGATTTTCAACACCGAGTGCCGCGACCTCATCATGGACGGCGACACCTGCCGCGGGGTGTACCTCAGCGACGGGAAGCGCGAGTATGAGATCCGCGCGGAGCACACCGTGGTCGCCGCGGGCCGCCGCGGCGCGGACTGGCTGGAGAAGATCTGCTCCGAGCACGGGGTGGAGCACCAGCCGAGCACCGTCGACATCGGCGTGCGCGTCGAGGTCCGCAACGAGATAATGGAGGAGGTCAACGACGTCCTCTATGAATCCAAGCTGATAGGCTATCCCAAGCCCTTCAAGAATAAGGTGCGCACCTTCTGCCAGAACCCGGGCGGGGTGGTGAGCCAGGAGAACTACGACAACGACCTCGCCGTGGTGAACGGGCATGCCTATAAGGGCGCGGAGCTCAAGAGCGAGAACACCAACGTGGCCATACTCTGCTCGCACAACTTCTCCGTCCCCTTCAACCAGCCCATCGCCTACGCGCAGAAGGTCGGCGAGCTGACGAACATGCTCGCGAACGGGCACATACTCGTCCAGCGCTTCGGCGACATACTGGACGGGAAGCGCACCTGGGAGAAGGAGCTGGCCCGCTCGAACGTCAAGCCCACGCTGGTGGACGCTGTTGCGGGCGACATCACAGCCGCGATGCCCTACCGCGCCATGATAAACATCATCAACTTCATCAAGTCCATGGACGAGGTCGTGCCAGGCTTCGCCAGCGACGAGACGCTGCTCTATTCCCCCGAGCTGAAGTTCTACTCCAACAAGGTGAAGATGGACACGAGCTTCAACACGAATATCGCCGGGCTCCACGCCCTGGGCGACGCCTCGGGCTGGACGCGCGGGCTCATGATGGCCAGCGCCATGGGCGTCCTCATGGGCCGCGAGCTGGCCGCAATATAAATGCATGCAGGGGCGAAAGCCCCTGCATTGCTTTTTGCAGGGACTTTTGTCCCTGCAATCAGCCTGCCGCGCCTTTGGCGCGGCGCTATACCCGCGGGCGTTGCCCGCCTCGCGGCCCTCCGGGCCGCGCTATGCATCCAAGCGCAGCTTGGGTGCATAGCGCAGCAGCAGCGCGGAATTCAGTATGACTATCACGCTGCCGGAATTGTGTATCAGCGCGCCGACGACCGGGTCAATCACCGCGGCCATTGCGAGGATGATCGACACGAAGTTCAGCGCCATGGAGAAGGTGAGGTTGCACTTTATCGTGAGCATCATCCGCTTTGAAAGGCGCTGCAGGTGCGGCAGCTCGCGCAGCTCGTCGCCCACGAGGGCTATGTCCGCCGCGTCCACGGCGATGTCGCTGCCGACGCCGCCCATTGCTATGCCCACAGTGGCGCGCTTGAGCGCCGGGGCGTCGTTTATCCCGTCGCCGGTCATGCAGACGCTCGAGCCGGCGGCCTCCGCCTCGTCTATGAAGCGGAGCTTGTCCTCCGGCAGGCAGGCGGCGCGGTAGTCCGTTATGCCCGCGGCGGAGGCGATGGCGAGCGCGGCGCGCTCATTGTCGCCGGTCAGCAGCACCGGCTCTGCCCCGCCCTCGCGCAGGGCGGATACAATCTCCGCCGCCTCGGGCCTCATGGTGTCAGAAAGGGCGATGAGCCCGGCGAGAGAGCCGTCCACGGCTATGTATACCGCCGTGCAGCCGGCGGAGACATGCTTTTCCGCGGCCGCCGCGGCGCGGGAGGCGTCTATCCCGTGCTCGGAGAGGAGCGCGGTGTTCCCCGCGAGCACGCTGCGGCCGTTCACCCTGGCGGAGACGCCCTTCCCGGGCAGCATGCTGAACTCCTCCGGCTCCGCAGCGGCGGAGCCGGTTTTTTCGCGCCAGCCGGCCACCACCGCGCGGGCCAGCGGGTGCTCGGAGAGCTTTTCCGCCCCGGCGGCGAGGCCGAGCAGCTCGTCCGCGGACAGGTCCGCGAGGGGCTCCACGGCGGCGATGTGCAGCTTGCCGGTCGTGAGGGTGCCGGTCTTATCAAAGGCGAAAAACTTCACCCCTGCGAGGCGCTCGAGCGCGTCCCCCTCCCGTACGAGGAAGCCGTGCTTTGTGGCGTTGCCTATCGCGGCCATGATGGCCGTGGGCGTGGCGAGCACGAGCGCGCAGGGGCAGAACACGACGAGTATGGTCACGGCGCGGATGACCTCGCCGGTGACGAGCCAGGTTATTGCTGCGGCGCTGAGCGCGATGACGACTATCCAGGTGGCCCAGCGGTCGGCAAGGCCCACGATCTTGGCCTTCCCGGCGTCCGCCGACTGGACGAGGCGGACCATGCGCTGTATCGAGCTGTCCTCGCCCACGCGCGTGGCGCGCATGTCGAAGCTGCCGAAGCGGTTGACGGTGCCGGAGGAGACCTCGTCGCCCGCGGCCTTGTCCACCGGCAGGCTCTCGCCGGTCATGACGGACTGGTCCACCGACGTGGAGCCGGAGGTGATGACGCCGTCCACCGGGATGGTCTCGCCGGGCAGGACACGCAGCACGTCCCCCTCGCGGACCTCCTCCGCAGGCACTACGCGCTCGCCCTCCGCGGTGAGCACGCGGGCCGTGCGGGGCGTCAGCTTCACAAGGCGCTCTATGCCCGAGCGCGCCCGCGCCACAGTCAGGTCCTCCAAAAGCGCGCCGAGCTGCATGATAAACGCCACCTCGCCCGCAGCGAAGATCTCGCCGGTTATCATGGAGGCGATGAGCGCAAGGGAGACGAGCACGTCCGCCTTTATATCAAAGGCCGTCACCAGCCCGACCACGGCCTCCAATATTATGGGTATGCCGCAGAGCACGATCGCCACATAGGCCGCGTCGAACGGCAGGGGAATCAGGTCAAAAATGCTGATTATCAGCGCCGCGGCCGAAACGACAAGGCAGACAATGTCCTTTTTCGTCCCGCCCCAGTCCAGAAATGCCTCTATCCTTTCCATTTTGGCCCTCCTTATACCTATAGGGGTATGGGCTTATTATAAATGCGCCCGGGAGCCGTGTCAAGCGGAGCGGGAAAAAATCGCATATTTTATGAACGGAAATCGCAAGTTTTGTGAACATTAGCACTCTCGGCTTGACAGCGCTAATTTTCGTGCTATACTAAAATCGAAGTTGAGAGAGGGAGTGATGAGGTCCCGGGGAACGGGAAATGAGCTCCCGGCCGAAGCTTCGGGCCGGTCCGCCGGCCACCCGCGATGAACGGGCAACGGATTGAAAGGAAGGATAAATATGTTGCCCAGCATTTTTGGTGAAAACCTCTTTGATGATTTCTTTGACAGCAGTTTTGAGAAACGGTTTTTTGACAACAGCCCACTTTACGGCAAGCGCGGCAGGAACCTAATGAAGACGGACGTGCGCGAGCACGACGGCGGCTATGAAGTCGACATCGACCTGCCTGGCTTCAAGAAGGACGAAATAAAGCTTGACCTGAGGGACGGATACCTGACCGTCAGCGCGGCCAAGGGCCTCGACAAGGACGAGCAGGACAAGAAGGGCCGCTACATCCGCCAGGAGCGCTGGAGCGGCGCATGCAGCCGCAGCTTCTATGTCGGCGACCTGAAGCCGGAGGACATAAAGGCCAAGTATGAGCACGGCGTACTGCGCCTGAGCCTGCCGAAGGCCGAGACGAAGGCCATGGAGGACCACAGCCGCATCGCCATCGAATAACCGCGCTGCGCGCGGAGGCGCCGGCATGCGCCCCGCGTCCCGGCGGGAAGGCAAAACCTGAAACCTGAACTAACAGCCGCGGCTGAAAAGCCGCGGCTGTTGCCTTATCCGCCGTACTGCTCCGCGCTGCGCGCGGCGGCCCGGGCACATCCCGGCGCTGGACAACAAAAAGCCGGAGGGCAATGCCCTCCGGCTTTTTTATCAGCCGTCGTATTCGCAGATATAGGCTATATTCCCGCTGTAGATACCGGGGTAAGCGCTTATGGGATCGTTGCGGGAGTCGTTGTATATCCAGCCGGAGTCGGTCTGCCAGAGCAGGCCGTAGTCCTCGGCGGTGCCGTCCGTATCGTGGCCGGAGGGCTCGCCGTCGCCCCATATGTAGTAGTCGATCTCTTCGCCGTCCACCCAGTGTATCGCCCCGTCCTCGCCGCGGTAAAAGCCTATCCAGACGAGAGAGACCCCGTAGGTCTCGGCAAGGTCCGTCACCGTGGCGAGCTCGTCTGCGTCGGAGATGGTGACGAGGTGCCCGCCGCGCTCAACGCAGAGGTCGCGCGCCTCCTCCCACGTCACGTTCTCGATGAAGAGCTGATAGGTGCTCTCCGGCTCGGGAGTGGGCGTGGGCGTCGGGGTGGGGGTGGGGGCCGGCGTCGGGGTGGGCGACGGCTCCGCGGAGGCGGAGGGCGAGGGGCTGACGGCTTCGTCCTCTCCACCGCCGGGCAGGCCCCAGACGGCGTTCACAACAAGCGCCGCTATGACCACCACCACGCAGATGGCGAGGACCACATACAGCCCGCGGCGGGAGCCGCGCTTCGGCGGCTGCTTTTCCGGCGGGGACTTCTTCTGGGGCTTCTGCTCAAAACCCTTGTCTACCTTGTACTCGACCTCCGGCTTTTTTTCGGGCTGAGGGGCCTTTTCCTGCTTCCCGGAGGGCTTTTCCGGCTTCCCGGCCGCCTCGCCGTCGTCAAACGAGGCGATTATGCCCGCCATGGTGCGCTCGACCTCGCTCAGCTCGCTCTCCGGCTTGCCGAACGCCGCCATCGCGGCGGCGTCGCCCTCGCCGACGCAGTCCTTCAGGTCCGCGGCGAGCTCGGCGGTGTTGGCATACCTCTCCGCGCGGTCGAAGGCCAGCGCTTTGCGCAGCACCGCACCCAGCTTCTCGCCCGCGACGGGGGGCACGGCGACGGCTTCGCCGTTCAGGCGGCGGCGGAGGGCCGCGGCCCGCTGCTCGTTGGTTATGCTCTCCGGCCCGCAGGGGAAGAAGGGCAGCCGCCCGCCGGTCACGCCGGCGTAGAGCACAAGGCCGATGGAATAGACGTCCGCCGCGCTGCTCAGCTCACGGTCCCAGAACAGCTCGGGAGCCATGTACTCCAGCTCGTCCGTGCTGTAATCGCCCGGCGCGTGGCTGGCCCTGGGGCCGAGCGCGGCGCCCTCCGGCGTCAGGCTGATGTTCATCGGGTGGATGCAGCCGTGCGCGCCGCCCTCCGATTCCGCCGCGGCGGAGCAGAGCGCGAGGGCCAGCCTTATCAGCTCCTCGCGGCCGAGCCGGCCGATGCCGGCGCCGAGCGGGCGCTCGGGGTCGAATCTGTTTGTCTCTGCCATTTAAGGCTCCTCCTTTGACGGGCCTTTAGCCCTTCATGTCCTTTGTGATTTTGTTTATGCGCTCGGTCCAGCCGCGCAGCAGCTTGTTGGGCCGGCCTTCGGACCCGCGCGCGGCCTCGAGCAGACGCTCCGCCGCGGCGATGAGCGCGGCGAGGTGCTCGTTCATGGGTTTGGGGCGCTTCGCGGCCTCCTTCGGCTTCACGCGGACGCCCTCCGTGAGCGTGACGAACGCCCCGGCGGCGAGGTCGTATTCCGTCCCGCTGTAGGGCGCCATGGCCTCGAAGCCGTGCTCCGTGAGCGTTTCGGCGAAGGCCGTGCAGGCCGTGTCGTCCCCGTGGTTGACGAACACCTGTACCGGGCGGCGCCCGGTGAAGCCGAGCATCCAGTCCAGCAGGCCGTTTTTGTCAGCGTGCCCGCTCACGCCGGGCAGATAGGTGACCTCGGCCCGGACGGCGACGTCCTCGCCGAAGAGCCGCACCTCTTTCGCGCCCTCGTAGAGCGCGCGGCCGAGCGTCCCCTCGGCCTGGTAGCCGACGAAGAGGATAAGGCTCTCGCTCCGCCAGAGGTTGTGCTTGAGGTGGTGCCTTATCCTGCCGGCGTCGCACATGCCGCTCGCCGAGATT
The DNA here is from genome assembly GCA_018712985.1 of Candidatus Scatomorpha intestinavium. GTDB lineage: Bacteria > Bacillota > Clostridia > Oscillospirales > Oscillospiraceae > Scatomorpha > Scatomorpha intestinavium. Next base: position 11,861 of record DVGA01000028.1, read on the forward strand.
ATCACCTTCGGCTCCGTGTCGGCGTTGATCGCCTTCGACTCCTCGGCGCTCACGGAGGTCTCCAGCCCGTCGAAATACAGCGGGTTCACCCCGCGTGCGAGGATGGCGCGGGCCTCGTCGTCGAGGAACGAGGTGTCGCACTGTAAAAATACGCTCGTGGCCTCAATGGCCAGGGGGCTGTCCACGTATGCCTTGAAGCCGTCGTGCCCACGGACGAGGCCGCGCTCCTTGATCTCGCGGATGAAATACAGCATTTCCTGCGTCCTGCCCACGGCGAAGGCGGGGATCACGACGTTGCCGCCGCGGTCGAGCGTGCGCTGTATTGCCCCGGCGAGGAGCGAAATGTAGTCCGGCCTCTCAGCGCCGTGGGTGCGGTCGCCGTAGGTGGACTCCACGACCACGTAGTCCGCCGAGGCTATCCGCTGCGGGTCGCGCAGTATGGGCTGGCGCGTGTTGCCGATGTCGCCGGAAAAGACGAGCTTTTTCGTCTCGCCGCCCTCGCTCAGCCATATCTCGATGCAGGCCGAGCCGAGCAGGTGCCCGATGTCCGTAAAGCGGACCGCGACGCCCTCCGCGGGCTGCACGGCCTCGCCGTACGCGCACGGGCGCAGGAGCTTCACGAGCGCTTCAACGTCCCCGAGATCATATAGCGGCTCGACCGCCGGCCGGCCGGCGCGCTGCGCCTTGCGGGTTTTATACTCGGCCTCGCTCATCTGTATGTGCGCGCTGTCGCGCAGCATTATGTCCGCGAGCGAGCAGGTGGCGGCCGTGGCGTACACCGCGCCGGAAAAGCCGTTTTTCACCAGCAGCGGCAGCAGCCCGGAGTGGTCGATGTGCGCGTGCGTCAGCAGGGCGAAATCCACCTCGCCGGGGGATACGGGCAGACTCTGGTTCACGAACATGTCCTGCCCCTGCTCCATGCCGCAGTCCACGATAAAGCGGACGCCGCCGCACTCGACGAGGGTGCAGCTGCCCGTGACCTCGTGGGCCGCGCCGAGAAACGTTATTTTCATGTGGCTCCTTTCCCGCGCTGGGCGGACGTGCGGAAAAGCTCCGCGATTTCCCTGACGTATTCCTCCTCCGGGCGGCGCTCCGGCCGGCAGGCTATCACGGCCTGAACCGCCCGCCCATCCGGCAGGGCGAAATACGCGCTGCCTTCGGCGTATCTGCCCCCGGAGCGGCGGACGCCGCCGAAAAGGCGGGAGAAATCATACCTCCCGTCGCTCTCGAACCAGCTCCAGCCCACGGGCATGAAGATGTGCGTGGGCTCAAATCGGCGGATCTCCTCCGCGAGGATGGCCCGGCAGGGGCCTATCTGAGCGCGGCAGAGCGCGTTGGAGGGGTTTCCGCCCCCGAGAGGGGCGATTTTATAAAGGTTGCTCCAGGCTATGCGCTCCACCCAGCGGCCGGAGGCGTCCTCCCCGAGGGCGGCGAGCAGCCGGCGCGAAACGCGCCAGAAGGGGCTGCGGCTCAGGCGGTAGAGCGGGTCGCGCGCGGAGCGCAGGTCCCCTCCAGCGCCGGACACCCAGGAAAAGCCCGGAGATCCGAACGCCGCCTCCGCCTCGCGGGAGAAGGCCGCGGCGCTCGAAGTGTCCAGCCGCTTCCAGCCGTTCGTAGCCCGGCCTATGACCATCAGCCGCGTTTCCTGCGAGCGGTAGAGCGTGCCCGCCATGGCCGTGAAGTGCGAAAGGCCGCCCATGTCCCCGACGGCGGCATAGAGCCCGCCGTACAGCCGGCCTATCTCAGTCATCCAACTTCAGCACGGACAAAAACGCCTCCGTCGGTATCTGGACGGTGCCGAGCTGGCGCATCTTCTTCTTGCCTTCCTTCTGCTTTTCGAGCAGCTTCTTCTTGCGCGTGATGTCGCCGCCGTAGCACTTCGCGAGCACGTCCTTGCGCAGGGCCTTGACGGTCTCCCGCGCGATTATCTTGCCGCCTATCGCGGCCTGGACGGGGATTTCAAAGAGCTGGCGGGGGATGTTCTCCTTCAGCTTCTCGCAGAGCTTCCTCGCGCGCGGATAGGCCTTGTCCTTGTGGGCGATGAAGCTCAGCGCGTCCACCTGCTCGCCGTTGAGCAGCATGTCCACCTTCACGAGCTCGCTGGGCCGGTAGTCCGCCAGCTCGTAGTCGAGCGAGGCGTAGCCCTTCGTCCGGGCCTTCAGCGTGTCGAAAAAGTCGTAGATTATCTCGTTGAGCGGCATGAGGTAGCGCAGCTCGACGAGGTGCGTGTCGAGATACTGCATGTCCTTATACTCGCCGCGGCGCTCCTGGCAGAGCGGCATGATGTTGCCCACAAACTCCTGCGGCGTTATGATGGAGACGCTGACATACGGCTCCTTCGCCTCCGCGATGCCCGCCGGGTCCGGGTAGTTGTGCGGGTTGTCCACTCGCACCACCGTACCGTCCGTTTTCGTCACCTCATATATGACGGAGGGCAGCGTCGTGATGAGGTCGAGGTCGAACTCGCGCTCGAGCCGCTCCTGTATGACCTCCATGTGCAGCATCCCGAGGAAGCCGCAGCGGAAGCCGAAGCCGAGCGCCACGGAGCTCTCCGGCTCGAAGGAGAGCGAGGCGTCGTTGAGCTGCAGCTTCTCGAGCGCGTCGCGCAGGTCGGCGTATTTGCTGCCGTCCTCGGTGTATATGCCGCAGTAGACCATCGGCCTCGGCTGCTGATAGCCGGGCAGGGGCTCGGCCGTGGGGCGCGCGGCCTCGGTCACCGTGTCGCCCACCCGGGTGTCCGCCACGTTCTTGATGCTGGCGGTGAAATAGCCGACATCGCCCGCGCCGAGCTCGCCGCAGGGCTCCAGGCGTGTGGGGCGCAGGTGGCCGACCTCGACGACCTTGTACACCGCGCCGGTGGCCATGAGCTTGATGTCCATGTCCTTCTTTATCCGCCCGTCGAAGAGGCGGAGCAGGACGATGACGCCGCGGAAGGAGTCGTACTGGCTGTCGAAGATGAGCGCGCGGAGCGGGGCGTCCGCGTCGCCCTCCGGGGCCGGTATGCCGCGGACTATCGCCTCCGGCACGGCGGCGATGTTCACGCCGTTTTTGGCCGAGATCTCCGGCGCGTCCTCGGCGGGTATGCCTATTATGTCCTCGATCTCCCGCTTTGTGCGCGCCACGTCCGCGGCCGGAAGGTCGATTTTGTTTATCACGGGGAGGATCTCAAGGTCGTGGTTCAGCGCCATGTACGTGTTGGCAAGCGTCTGCGCCTCCACGCCCTGGCTCGCGTCCACCACCAGCAGCGCGCCCTCACAGGCGGCCAGCGAGCGGCTGACCTCATAGCTGAAGTCCACGTGCCCCGGCGTGTCGATGAGGTTGAGTGTGTACTCCCCGCCGTCCTGCGCCTTGTACGTGAGGCCCACGGCGCGGGCCTTTATCGTTATGCCGCGCTCGCGCTCGAGATCCATGTTGTCGAGTATCTGGCTCTCCATCTCCCGCTGGTCCACCGCGCCGCAGAGCTCAATCAGCCTGTCGGAGAGCGTGCTCTTGCCGTGGTCGATGTGGGCTATTATGGAGAAGTTCCTGATGTGCTTTCTGTCGGTCATTTTCCGCCCTCCGCGAGTTTTTCGGCCCTGTCGGCCATGGCGCGCAGCCCGAGCGCTATAGAGCGCAGCTCCGAAGCGTCCGCGCAGGCAGCCTCGTCCGTCCTGCCGAGCAGGAAATCCGCCGAGACCCCGTAATAGTCGCACGCCCGCACGACGAAGCCGAGCCCGGGCTCCCTCGCGCCGTTTTCATAGTGCGAGAGCAGCGCCTGGCTGATGTGCAGGTCCGCCGCCACGCTCCGCTGGCTCAGCCCGCGGCTGCGCCGCAGCTCGCAGAGCGCTTCGCTGAAAGTCCGAGCCATCCCATACCTCCATATATTTGATAACAGTCGGTATATTATACCGTCATAAGGGAAATTTGTAAATACTTCCGGGCAAAATACCCCGGCCCGCGGCCGGGAAAGCTTTGCCAAAACTTCATGGTGCCGTTAGAGCAAAAGCCGCGGAGCGAGAGCTCCGCGGCTTTGGGTTCAGGTATCAAATTTGCTCTTTCCGATTAAGAGCCCTTCCGCACCGCTTCGCGGCGCGCTATGCCTCCACACGCAGTGTGGCACGCTCCGCACGCGCCGCAGTCGCGGCCGCAGGAGCATCCGCCCTTGCCGCGCTTTTTGTCGCGGACCATCTGCCGGACGATCAGCGCAGCCACGGCAAGGACGATCAGAGCCACAACAATCGTTGCGAGGTTAGCGGCGAGCCACTCAAACATTGACGGCCGCCTTCTTTTTCGCGTCGAGGCGCTCGCCGTATTCGCCGTACCTGTTCTTGCGCACGAGCAGGTAGATCATTCCGACGAGGACGGCCAGGGCCACGACGGTCCAGACGCCGAAGCCGACGTCACCGGTGATGAGCCCGCCGAGCTGATAGATCATCAGGCTGACGCAATAGGCGAAGCCGCACATGTAGCCGATGGCGGCGAGGGTCCACTTCGGGCTGTTCATCTCACGCTTGATGGCGCCCATTGCGGCGAAGCATGGTGCGCACAGCAGGTTGAAGACCATGAAGCTGTAGCCCGCGATGGGCGCGTAGCTGGACTGGAGGACGCCCCAGATCTCCTCGCCGTTTTCGCTGGCCTCGGCAACGCCGTAGCAGATGGCCATGATGGTGACGAGGTTCTCCTTGGCGACGAGTCCGCCGACGACGCCGACGGTGGCCTGCCAGGTGCCGAAGCCGAGCGGGATGAAGATGAACGCGACCGCGCTGCCCACGGCGGCGAGCAGGGAGTCGTTGTTGTCCTCGACCATGCCGAAGCCGTTCTCGGTGACGCCGAAGGCCTGCAGGAACCAGATGAGGATGGAGCTCAGGAGGATGACGGTGCCGGCGCGCTTGATGAAGCTCCAGCCGCGCTCCCAGGTGGCGCGCAGCACGTTGCTGGCGGCCGGGGCGTGATAGGGCGGCAGCTCCATGACGAAGGGTGCGGCCTCGCCCGCGAAGGCCTTGAGCTTCTTGAGGATGATGCCGGAGACTATGATGGCGATGACACCGACGAAGTAGGCGCTGGTGGCGACCCACCAGCCGTCGTTGAAGAACGCGCCGGCTATCATGCCGATTATCGGCAGCTTCGCCCCGCAGGGGATGAAGCAGGTGGTCATGATGGTCATGCGCCTGTCGCGCTCGTTTTCTATCGTGCGGCTGGCCATGACGGCGGGGACGCCGCAGCCGGAGCCGATGAGCATGGGGATGAAGCTCTTGCCGGAGAGGCCGAACTTGCGGAAGATGCGGTCCATGATGAAGGCGATGCGGGCCATGTAGCCGACGTCCTCAAGGATGGAGAGCATCAGGAAGAGCAGCAGCATCTGCGGCACGAAGCCGATGACCGCGCCGACGCCGGCGATGATGCCGTCGCAGACGAGGCCCACGAGCCAGCCGGCGACGCCGGCGCCCTCGAGCCAGCCGCGCGCGCCCTCGACCGCCCACTCGGAAACGAGCACGTCGTTCGTCCAGTCGGTGAGGAAGGTGCCGAGCGGGCCCATGGATATCCAGTAAACCAGCGCCATTACCACGACGAAAATCGGCAGGGCCAGTATGCGGTTGGTAACGATGTGGTCGATCTTGTCCGAAACGGACATCTTCAGCCCGGTCTGCTTTTTCTTAACGGCGGAGGCCACGATGCGGGCTATGTAGGCGTAGCGCTGGTTGGTGATGATGCTCTCGGCATCGTCGTCCATCTCTTTTTCGCAGTCGGCTATGTGCTCCTCGAGGTGCTGCATGAGCGCGCCGTCGAGCTTGAGCTGCTCGAGCACCTTTTCGTCTCGCTCGAACACCTTTATGGCGTACCAGCGGAGGAAGCGCCGGTCGACCTTGCCCTCGATGCTCTCCTCGATGTGGGCGATGGCGTGCTCCACGCTGCCGTTGAAGACCGAGGGGGCGACAAATTCGCGGTTTTCCCGCGCGAGCTCCGCCGCGCGCTGCGCCACGGCCTGGGAGCCCTCGCCCTTCAGGGCGCTGGTGGCCATGACCTCGCAGCCGAGCGCGTCGCCCAGCTTCTTCAGGTCGATCTTGTCGCCGTTCTTGCGCACGATGTCAATCATGTTCACGGCCACGACCGTGGGGATGCCCAGCTCGATGAGCTGGGTGGTGAGATAGAGGTTTCGCTCTATATTCGTGCCGTCGACTATGTTTATGATGGCGTCCGGCTTTTCGTTCACGAGGTACTCGCGCGCCACGACCTCTTCAAGCGTGTACGGCGAGAGTGAATATATGCCGGGCAGGTCCTGGATGATGATGTCCTTCGCGCCCTTGAGGCGCCCCTCCTTTTTCTCGACCGTGACGCCGGGCCAGTTGCCCACGCGCTGGTTCGAGCCGGTGAGGTCGTTGAACATCGTCGTCTTGCCGCTGTTCGGGTTGCCGGCAAGGGCAATTTTCACTTCCATACGATATTACTCCTCTCAGCAGTTAGTCCGCACTACCTACAGGGCGCGGCGCGCCCTCTTCACAACGCGCGGGACAGTTATTTCACTTCAATAAGCTCGGCGTCGGCCCGGCGGATGGAGAGCTCATAGCCTCTCACCGTCGTCTCCAGCGGGTCGCCCAGCGGCGCGACCTTGCGGACGTAGATCTCCGTGCCCTTGGTGACGCCCATGTCCATTATGCGGCGTTTGAGCGCGCCCTCGCCATGGAGCTTCACGACGGTCACGGTTTCTCCGACCTTCGCGTCCTTGAGAGTTTTCATCCTCTTACCCCCTTACCATTATCCTGTTGGCCAGCTCCCTGTCCAGGGCTATGCGGCTGTCCTTCACCTGCAGGATGAGATTCCCGGCCAGGCTGCTTATCACGGTCACCTCTTCCCCTACCACGAGCCCGAGCTCGGACAGATGGCGGCGGACCTCGTCTTTGCCGGTTATTTTTGCGATGCTCTGCGGGACCCGCGGCTCCGCAAGTGAGAGCGGCAGCATATCTATTACCTCCTGATAGTTAGAACTGGCTAACTCACGGCTATACAGTAACTGGCGTTAGAATATTCTAACCTCCAGCAAGGTGTAGTTTAATACTACTAACCCGTGTTGTCAAGAGGAAGCAGCGATTTTTTTCGCCGCTTTGAGCAGAAACGGGCCCGCGCGGCCCGTAAGCAGGTATAATTGACCAAAATAAGCGGCCGTATTACAGCATGTTTGACAAATCAATTTTAGACGCAGATAATTCGATTGACTTTTTTCACAAGAAAAGGTAAAGTTACATGTGCAGGGGTGGAAACGTTACCGGGAACGTTGCCGAAAGCGTTTCCGGCCCTGTGGGGAGAAGGATTCAAGTGACTATCAAGGATATTGCAAAGCTCTGCGGGGTCTCGGTTAGCACCGTGTCGAGAGTTATAAACGACCGGCCGGATGTCAGCCCGGAGGTCAGGGCGGCGGTGTTAGAGGCGGTGCGCAGCAGCAACTATGTGCCGAACAACAGCGCGCGCGTCCTCGGCAGCTCGAGCTCGGACGCGATAGGGCTCGTGGTGCGCGGCCTGGCGAACCCCTTTTATTCCCCGATCATAAAGGTAATCGGCAACAGGATCGACGCCGCGGGCTATACGATGGTGATGCAGCAGATAAGCTCAACGGAGGATGAAATACAGTGCGGCGCCATTATGGAGCGCGAAAAAAAGCTGCGCGGCATTGTCTTCCTCGGCGGGCGCTCGGACTACTCCGAGGAGGAGCTCGGCACCATAACCGTCCCATTCGTCTGCTGCTCGTATGACAACAGCTTCGGCTCCCTGCCGTGCGGGCGGCTCTCGGCCGTCTCGATAGACGACTGCGCCACCGCCTACCGCGCAGTTTCGGAGCTCATCGCCCTCGGCCACCGGCGTATAGCCGCCCTCGTGGCGGCGACGGACGACCGCTCGATAAGCGAGCTGAGGTACAGGGGCTATCTCTCCGCACTGAGGGACCACGGCATCGAGCCGGACGGGGATCTCGTGGCCTGCACCGGCAGCTTCGGGATGGACGAGGCCTATATCGCCACAAGGGCGCTGGCCTCCGGCGGTGCGGACTTCACGGCGATGTTCATAATCGCGGATGCGATGGCGATAGCCGCGATAAAGGCGCTCGAGGACGCGGGGCGCGACGTGCCGCGGGACTGCTCGGTGATAGCGGTTGACGGCCTGCTTTTGTCGCAGTACACGCGCCCGACGCTGACAACTATGTGCCAGCCCTCCGAGCAGATGGGCGAGGAGAGCGTCCGCATACTGCTGGACATGATAGAGCGCCGCTCGGGGAACCGTTCGCTGGTGCTCGAGAGCACGCTGCGCGCGGGGGCTTCAGTCGCCCCGGCGTCCGCGTGGAAATGAAAGCGTATTTTCCGGCCGAGGGCCGTGAAAATAAATTTTGTTAGGAGATGTAAAAAGAATGAAGAAATTTCTTGCACTGCTCCTTGCGCTCGTAATGGTGTTCGCGCTCGCCGCCTGCGGCGAGGAACCGGCTGCGGAGGAGAGCCCCGCCGCCGAGAGCCCTGCAGCCGAGAGCACCGCGCCCGAGACCGAGGAGAGCACCGCCCCCGAGGCGGCCGGCAGCGTCTATTACCTGAACTTCAAGCCCGAGCAGGCTGAACAGTGGGAAGAGCTGGCCGCTTACTACACCGAGCAGACCGGCGTGCCCGTAACGGTCACCACCGCCGCCTCCGGCACCTATGAGACCATGCTCACCAGCGAGATGGCCTCCAGCGACGCCCCGACCCTGTTCCAGGTCAACGGCCCCGTCGGCCTGAACAGCTGGCGCGACTACTGCTACGACCTCTCCGGCAGCGACTTCTACGGCGAGCTGACCAGCGACGATTACGCCCTCATCGAGGACGGCGCCGTGCTCGGCGTGGCCTACGTCATCGAGAGCTACGGCCTCATCGTCAACACCACCCTCCTCGCCGAGGCCGGCTATGAGGTCAGCGATATCCAGAGCTTTGAGGACCTCAAGGCCGTCGCCGAGGACATCACCGCCCGCAGCGACGAGCTGGGCTTCGCGGCCTTCACCAGCGCCGGCATGGACGGCAGCAGCGACTGGCGCTTCAAGACCCACCTTGCGAACCTGCCCATCTACTTTGAGTATCAGGATCGCGGCATTTCCTCCACGGACGCCATCGAGGGCACCTACCTCGACAACTACCGCGCCATGTGGGACCTCTACATAAACAACAGCACCTGCAGCCCCTCTGAGCTGACCGCCAAGACCGCCAACGACGCGGTGAACGAGTTCACCTCCGGCCAGGCCGTGTTCTATCAGAACGGCTCCTGGGAGTTCGCCAACGTTGTCGGCGAGGGCAAGCTCTCCGAGGACGAGGTCACCATGATCCCCATTTACTTCGGCGTGGGCGACGAGGCCAACCAGGGCCTGTGCACCGGCTCCGAGAACTACTGGTGCGTCAATAAGAACGCCAGCGAGGAAGACATCCAGGCCACTCTCGACTTCATGTACTGGTGCGTCACCGACCCCGTGGCCCTGCAGGCCATGACCGGCGGCGAGGGCGCCATGCCCAGCGGCGGCGCCGGCATGGGCTTCGCCATCCCGTTCACCCAGGCTCCCGAGAGCGCGAACCTCTTCGTGCAGCTCGACGCCCAGATGACCGCCGAGGGCAAGACCCCGGTTTCCTGGAACTTCACCACCATGCCCTCTGAGGAGTGGAAGAACGGCGTCGGCACCGCGCTGGCCCAGTACGCCGCCAACCAGACCGACGAGATGTGGCAGGGTGTTGTCACCGCTTTCGTCGACGGCTGGGCCTCCGAGTACGCCCTGGCCAACGGCTGAGCGAAAGCCTGATCAAGCAAGAAAGCAATGGCTTTCCGGGGCCGCCGGACATCCGGCGGCCCCGTTTTCAAAGCCTTCTCGCCGCCCGGGCGGGCCGCGCGCCGCTTTTTTGCGCGGCGGGGCGCGTTCTGCCCGGACGGCGTAAGTGCAAACTGAAATAAAAAAGGGGAGAAGCGGCTGTGGAAAGAGCCATAAAGAAATGGTGGCCGGTTTTCGTACTGCCGACGCTTGCAGCGTTCATAATCGGCTTCATCATACCGTTCATACAGGGCGTGTACCTGGCCTTCTGCCAGTTCACGACCATCCGCGACGCCACGTTCACGGGCATCAACAACTTTGTCCGCGCGCTGAGCGACACGACGTTTACCCACGCTTTCTGGTACAACTGCGCTTTCGTCTTTGTGAGCACGCTGGTGATAAACATCGGCGGCCTGGCCGTGGCGCTCATCCTCACCCGCGCGCTCCGCGGGACCAACGCCTTCCGCACCGTGTTCTTCATGCCGAACCTCATCGGCGGCATAGTGCTCGGCTACATCTGGCAGATACTGCTCAACTGCGTGCTCGCGCTGCTCGAAAAGCCCCTGCTCATGCTGGACGCCACGGCGGGCTTCTGGGGCCTGGTGATACTGATGGCCTGGCAGCAGATAGGCTATATGATGATCATTTACATAGCCGGGCTGCAGAGCATCCCTGAAACGCTCCTCGAGGCCGCGGAGATCGACGGCGCGACGCCCTGGCAGACCTTCTGGAAGGTGAAGCTCCCGAACCTGATGCCGAGCATCACCATCTGCCTGTTCCTCACCATCACCAACAGCTTCAAGCTCTTCGACCAGAACATGGCCCTCACCGCCGGCCAGCCGGCGCACCAGAGCGAGCTGCTGGCCTATAACATCTATTACACGTTCTACGGCCGCTCCGGCCCGCAGTGGAAGGGCATCGGCCAGGCCAAGGCGGTCGTATTCTGCCTGATCGTCGTGGCGATTTCCCTCATCCAGCTCCGTACTACCCGCAAAAAGGAGGTGCAGCAGTAATGGCAAAGGCAAGAAAGAGCTCCAACCGTTTCTGGAGCATTATAATGACCGTTGTCTGCGTGCTGTGGATGTATCCCATATTCATGGTGCTCATGAACTCCCTGAAGGTGGAGACGGCTATCAGCACCTCCACGGCCTTCGAGCTGCCGAGCAGCGAGACCTTCGCGGGCCTGGCTAACTATGAAAACGCCGTAAACCAGCAGGGCTTCCTCTCCAGTTTGTTCTACACCACGTTCATCACCGTAACGAGCGTGCTCGCCATACTCATCTTCTGCAGCATGTTCGCCTGGTACATCACCCGAGTGAACACCAAGGTGACAAAGGCGCTCTATCTGCTCTGCGCCTTCTCGATGGTCGTGCCGTTCCAGATGGTTATGTTCACGCTCTCCAGCATGGCGGACACGCTGAACCTCGACACGCCGTGGGTGCTGTGGATAATCTACCTCGGCTTCGGCGCGGGCCTGGCGGTATTCATGTTCTGCGGCTTCATGCGGAGCGTGCCGCTCGAGATAGAGGAGGCCGCGATGATAGACGGCTGCAACCCCCTGCAGACCTATTTCAAGGTCGTGTTCCCCCTGCTGCGGCCCACGATGGTGTCCGCCGCCATACTCGAGGCCATGTGGATCTGGAACGACTACCTCCTGCCCACGCTGATACTCGACATCAACAAGTACAAGACTATCTCCATGCTTATCCAGTTCTTCCGCGGCAGCTACGGCCGCGTGGAGATGGGACCGATGATGGCCTGCATAATGCTTGCCATACTGCCGATCATCGTGATATACTTGCTCGGCCAGAAGCACATCATAAAGGGCGTCCTCTCCGGCGCCGTAAAGGGGTAAGCAGCTATGGAGCGAAAAAGCGGCATACTTATGCCGATATTTTCCCTGCCGTCGAAATACGGCATCGGTACACTGGGGAAGGAGGCCTATAAGTTCGCGGATTTCCTCGCCGCGGCGGGGCAGAGCGTCTGGCAGCTTTTGCCGCTTGGCCCGACGAGCTATGCCGACTCGCCTTATTCCTCCTTCTCCACCTTCGCCGGGAACCCGTATTTCATCGACCTCGAAGCGCTGGTTGAGGACGGGCTGCTCAAGCGCTCGGAAATAAAGGCCGTGGACTGGGGGGACGACCCCCGGCAGATCGACTACGGGAAGATATACGAAAACCGCTTCAAAATCCTCGCCCTGGCCTGTGAGCGCGGCTGGGAGCGGGACGCGGAGGCCGTCGCCGCCTTCGAGCGTGAAAACGCCGGCTGGCTGCCGGATTACGCGCTGTTCATGGCGCTCAAGCGCAGGTTCGGCATGAAGAGCTGGCTCGAGTGGCCGGACGAGGCGGCGCGCATGCGAGAGCCTGAGGCCCTCGACAGCTACCGCATCGAGCTTGCGGAGGACATCCGGCTGTTTACCTACGTGCAGTTCCTGTTCTTCCGCCAGTGGAACGCGCTGAGGGACTATGTCCACTCCCTCGGCATAGACATAGTAGGCGACCTGCCCATCTATGTGGCGACGGACTCGGCCGATATCTGGGCGGAGCCGCAGTTTTTCCAGCTCGACGAAGAGCGCCGGCCGCAGTTCGTGGCCGGGGTGCCGCCCGACAGCTTCAACGCCGACGGGCAGCTCTGGGGCAACGCGCTCTATGACTGGGACGCCCTGAAATCCGACGGCTACGGCTGGTGGATCCGCCGCATCGAGGGCGCGCTGAAGCTCTATGACGTCATCCGCATCGACCATTTCCGCGGCTTTGAGAGCTACTGGAGCGTCCCGGCGGACGCCGAGACGGCCCGGGACGGCGAGTGGCTGAAGGGGCCGGGCATGGATCTTGTCGGCGTGCTCAAGGGCTGGTTCCCGCATGCGCGCTTCATAGCCGAGGACCTCGGCTATTTGACCGACGGGGTGCGGAAGCTGCTCAGCGACTCCGGCTTCCCCGGGATGAAGCTGCTGCAGTTCGCCTTCGGCAGCGAGGACGGGGACTATCTGCCGCACAGCTACGGATATAACAGCATCTGCTACATCGGGACGCACGACAACCCGACGCTGAAGCAGTGGCTGGGGCTGCTCAAGAAGAAGGAGCTCGCCTTTGCCAAAAAGTACTGCGCGCTCAGCGAGGAGGAGGGCTACGACCGGGGCATACTCCGCATGGGGCAGCTCAGCCCGTCCATGCTCTTCGTGGCGGAGATACAGGACTATCTCGGCCTGGCGGACGGCTGCCGGATAAACACGCCCGGCGTGGTCGAGGGCAACTGGCGCTGGCGGCTGCTGCCCGGCGAGCTGACGTCAAAGCTTGCAAAGGACATCCGGGAGCTCACCGCCCGCTACGGGCGGCTGAACCC
>DVGA01000029.1 GCA_018712985.1 Candidatus Scatomorpha intestinavium
GGTGGAGCCGGTCTCGATGACGTTGCCGCAGGCGCACCTGATAGTGGTCTTATAATACTTGGGGTGGATGCCTTCCTTCATGTTCCTCACCTCTTACAAAGCTGCCTTGAGCACGCGGTGCGTGGTTACAAAGCGCAAGGTGTATTTTAGCATATGCCGCGGCGCATTGCAAGAGTTTTTTCAATTTTGGAGCACTTTTGTCAAATCAGTTCCCAGTCCTCCTCCGTGCTCGTGCTGAGGACGTTCCCATTCACATCAAGGGCGTCGGCCCGTGTGACATACGGGGCGTCGTTCCCCAGATATTCGGTGCTGCCGTAATTGTAAATAAAGCAGCCATCCAGATTCAGCGGCGCGGTTATCTCCTGGCACTGAGGATTTTCCCCGGGGATACAGAGTTCGAACCTCACTTCGGTCGCCCCCGGCACGTCGCACGAGCCGAGCACCGCTCCCACATCCTCATAGAACCGGGCCACCGCATTATCATCGGTGGGGATAACTCCTCCTGACACCATAAAGCCGTGGGAGTACATAGTTGACATCTTATCTATGCGGAACGCAGTTATATAGCCTTTGCCCGCGGCGTAGACATCGATGTACCCGGCTGATTCATCCGTTTCCACGATGGAGGGCTCTTCAATGTTATAAGACAGATAGTGCGAGCGCGCCACGCCCTCCGCGTCGATAAATACTCCCAGCCTGATTATGGCGTATGTGTAAAAGAACGCGATGAACGCTATATACAATATGGCAGACAGCAATCTCCTTCTATTCATGCCGCGGCCCCCCGTTGTCCTATATCCACCTCAAATTCCAGCTCCTGCCCCGTATGGCTGTTGCCTACCCAAATGGTATTTGCTTCATCGCTGATAGCTATACCCTCCGGATCCGTAAAGAAAACCGGCGTCATGGGCGATGTGTACTGAACATAATACGTTCCAAATATAATACTGTCCATTCGGAATCTCTCGAGCTCGATTACGTTGCCCGTATCGTCGCGCACATAGTCCGGGCGCCAGCAGACATGCTCGGAACGGCTGAGCGCCGGAAACGCAGTTTTGCACCGTACCTCTACACGGCCGTCGCTGTAAATCAGTACTTCGTCAAGCGTGACCGTGCGCTGGCCAAGCCGCTGGCTTTCGTCAACTTCAATGGTATACACCGCTTCGCCGACGCTGTAGGTCTCGTTCAGGTCCTCATAGCCCACTTCACGTGCGGCAAAAAGGTCGGCTATCATAACGAACAGGCTGCCGTTAAGTCCCAAAATGAGAATTAACACGATAAACACCCACTTTGATATCAGCCACGTCCAGCCGATCACCGCATTGTGCTCGCGGTTCAGTTCCCGGCCTATCTCCACGGGGTTGCCCATGCTGGCCACAGCCTCGCGCGAGGCGTCGAGCTCGCTCTGCCCGGCGGCCATGCGCGCGTCGCAGGCGTCCTCGAGATGCGCGGTGAGCTCGCGCTTTATGTCCTTCCTGTCCGGCGAAAAGCGCACCTGCCGCACCACGAGCGAAACAAACTCATCCCACTCAGGCAAATGCACGCGCGTCACCCCCTATCACCTTTTCCACCGAACTGGTGAACTCCTCCCACTGCTGCCGCTCGGCGGTGAGCTGCTTTTTGCCCGAGGAGGTTATGCGGTAATAGCGCCGCTTTTTGCCGTTTTCCGCCTCTTTCTCATACGCCTTGACCCAGCCCTGGGCCTCCATGCGGTGCAGCACGGGATACAGCGAGCCCTCGCGCATCTGGAACACGTTCTCGCTGCGCGCGGCCAGCTCGCGGATGATGTCGTAGCCGTACCTGTCCCCCTCGCTGAGCAGGGAGAGCAGCATCAGCACCGTACTGCCACCCAAAAGGTTCTTGTCCATTCCCGCCCTCCTTACTTAGATGTTCTATGTATAATATACCTTGAGCGTCTAAGTATGTCAATAGCAAAAACCGGCAGACCAGGCTGCGCCTGGAGACAGAGCGCGCGCAAGCGCGCGAGGCGGGATGCAGGGAATAGGCTCCCTGCAAGGCCCTTCTGAGAGATTTCTTTTTGTCTTGTCAAAAAACCATTTTGCCACCCCATTTCTTTGCTCTGCGCACAAAGAAACGGGAGTGACACCCCAAAGAAAAGCGCTTTGGCGGTTGTCGTAACCTGCTCCGTCTGTCACCCACCATCCAAGTCCACTCAACGGGTATCCCGAATGGTGAATGACGTCAGCCACCAAAACCGTGCATTGCTCCCTGCGGTCGCGGCCACACTGCGTGTGGAGGCAGAGCGCCGCTTCGCGGCGAGGCCTCATCAATTTTCCCGTCAGTGCCGCGAGCGAAGCGAAGCAAACGCACGGTCGGCGATGCGGCAACTCATTCATCATTAGGGATGGGAACTTTCCGACAATAAATAGTTTGGTGAAAACCGGCTTTTGGCTCCGACGAGCACCAAAGCGGTTTTCTCTTTGGAGTCTGAGGGGTTTCTTTTTGACAAGACAAAAAGAAATCTCTCAGAAAGAGTTTGCAAGGGCTTGCCCTTATGCCCGCCCTCGCCGCGCAGAGCGCGGCGCTATGCCCCCACACGCAGTGTGGCCCGCGGGCGCTGCCCGCCGCGGCCCAAAAGGCCGCGCTATGCATCCAGGCGCAGCCTGGCGCATATGCTCCCAATAGGGGGTGACAGCCATGCGTTTCCGCCGCAGGCCGAGGAGGCCTGTCTATCTGGACCTTCACCTGCCGCATATGCGCCGCGCCACGCGCTGGGCGCTGATCGTGCTGTGCGTGCTGACTTTCCTGCTCTATGTCGGCGTGCGCAGCGTCATGTACCTGCGTGAGCTCTCCTGCGACATGGTGCTGTCGGACGCCGTGGACCTCATGACGCTGTGCGTGAACGGCACGATCAACCGCACGCTGGCGGAAAAGGACTACGGCTACGACTATTTCGTCACTCTCGAGCGGGACGAGAGCGGGGCCGTCACCGCCATCAAGGCGAATATGGCCCGCATAAACGCCCTCTCGTCCGAGCTGCTCAGCGACATAGTGGAGGCGGCCGACAAGGGCGAGCTGAGCCTCTCGATACCCCTCGGCAACATCCTCGGCTCCAGCCTGCTGCTGGGCAAGGGGCCTGACATCCCCGTGGACATCACGCTGCTCACCTCCTCGCGCGTGGACTTCAAAAATGAGATCTCCGCCGCCGGCATAAACCAGACGAAGCACGAGATGAAGCTCGACGTCGTAGTGGACATAGACGTCGTGCTCCCCTGGCGCACCGTCTCCACCCAGGTCGTAACGGAGATCCTGATAGCCGAAACCGTCATAGTGGGCGAGGTGCCGCAGACTTATCTTAACATGGAGCGATAACATGGACGCAAAACGCGAGATAGAGGCCCTCCGGGCTGAAATACTTGAACACAACCGCCATTATTACGACGAGGACGCGCCGGTCATCTCGGACTTCGAGTACGACGCGCTCATGCGCCGGCTCGAGGAGCTCGAGGCCGCGCACCCCGAGTTCTACGACCCGGACTCCCCCACCCAGCGCGTCGGCGGCACGGCGAAGAGCAGCTTCGCCCCCGTGCAGCACGAGGTGCCGCTCGAGAGCTTGACGGACGTGTTCTCCTTCGAGGAGCTCGCCGCCTTCGACGAGCGCATGGCCGCTGCCCTGCCGGAGGGGCGCGAATACTGCGTCGAGCCGAAAATCGACGGCCTCTCCATGTCCCTCGAGTATGAAAACGGCGTTTTCGTCCGCGGCGCGACGCGCGGGGACGGCGTCACCGGCGAGGATGTCACCGAAAACCTGCGCACCGTGCGCAGCCTGCCGAAGCAGCTGCGCGGCAGCTTCCCGGAGCGGCTCATAGTCCGCGGCGAGGTCTACATGTCCCGCGCCGTGTTCGAGGAGCTGAACGAAAAGCGCGCCGAACGCGGCGAGCAGCTCCTGGCCAACCCCCGCAATGCCGCCGCCGGCTCCATGCGCCAGCAGGACCCGAAGGTCGCCGCCTCGCGCAGGCTCGACATCATCGTCTTCAACGTCCAGCGCGCCGTGGGCCGCGAGTTCGCAACGCACGCCGAGTCGCTCGACGCGCTCGCGGAATACGGCTTCGACGTCGTGCCGCACACGCTCTGCCGCACCATGGACGAGTGCCGCGCGCGGATAGAGGCCATCGGCGACGGGCGCGACGCCTTCCCTTACGGCATCGACGGCGCGGTCATCAAGATAAACTCCCTCGCCCAGCGCGAGCAGCTCGGCAGCACGGCCAAGGCGCCGCGCTGGGCCGTGGCCTATAAATATCCCCCCGAGGTGAAGGAGAGCGTCGTGCGCGGCATCACCGTGCAGGTCGGCCGAACCGGCGTGCTCACGCCCAAGGCCGTGATAGAGCCCGTCCGCCTCGCCGGGACCACCGTCACCAACGCCACGCTGCACAACCAGGACTTCATCGACAAGCTCGACGTCCGCATCGGCGACACCGTGCTCGTCCGCAAGGCCGGGGAGATCATCCCCGAGGTGTTGGAGGTCGTGAAATCCAAGCGCCCCGAGGGCGCCGTCCCCTTCCGCCTGCCCGACCGCTGCCCGGAGTGCGGCTCGCCCATCGTGCGGGACGAGGACGGCGTCGCAATGCGCTGCACCGGTGCCGAATGCCCCGCCCAGCGCCTGCGCAACATCGTCCACTTCGCCTCGCGCGAGGCCATGGATATCGAGGGCCTCGGCACGGCCGTCGCGGAGTCGCTCATATCCGCCGGGCTGCTCACCTCGCCCGCCGGGATCTACTACCTCCGCGCCGGGGACATCGCCAGGCTGGACCGCATGGGCAAAAAATCCGCCGAAAACCTCATAAACGCCATCGAGCGCAGCAAGAGCGCCGGCCTTGCTCGGCTGCTCTGCGCCTTCGGCATCCGCCAGGTCGGCTCCAAGGCCGGCAAGGTCCTCGCCCAGCACTTCGGCACGCTCGACGAGCTCATGGCCGCCACCGAGGAGGAACTTCAGTCCATCCCCGACATCGGCGCCGTCACGGCGCTCTTCATCCGCGAGTGGTTCTCGCTCGAGCAGTCCCAGCACCAGATCCGCCTGCTGCGCGAGGCCGGCGTCAGCTTCGAGAGCGCCGAGCGCGTGCTTGACGACCGCTTCCGCGGCATGACCTTCGTCCTCACCGGCACGCTGCCCACCTACACGCGCGACGAGGCCGCCGCCCTCATAGAGGCGCGCGGCGGCAGGACGTCGGGCAGCGTCTCAAAAAAGACGCGCATAGTCCTCGCCGGCGAAAACGCCGGCAGCAAGCTCACAAAGGCCCAGGAGCTCGGCATAAGGGTCATCGGCGAGGACGAGTTCCGCGCCATGCTCGAGTGAGGGCGGCATATATAAACCGTCCCCGCGGCGGATAAATCCGCCGCGGGGACAGAACGCATTTTCACTTACCAGAGCGGTTGACACCGCCCGCGCCCGCTGCTATCTTGTCAGATAAGCAAGAGGGGAACGGCTCGCCTTCCTACATAAGAGGAGGTGACGCCATGACAGCTTTGGAAGTCATAGGGCTTCTCAACCTGTTAGCCGTTGTGATTTTCGGCGTCATTAACGTGACGAAGAAATAGCCGCCCCCACGCAATAGGAAACGGCCATATCTCCAAGCTATAAACTTGCAGAGGTTGAGCCGTGACCGTTGCCCCCGGTCGCACCCCTCTTGTGCTTAATATACCATCGTTCCTGTCGCCTGTCAACCGCAACTTCCGCGGCCCGACGGGCGCTTTTTTTACCTCTTTGCAGGAAAATCTTTCCAGAGTCCGCCCTGCGCGCGGTGCATCTCCTCCGTGGCCATCATCCAGAGCTCGGCGCTCTCCCTCTCGGGATAGAACTCGTTGAACTCCCCGTCCACAAATGTGTAGAAGCGCGAAACGTCCGTGCACATGCCATAGGTGGGCAGGTGCCTTATCGGCACGAAGAACCTGTACGGCTGCCCATCGTTCACTCCTTCGAAGTGCAGCCCCTCGCGGTCGAGCAGCAGCTCACCCTCTCCGGTTATTTCGGAGGTTTTCTGCTGCTTAAGATAGCCGTATTTCGGCAGCGTGCCGAGCTTCACGTGCTCGCGCAGCTCAAAACCCTCCTGCTTCACCATTTCGCGCACGTGCTCGCGCTGCGCGTCGAACCACAGCCGCTGCGTGGCCGGGAATTCGCTGCCCGGCTCGGGCAGCAGGTCGTAATACTCGTTCACGCGCGCCGTGTTCCCGCACTTGCGGCAGCGTATCGTGTCCCCGCTGCTCTCCATGGCCAGGTCGGCGCCGCAGCGCGGGCACCAGAACAGCAGCTGGTGCAGGTTCTGCGCGATGTTCCCGTTCGCCTCGAACTTCACCCTCGCCGTCTTGTTCCACTCATAGTCGTCGTGCCAGAGCTTCTCGTCCAGATACGCCTGGATCTCGTCCGCGGACATCTGAGCGATCTGCTCCGCCGTCAGCAGCACGCCCACGGTCACGTCCACCCGCCCGCAGCGGTCCTCAAGGTTGTACTTCGGCGCGGTCAGATAGCCCCCGGCTATCTTCGTATACAGCACCGGCACCCCGAGGTGCTTGAGCAGGTGCCCGCTGCCGAGCGCGCAGGGCTGGTTCGCCCCGGAGATGGAGCTCATCCCCTCGGGCAGTATTATCAGCCTGCCCCCGGCCCTGATTATGCGTATCATCTGCCGTATCGAATAGGGCTGGTGGACGAAATTCTTTTTCGGCACCACCTGCATTATGCGCAGCACGGCCGCGAGGTGGCTGCGGAAAAACTCGTTGTAGCCCACGACGAAATTGAACGTGTCCGGCCAGAAGGCCGGTGCCGTGAAAACATAGTCTATGCGCGAGGCGTGGTTGGACACCACCACATAGCTCGTGCCCAGATATGGCTTTATATCGTCGGCATATGTAAAATTCACGCCGTATTTCTTCTTGAACAGCGCGTTGGCCACGTGTACGAGCGCCCTGAACGCGGTCTTGTTCACCGGCTTGAGCGTGCGTTTTTCAAGTTTCTCCTGCTCTGTCAGCTTTTCAGCCACGGCCCACACCTTCTCTTTGTTTTGCTGCGGCCATTATAGACGATTAATTAAAATTTTTCAAGCACCTCTCCGCGCCTCAGGTCATTTTCTCCTGCTTCACCTTGTGGTCTATGACGTGCCTGCCCGCCAGCTCGCGGCGCACGTCGTCGGGCGTAATGCCCATGTCCGCCATCAGCACCAGCGCGTGATAGGCAAGGTCCGCCAGCTCATACACAGTCTCGGCCCTGTCGTCGGCCTTTCCGGCGATTATCACCTCGGTGCTCTCCTCGCCCACCTTCTTGAGTATCTTGTCGCGTCCCTTTTCAAAGAGATAGGTCGTGTACGAGCCCTCGGGCCGCTCGCGCTTCCTGCCCAGCAGCAGCTCATAGAGCCCGTCCACGGAAAACGGCTGCTCCCCGCTCTCGTAAACCGGGTTGAAAAAGCAGCTCTCCGCCCCCGTGTGGCAGGCGGGGCCGGATTTCACAACGCTCACGAGCAGCGTGTCCGCGTCGCAGTCCGCGGTTATCGAGACGATGCGCTGCTTGTTGCCGCTCGTCTCCCCCTTGCGCCAGAGCTCCTGCCGGCTCCGGCTGAAAAAGCAGGTGTAGCCTTCCCTGATAGAAATGTCCAGGCTCTCCCGGTTCATATAGGCGACCATCAGCACCTTCCCGGTCTCCGCGTCCGTCACTACGGCGGGGATGAGCCCGCGGTAGTCGAATTTCAGCTTTTCAATGTCAAACATCTCACAACCTCACATTTATGCCGTTTTCATCGAGAGTGCGCTTCAGCGCGCCTATCTCCACCTCGCCGAAGTGGAAAATGCTCGCCGCCAGCCCGGCGCTCACGCGCGGCACCTTCCGGAAGAGATGCACGAAGTCCTCCGCGCAGCCCGCGCCGCCGGAGGCGATCACCGGCACGTCCACCGCCTCGCAGACGGCGGAGAGCATCTCGATGTCGAAGCCGCCCTTCACCCCGTCGGTGTCTATGCTGTTGACGACTACCTCCCCCGCGCCGAGGGAAACGCATTTTTTAATCCAGCTTATCGCCTCGAGCCCGGTGTCATCGCGCCCGCCGCGGGCAAACACCCGGAAGGCGCCGTCCACGCGCTTCACGTCCGCCGAGAGCACGACGCACTGGTCGCCGTATCTCCTCGCCGCGGCGCGCACGAGCTCCGGGTCGCGTATCGCCCCGGTGTTCACGCTCACCTTGTCCGCCCCGCATTTCAGGACGCGGTCGAAGTCCTCCATCGAGCTTATGCCCCCGCCCACGGTCAGCGGGATGAAAATGGTCCGCGCCACCTCGCGCAGCGCGTCCGCGAAGAGCCTGCGGCCCTCGGCGCTGGCCGTGATGTCGTAAAAAACCAGCTCGTCCGCCCCGTTTTCGGAGTAATAGCGCGCCAGCTCCGCGGGGGCGGAGACATCCCGAAGCCCCTCGAAGTTCACGCCCTTCACGACCCTGCCGTCGCGCACGTCAAGGCAGGGGATTATACGCTTAGTTATCATTTTGCCGCCTCCACCGCTTCCGCTATGGAAATCGCGCCGGTATAATATGCCTTCCCGATTATCGCCCCGTGCAGCCCCAGCGCCTTCAGCCGCAGCACGTCCTCCATCGAGGACACGCCGCCGGAGGCTATGAGCCTCAGCGCCGGATATGCGTCCATTATGGCGCCGTAGAGCGCCGCGTTCGCGCCGCGCATTGCCCCGTCGCGGTCTATGTCCGTGCAGATGGCCGTGTCTATGCCCAGCGCGAGCATCTGCCCGAGGAAATCCATGCCGGCAACGCCCGAGCCCTCCGTCCAGCCGTGGACGGCCACCTCTCCGTTTTTCAAATCGCAGCCTGCGGCGATCCGCCCGGCGTACTTCGCCGCGGCCTCCTCTGTCAGCGCGCGGTTGCTCACCGCCGCCGTGCCGAGCACCGCGCGCTCCGCGCCGGCGTCCATCGCGGCGTCTATCGCCTCCATGGAGCGCAGCCCGCCGCCGAGCTCGATCTTCAGTCCCGCGCGCGCGATTTCTCGCACAACTCCAAGGTTCGGCGTCCCGCCGTCTCTCGCGCCCTCGAGGTCCACGACGTGTATCCACTCCGCCCCCGCCGCGGCAAAGGCGCGCGCAACGGCCGCCGGGTCGTCGCTGTACACCGTCATCCGGGCGTAATCGCCCTTGTAGAGCCGCACGGCCTTCCCCTCGTATAAATCAATGGCCGGTAAGATGATCATGGCCTCACCTCAGCTCGCAGAAGGCCTTAAGGATGGACAGCCCCACCTTCCCGCTCTTTTCCGGGTGGAACTGGCAGCCGTGCACGTTCCCGAGCGAAACGCACGCCGCCAGCGGCAGCCCATACTCCGCCGTGGCCGTCAGGCTCTCTTCGCAGCCCTCGGCGTAGTAGCTGTGCACGAAATATACGCAATCCCCGCTTTTAACATACTTCAAAATGCCGCCCGGGCGGCGGATGTCCAGCGCGTTCCAGCCGATGTGGGGTATCGGCAGCTCGGGAGGTATCCTCCCCGCCATTCCCACGACCTCCCCGCGCAGCAGGGCGAGCCCGGCGTGTTCACCGTACTCACAGCTCCGCTCAAAGAGGAGCTGCATCCCGAGGCAGATGCCGAGCAGGGGCTTCCCGCCCTCCGCCGCGGCGAGGACGGCCTCGTCCATGCCCGTCTCGGCCAGCTTCCGCCTCGCATCGGCAAAGGCCCCCACTCCGGGCAGGATAACCCTCTCCGCCGCTGCGATCTCGCCCCTGTCGCGCGTGACCGCGGCCTCCTCGCCTATCGCCGCGAGCGAGGAACTCAGGGAAAAGAGGTTCCCCACACCGTAATCGACTATCGCCGTCATCACAGCACCCCCTTGGTGCTGGGCACGTCCCCGCCCACGACCGCCGCGGCCTGGGAGAGCGCGCGGCCAAGGGCCTTGAACATGGCCTCTATGATGTGGTGGCTGTTTATCCCGTCGAGCTGCCGGATGTGCAGCGCCATCTGCGCGCTGTTGGCCAGGGCCTGCATGAACTCGCGCGCGAGCTCCGTGTCGAAGCCGCCCACCTTCTCGGAGGGCATCTCCGCCGTATAGCGCAGGCACGGCCTCCCGGAGAGGTCCACCGCGCAGAGGATGAGCGCCTCGTCCATGGGCAGTATGATGTGCCCGTAGCGCCTTATGCCCCGCTTATCGCCGAGGCACTCGCTCAGCGCCCCGCCCAGCGCGAGGCCGATGTCCTCAACGGTGTGGTGCCCGTCCACATAGGTGTCGCCGGAGCACTTCACCGCAAGGCCGAAGCGCGAGTGGTGCGCGAACAGCGTCAGCATGTGGTCGAGGAAGCCTATCCCCGTGTCGATGCCGCCGCTCTCCGCGCCGTCCAGGTTCAGCGTCAGCCTGATGTCCGTCTCCGCGGTTTTCCTGCATATTTCCGCCCTTCTCACCGGCGTCCTACCTCCTCAATCGCCCCGGGCAGCGCGGCGAGCAGCGCCGCGTTCTGCTCCGGCGAGCCTATGGTGATCCTCAAACAGCGCGAGAGCGCGCCTCCGCCGAAATAGCGCACGAGTATCCCCCGCGCGCGGAGCGCGAGGAAAAGCCGCTCGGCCTCAGCGCCCTCCGGCGGCTCCGCCAGGACGAAGTTCGCCATGGACGGGGTACACTTAAAGCCCATTTCCTTCAGCCCGGCGTGCAGCTTTTCCCGCTCTTCGGCTATGATCGCGCACTTTTCCATGTAATACCCGTCCTCGGAAAGCGCCGCCGCGCCCGCCGCAAGGCTCAGCGAATTCACGCTGTAGGGGTTCACCGAGTACTTCAGCCGCTCGAGGTCGGCTATCAGCCCCTCGTCCCCGATGGCGAAGCCCAGCCTCGCCCCGGCGAGGGAGCGCGACTTCGAATAAGTCCGCACGACGAGCAAATTTTTATAGCGGGAAACAAGCGGCAGCGCGCTCTCCGCCTCGAAGTCCACATACGCCTCGTCCACCACGACGAGCCTGTCAGGGTTCGCCGCGACGATGCGCTCTATGTCCGGGACCGGCAGCGCGATGCCCGTCTGCGCGTTCGGGTTCGCTATGACCACCGCGCGGCCAAGGTTCAGCCACCTCTCCGGCTCTACCGTCAGCCCCGGGCCCATGGGTATCTCGAGGGCGTCCAGGCCGTAGAGCGCGGAAAAGACGCTGTAAAATCCATAGCTCACCGCCGGATACGCCACGCCGTGAGCGCAAAAGCCCATGAAGCAGAGGTTGAGTATGTTGTCCGAGCCGTCCTCCACCATGACGTTCGCGCTCTGCACTCCATAGCGCGCGGCTATCGCCGCCTTCAGCTCCCGGCAGGCCGCGTCGGGGTACATGTTCAGCCCCCCGGCCGCAGCGCTCACCGCCCTCAGCACGCCCGGCGAGGGCGGAAAGGGCGACTCGTTCGCGTTCAGCTTGATATATTCCCTGTCCCTTGGCTGCTCGCCGGGGACGTAGGCCTCGAGCGAGGCGAGCCGATCGTCGATGTACGCGCCCATGCTCAGCCCTCCCGCCTTATGGTGGCGGAGACGGCGTGACCGTGCAATCCCTCCGCGTCGGCGAAAAGGGCGATGTCGTCCGCCGCGGCCTCGAGCGCCGCGGGCGTGTAGTAGGAAAAGCAGCTCTTTTTCACGAAATCGTCCACGCTCAGCGGGCTCGAAAAGCGCGCCGTGCCCATGGTGGGCAGCGTGTGGTTCGTCCCGGCGAGGTAGTCGCCCACCGGCTCCGGGCTGTAGCGCCCGAGGAAGATGGAGCCCGCGTTTTTCACTTTGCCGAGATAGTCGAACGGCGCGTCCACGCAGAGCTCAAGGTGCTCGGGCGCGATTTCGTTGGCTATTGCGACCGCGTCCTCCAGGTCCCCGGCCACAATGATCTTCCCGTTGTTCTCGATGGACGCGCGGGCTATCTCCTCGCGCGGCAGCGCGGCGAGCTGGCGCTCTATCTCCTCCGCCACCTCGGCGGCGAGGGCGGCGCTGTCCGTTATGAGTATCGCCGTGGCCAATTTATCGTGCTCGGCCTGGCTGAGCATGTCCGCCGCGAGCCATTTCGCGTTCGTCTTCCCGTCGGAAACTATCAAGATCTCGCTCGGCCCGGCGATCATGTCTATCGCCACCTGGCCGTACACCTGCCGCTTCGCCTCGGCGACGAAGGCGTTGCCCGGGCCGACGATCTTGTCCACGCGAGGCACGCTCTCCGTCCCATAGGCCAGCGCTGCCACGGCCTGCGCCCCGCCCACCTTGAAAACGCGGTCCACTCCCGCCACCTTCGCCGCGGCGAGTATGGCCGGGCTGACCTCGCCGCCGGAGGCCGGCGTCGTCATGACGATCTCGCCCACGCCGGCGATCTTCGCCGGGATGCAGTTCATCAGCACGGAGGAGGGATATGCCGCCGTCCCTCCGGGGACGTACAGCCCCACGCGCGCCATGGGCAGCACCCGCTGGCCGAGGACCGAGCCGTCCTCCGCCGTGACGATATAGTCGTGCCTCACCTGCCGCAGGTGGTATTCGCGGATGTTCCCCGCCGAGCGCTCAAGGACGCGCAGGTATTCCGCCGGCACGGCCGCCATGGCCGCGGCGAACTCCTCCTCGCTCACCTCAAGGCTCCCACAGGTGCACTTGTCGAACTTCTCGTTGTACTTCCTCAGCGCCGCGTCGCCGTTTTGGCGCACGTCCGCGATTATCTCCGCCACCGTGCCGGCCACATCCGCGCCGCTCACCTTCCGGGCGAAGAGCTCGCTCTCGCTGACCTCGCCGCGCTTCATTATCTTTATCATGTCAGTCCGCCTCCCCGGCCGCTTCGGTCATGTCGGCCGAAAGGGCGCTTATGTCCTTGAATTTGAATTTATATCCCGCCTTGTTGGCGATGAGCCGCGCCGAAATGGGCAAAAAGCGTTCTATCACCTCGAGGTCGTTTTCCTTCAGCGTAGTCCCCGTCTCCACGATGTCCACTATGACGTCGGAGAGGCCGAGTATCGGCGCGAGCTCTATCGAGCCGTTCAGCTTTATGATGTCTATCGCCCGGCCGCTCTTTGCGTAGTGCCTTCGCGCGATGTTCGGGAACTTGGTGGCCACTCGCAGCGTGGCGTCCTCCGGCGCGCGCCAGCCCCTCGGCCCCGCCACGCACATCGCGCAGCGGCCTATCCCGAGGTCGAGCAGCTCATACACGTCCGGGGAGTGCTCCAGCAGCACGTCCTTCCCCGCCACGCCGAGGTCCGCCGCCCCGCGCTCAACGTATATCGGCACGTCCGAGGGCTTCACCCAGAAAAACCGCACCCCGGCCTCCGGGTTTTCAAAAACGAGCTTCCTCCCGGGCGAGCGTATCTCTTCGCAGCCGCGCCCGGCGCGCTCAAACAGGCCGTAGGCCCGCTCGCCGAGCCTGCCCTTCGGCAGCGCAATATTTATCACGCCTTCGCGCCCCCTTCCTCTTCCCGGTGCCTGACGAGCACCCGGTCGCCCTTCGCGGCTATGGCCTTCGCCCGCGCCGCGATCTCCGCGGGGCTCTCCGAGCCGTCATAGAGCAGCACCTCGCACTCCGGCGGCTCCTGCCGCTCCCCGCCGAGGTGCTCGAGCAGGTTCAGATAAACGGCGAAGCCCATCGCCCCCGCCTCGCGCCCAAACTTGCGCATCAGCGCGTCGTACCTCCCGCCGGAGAGCACCGCGCTCGGCGCTCCCTGCACATAGCCCTTGAATATCAGCCCGTTGTAGTACTCCATGTCCGCCATTATCGAGAGGTCCAGCCTCACGTCGCCGAGGCAGCCGAAGCCGCGCAGCGCGTCCGCCACCCCCGCGAGCTCCGCGCAGGCGGCGCGCATCCCATCATTCACCGCGGCGGCGGCGAGCTCCGGCAGCAGCTCCTCCAGCGGCCCGTACATCAGCGCGAAGCGCCCCATCAGGCGCGAGAGCCCCTCCGGCGCGCCGGCCGAGCGCAGAATCGCGGCCAGCTCCGGCGCGTTCCTCGCGCCGAGCGCCCTCAGCGCCGCCGAGGCGGCCTCGCCCTCGAGCCCCAACTCCGGCAGCAGCGCCGCGATATACCCGAGGTGCGACACGTCCAGCGCAAAGGCCGGCGAAACCGCCCTCAGGCTCTCCGCCGCGAGCATTAACACCTCGCCCATGGCGTAGGCGTCCACCGCGCCGATGCACTCCAGCCCGGACTGCGTTATCTCCTGGAAACCCGCATCCGCGTCCGGCGCGCGGTAGACGCTCTCGTTGTAATACACCTTCAGCGTGTCCGTTCTCGCCGCCGCGCCCTTGGCTATCGAGAGCGTCACGTCCGGCTTCAGCGCCATCAGCGCGCCGGTCGTGTCGGTAAACGTCACTATGTTCCCGCTCTCGAGGAAGCGGCGGTTCTCCGCGTAGAAGTCGTATTCCTCAAATTTCCCCATTTTATAGGGCCGGTAGCCCATCGCGGCGTAGAGCGAGCGCAGCGAGAGCAGTATGCGCTCCTCGCGCGTCAGGATGTCCTCCATTTCTGCCTCCGAAAAAACTTTAGTCTGTTAGCGTGATAGTGTATTGATATATTACCATATCCGCCGGGAAAGTCAACCTCTTTTCAGACCTGTATCTCTATTATTTCCAGTCCCTGGCGCATGGCGTAGAGCATGGTGCTCATCGTGCCGCCCGAGCGGCCGTCATAGGCGGCTATCAGCACGCTCGAGGAGTCCACCATGTAATGGTTCCTCCGCTGGTAGCAGCCGGGCGTGAACTCCCGCGACACGAGCGTGTGGTAGTCGCA
The DNA here is from genome assembly GCA_018712985.1 of Candidatus Scatomorpha intestinavium. Classification (GTDB taxonomy): domain Bacteria; phylum Bacillota; class Clostridia; order Oscillospirales; family Oscillospiraceae; genus Scatomorpha; species Scatomorpha intestinavium. The sequence continues at coordinate 14,674 of DVGA01000029.1, forward strand.
CTGGTCCATGACGCGCTCATAGCGCTGCCTCAGCTCCCCCTCCCAGCGCGCAGCCTGGCCCTCGAAGGGCACGGCCGCCTCGAGCGTTACGTCCGAGTGCCGCCCCCTCAGCTCGAGCACGGCCTCCGCGAAATAGAGGTCGCAGCCGTTTGCCATGCCGCAGATGTAGTACCTCACGCCCGCGCCGTACACCGCCTCCGCCGCGTCGGCGATACGCCGCTTGAGCTCTATGCAGCGCGCATCGCGCTCGTTGAAGCCCCACGGCAGCTTCGAGGCCCGGTGGCCCGTGAAGCAGCAGCTCCTCTCCCTGTCCGGCATAGCGCACCTCCCGGTTTTTTCACCATACTAACCCCTGCGGCGTAAAAAGTCAATTTTCCTCTTGCATTTGCGCGGCAATGGTGCTATCATAATTGCGACAAACGAACACGATGTCTTCAGGGCAGGGTGAAATTCCCGATCGGCGGTAAAGTCCGCGAGCCGCGCAGCGGCATGAATCGGTGCAAGTCCGATACCGACAGTTACAGTCTGGATGAGAGAAGATGCGTATTTTGCACCTTTGCAATAATTACGCCCGGAGGAGACATTCCTTCGGGCGTCAAATTTTTGCCGAGAGGTGCATTTGTAATGGATGTCAGAAAACCCGCCCCCACCCTGAGGAAAATCGACATTAAGAAGCTCGCCGTCCTCGCCATGCTCACCGCCCTGGCCTATGTGGTCATGTGGATATCGAAGATACTCCCGAGCGTCAACGGCTTCCTCGACTTTGACTTCAAGCACGTCGTTATCTGCATCGGCGGCTTCATCTACGGCCCCGTCTCCGCCGGGCTCATCACCGTCGTGGTCTGCTTCATCGAGATGATCACGATCAGCGGCACCGGCCCCTGGGGCTGCCTTATGAACATCATCGGCACGGCCAGCTTCTGCTGCACGGCCTGCTATGTTTATAAGAAAAACCACACCATGAAGGGCGCCGTCATCGGCCTCTCCCTCGGCGTGATAGTCATGACCGCCCTGATGCTGCTCTGGAACTACCTTGTCACCCCGATTTACCAGGGCATGCCCCGCTCCGCCATCGCCGACATGCTCGTGCCCGTGTTCCTGCCCTTCAACCTCGTCAAGGGCGGCATGAACATGGCCGCCACGCTGCTGCTCTACAAGCCCATCGTCAGCGCGCTGCGCCACGCGAAGCTGGTCCCGGAGTCGGAGGGCGCGGCCCCCGTCGGCGGGAAGAAAAAGGTTGGCTTCACGATAGTCGCCCTCTTCCTGCTCGCCACCTTCATCTTCCTCGCCCTCGTCCTCGCGGGCGTGCTGTGAATCCACAAAGAAAAGCCGCCGGAGGACCCCGGCGGCTTTTTTATGCGCAAAATGCGTAAACTGCGGATAGTTCAGTATTTCTCCGCCGAAAGCCGCGGCTCACAGCCGGTTTTTGTCGCCCCACTCGCACATCCCGTCCAGGATGGGGATGAGTGAGCGCCCCCGCTCGGTCAGGCTGTACTCCACCTTCGGAGGGATCTGCGGATACTCCTTCCGGTTCACAAGCTTGTCCGACTCCAGCTCCTTGAGCGTGGAGCTCAGCGTCTTGTACGATATCCCGCCTATATACTTCTTCATCTCGTTGAAGCGCACCACGCCGAACTCCATCAGCGTGTAGAGCACGGTCATCTTGTACTTCCCGCTTATGAGCGACAGCGTGTAGCTGAAGCCCGTCGTGCCGAGGCTCTCGTTCGTTATGCAGCGCTCGCCCATGTCTTTACGCTCTCCTTCAGGTAAGTATATGTTCTCAATTATAGTATCGCACTTTGATGTGCGTACTTGACTTCTGCTTCGTTCTTGCTACGATTATAATATCAACAGCGGCGGAAGTCAATTCCGCCCGCAAGGAGGACATACGGCAATGAACAAGAAAATAGTAGTAATAACAGGCAGCCCCCGCAAAAACGGCAACAGCTTCGCCATGACCGAGGCGTTCATCGCCGCCGCGGAGGCCAAGGGCCACACGGTGACGCGCTTCGACGCCGCGATGAAGAACGTCGGCGGCTGCCACGCCTGCGAGACCTGCTTCTCCACCGGCAGGGCATGCACCTTCGACGACGACTTCAACACCATCGCCCCCGCCATCCTCGAGGCCGACGCCGTCGTGTTCTCCACCCCGGTCTACTGGTACTCCATCCCCGCGCAGATAAAGGCCGTCATCGACAAGCTGTACTCCTTCTGTGTCGCGGGCAAGGAGATCGCCGGCAAGGAGTGCGCCGTCATGGCCTGCTGCGAGGAGGAGGACATGACCGTGCTCGACGGCGTGCGCGTCCCCATCGAGCGCTCCGCCGCCCTGATGAAGTGGAACATGGTGGGCGAGGTGCTCGTCCCCGGCGTCCTCGCCGCGGGCGACATCGGCAAGACCGACGGCGTCAGCCGCGCCGCCGCCCTCGCTGACAAGATCTGAACGGAGGCGCAAAAATGGGCAAGAAAATCGTAATACTGAACGGCAGTCCCCGCAAAAACGGCAACACCTCCGCCCTCGTCTCCGCCTTTGCCGGTGGCGCGGAGAGCGCGGGCAACAGCGTCGAGGTTTTCCACCTCGGCAGCCTGGAAATCCACGGCTGCCTCGGCTGCGGCGGCGGCCACAGCGGCAGGGACTGCCCCTGCGTCCAGCACGACGGCATGGATAGGATATATCCCGCCGTCCGCGACTGCGACGTGCTCGTCCTCGCCTCGCCGCTCTACTACTGGAACCTGAGCGGGCAGCTCCGCACGGCGGTGGACCGCCTCTTCGCCCTCGAGGAGGGCGGCGAAAACCTCCTGCGCGGGCACGGCCGGGCCTCCGCCCTGCTCATGTCCGCCGAGGGCAGCGATTTCGCCGATGTCCTCACCTATTACGACCACCTCACGGAGCACCTCCGCTGGAAAAACCTCGGCCACGTGCTCTGCGGCGGCAACTGGGACCCTGGCGACATCAGCGGAAAAAAGGAGCTTGACGAGGCCCGCGCCCTCGGCGCTTCCATATCCTGAAACGGCGCAAATGCCGGGCGGCTTACACCGCCCGGCATTTTTTGCTCTCTATTCGAATCTGACCACGAGCGCATAGACGGCCTCATATCCGCCCAGGCTCTCCGGCCGCGCGTAGTCCTCTATGTCCGCGAGGATCTCCCCCTCCGGGCCCACGTAGTACTGCATCGCCGCCGTGTCCTCCCCGCCGTTCAGCGGCTCCGACTCCGGCATGAACGCAATGCCGTAGTACTCCGTCGGCGGGGCCTCCTCCGCCTCGGCGGCGCTCTGCAGCACCTGCTCTATGCCGTCCGGCTGCAAAACGGCCGCGCCGAAGCCCCCGGCAAGGCTGTCGAAGCTGAGCAGCAGTACGCCCTCGTCGGATATGTTCGGGAACTCCACTGAGCGCGCGCTCGCGCTCCACCCGTCCCCGTCGTGGCGCTGGATTTCCACCGTCAGGCTCTTCGTCCCAGGGACTGAATACTCCGCGGCTATGATATTCTCCCCGCCAAGCATCTCCGCATATGCCAGCGCGGTCCCGTCGGGCTCGATCCGCGTTATCTCCGCCTGCCCGGCCTCAGGCGCCGCCGCGCAGCCCGAGAGCGCAAGCAGCAGGAGCATTATATATATATATTTGAGCATTTCCGCATCGTCTCATGACGCTCCTCCCGTTGATTTCAGACCTGGATATGATATCACAACTTTCGCGTATTTCAAGCGGTTTTCGCACGAATCGACGGTGTTTGCCCTTTTTCCCGCTCCATACGCGCCTTTTTGCCGCCTTCCGCCCGCCATATTCCGCGCTGTCTGCATCAAAAGTCCATTTCCGGGAAAAAATATCTCCACCTTCCGTGAAAGGGGCTTTGCCTTTGCAGGGAAAAGTAGAGATATGCGGTGTAAACACCGCAAAGCTGCCCGTTTTGAAGAACGAAGAGACCCAGGCGCTCCTCCGGCGCGCACGCTCCGGCGACCAGTCCGCGCGCGAGGAACTGATAAGCGGCAATCTCCGGCTCGTGCTCTCCGTGATACAGAAGTTCTCCGGCCGGGGGGAAAATGTGGACGACCTCTTCCAGGTCGGCTGCATCGGCCTGATAAAGGCCATCGACAACTTCGACCCGGCGCAGAACGTCCGTTTTTCCACCTACGGCGTGCCGATGATAGCAGGTGAAATCCGGCGCTACCTGCGCGACAACAGCTCCGTGCGCGTCTCGCGCTCGATGCGCGACACGGCCTACAAAGTCCTGCAGGCGCGGGAAAAGCTAACGAACGAGACCGGGCGCGA
>DVGA01000030.1 GCA_018712985.1 Candidatus Scatomorpha intestinavium
GTCTACATGATGGCCTCAGCCAACAAGTTCCTGCGGATCTACTATGCCACTGTGAAAGCCTATCTCGAAGCGTTGGAACACATCGCCTGACCTTGCCATAAAACATTGGTTGGCTGCCATTTCATTTTTGATATGCGAAGCGGCCTGCTCTGCTGCGGCCTTTTTGCGCACTGCACTACCTTGAAATTTCTACTTGACTTTTATTAGCAGGTCTTACAGGCAATTGATTTCATATTTCTGCCGCTTTGACCGGCCGGCTGCGGATTTTCACAGCGAATCGAGCACCTCGAAGAGCTGCCGCCGGCGGTCGCGGAACAGGTCCGGGTTGTTGTACTCGGAGAGCCCCACGTGGGCCTCCAGCGCAAGGTAGAAGGCGAGGTAGAGCCGCATACGGCGCTCGCGGTGCGCGTCCGTGACCGGCTCGAAGCCGTAGCCCTCCCTCAGCGGCGGCACTGAGCCCCAGGGGCTGGCGAACTCGAAATCCGGGTCGCCGAACACGGCCCTGTCGCCGTCGATCACGGCGAGGATGGAGTGGGTTTCGCGCCCGAGCAGGACGTTCCCCTCCCACATGTCCGTGTGCAGCAGCCGGGGCGCGGTGATTTCATCGAATAGCTCCGCGTTCCCGGCAAACGCCGCGCGGACGCGCTCCCCCTCTTCCGCTGTCAGGCCGCCGGCCGCCTCGAGCCGGGCGGTGAAGTCGGATATCTCGAAATACAGCGCGCCGCTCCAGCTCTCAAAGCCCACCCCCTCGAGCAGGCGGGAAACAAAGCCGAAGCGCGTCCCCTCGACCGAGTGAAGCCGGCGCAGGAAGCCGCCGAGCTCGAGATACAGCGCGTGCTTTTCCTCCCGGGTGAGCGGCGCGCTGCACATGGGTACGGAGGGGATGTAGGAGACTATCATATAGTCCCGGTCCACGAGCGTGCGCGAGGTGTCCACCGCGAGCACCTCCGAACAGGGCAGAGCGGCGGCGCGGCAGACGGAGCAGACATACTCCTCCGCGCGCATCAGATTTCCCTCAAAGCCGAGGAGCCGCTGCCGCTCCACCGGGCCGAGCCGGAGCACGAAGAGCCGCTCCGGCGAGCCGCAGCCGACGAGATAGGTGGTGTTGAACATGCCCCCGTCGAGCAGCCGCGCCGCGGTGACGTCCCCCTCGCCGAGCGAGCGGGAAAATATGCGCGAGATGGTTTCCATCGTCTCCTCGCGGAAGAGGAAAGAGCCGGTGTTCATGCCGCTTCGCCTCCGAATTCCACGGCCGCTCTCGCGGCGCGGTCATTTCTGTATGAGCTTCACGTCCAGCCGGTCGTAGGCCATGCCGAGCCCCGCTTTGGCGAGGTATTCCCGCGCGGACTCGTTCACGGCGTAATAGGCGTCCCAGTAGTCGGAATTGCGCACCCAGAAGCGCAGCAGGTAGCGTATGCTGCTGGATTTGTACTCCGAGAGGACGACGGAGGGGTCCTTCCCCTCGCCGGCGAGCGCGCGGCCGTCCGCCGCCGCGGCGGCGAGCAGCGCGGCGCGGACCTCCTCCGCGGCGCAGTCGTAGCCGACGTCGAACCCGAGCTCGACGCGCCGCTCCGGCTCGCGCGTGTAGTCCGTTACGCGGGAGGAGCAGACCTCGGAGTTGGGTATGCTTATCTCCTTGCCGTCGGCCGTCATGAGAGTGGTATAGAAGAGCCCGATGGCGGCCACGGTGCCGGCCGTCGCGCCTATCTCCACATAGTCGCCGGAGGAAAATGGGCGCGTGAAGAGGATGGTGAAGCCGGAAAAGACGTTCTTCAGCGTGTCCTGCAGCGAGAGGGAGAGCGCGAGCCCGGCCACGGAGACGAGCGCGACCAGTGAGGCCGAGGGTATGCCGAGCTTGTCCGCCACGATCACGGCGGTGAGCAGCCAGAGCGCGGCCTTTACGCAGGAGAGGACGAAGTTCCTCAGCGCGCCCTCGAGCCGGCTCTTAGCGAGGGCCCTGGAGGCGAGGCGCGTGATGAGGCGCATCGCCACAAAGCAGATTACGAACACGATGAGCGCGGAGAGCAGCGTCATCAGCGAGACGCCGCCGATCGAAATCGTGAGCAGCCCGCCGAACAGGCCGGACCCCGCGCCGCCCGCGGCGGAGGTGAGGACGGTGTTGAAAATGCCCATATCCGTATAACCCCTTTATTTTGCGTTTATGTCTATGAACTCCGGGCGGAGCTTTGAGTACATTATCTTCTGGCTGCTGTAGAGCCCCGTGTAGCCCGAGAGCATGTACGAGACGCAGCAGGCGAGGGCGAAGTACAGTATCTCCCCGCTGCCGAAGAGCTCCACGGAGAGGAACATGGAGGCGACGGGACAGTTCACCGCGCCGCAGAACACGGCCACGAGCCCTATCCCCGCGGCGAAGCCCGGGTCCAGCCCCAGGAGCGCCCCGGCGGCGCAGCCGAAGGTGGAGCCGATGAAAAAGGCCGGCACGACCTCGCCGCCGCGGTAGCCGCTTGCGAGGGTCACGGCCGTGAAAACCAGCTTTAGGAGGAAGGCCTCCGGCCTTGCCTCGCCGCGCTCGAGCGCGGCGGTGATCACGCCGACGCCGGCACCGTTATAGTCGGTTGTGCCGAGGAGCAGCGTCAGCGCGATTATTATAACGCCGCCGGCAGCGGCGCGGAGATAGGCGTTCGGGATGTATTTTTCCGCGAAATGGGCGCTTTTGTGCATGGTGACACAGAAAAGTATGCTCACGAGGGCGCAGAGCACGGCGAGCACCGCCACGCGCCACAGCCCGTCCGCGCTGAGCGCGACAAAGGGGATGGAAAAGCGCGTCGGCGCAATGCCGAATAGGCCCGTGATCCCGTAAGCCGTGAGGGCCGAGGCGAGGCAGGGCACGAGCCCGGAGTAGTAGAGCTGCCCCACACTGACGACCTCGAGCGCGAAGACCGCGGCGGTGAGCGGTGTGCCGAACAGGGCGGAAAAGAGCGCGCTCATACCGCAGAGCGTGGCCATTCGGAGCTCCTTTTCGTCAAGCCGGAAGAGCCGCCCCGCGGCGAAGCCGACCCCGCCGCCGATCTGCAGCGCCGCGCCCTCGCGCCCGGCGCTGCCGCCGCAGAGGTGCGTGAGCGCGGTGGAGATGAAAATTACCGGCACAAGTACGAGCGGCACGCCCTCGCCGGAGCGTATCGAGCCTATCACGGCGCTCGTACCCTCGCTTTCCATGTGCGTGGCGCGGTAGAAAAAGGCTATAGCCAGCCCCGCGAGGGGCAGGAAATACAGCAGGTAAGGGGCGCCATCTCGCAGCTCCGTGGCCTTCGCCACGCTGAGATAGAATGCCGAGCCCACCAGGCCGCCGGCCGCGCCGGTCACTGCGGCCACGGCGAGCCATTTTACAAATGCGCGCGCGAACGCCGCGCTCCTTTCAAGCACGAAAAAGCCCCCTCTTCACAATCACTGAAATTATATAGGCCGTCCCAGCAAAAGTCAACCGCGCGCCGCGCGCATGCAAAGCCGCGCCGGGCGGGCATTATCCGGTTGACAGCGCTGAGCGGTTAGTATATTATCGCTCTTAAGGGGCCTTCCGGCCCAAAGAATTGCTGGGGGTATGGCATATGAAACGCTGCGCATACCGCGTCGTGCACCTCGACGCGGGCAGGAAGTATTACAGCACAGAGAACCTCAGGAAGATAATCGACAACGCCGCCGCGGCCGGCTTCGGGCAGCTGGAGCTATATTTCTCCGACCACCAGGGCCTGCGTTTCGCGCTGGACGACATGCGCGTCGTGACGCCGCAGCGGACATACGACCTCGCCGGCGCGCCGGGCGACGGCTTCGGCGAGGAGGGAAACAACCCGGACGGGACGGACAAGTACCTCACCGAGCCGGAGATGGACGCCCTGATCGCTTACGCCGCGGAAAAGGGCGTGGAGATCGTGCCCGCGATGGGCGCGCCGGGGCACCTCGGCGCAGTCCTCATGCAGCCGGACGCGGAGCATCTGCGCTACCCGGGTTCGAGGGGCTCTGTGGACATCACCCGGGCCGAGGGGCGCGATTTCGCCCTCGCGCTGCTCGAAAAGTACGCCGTGTATTTCGCCTCCCGCGGATGCAGGTATTTCAATTTCTGCGCAGACGAGTTCGCAAACGACCTCGGCGAGCACCGCATGGGCTATGAGATGATTTACATGAACGGCATGTACAAAGAGCACTTCGTCCCCTTCTTCAACGCTGCCGCCGCCATGATAAAGTCCCACGGGCTGATACCTCGCTGCTTCAACGACGGCGTGTTCTACAACGAGGACGACGAGGGCGTGGGCTTCGACCGCGAGGTGGAGATCTGCTACTGGACGCACGGCTGGGAGGGCTACCGTCTCGCCTCGGCGGGGTATCTGGCCGCAAAGGGCTTCAGGCTCATCAACGCCGATTCCACCTATTATTGGGTGCTCGGCAAGAACGAGTGGCCCGATGGCGCGGCCAGGGCCGCAGACTTTGAGCCCGATCATTTTAACAACTGCGAGGGGAGGATAGAGGCCGCCGGGGCCATGATGTGCTTCTGGTGCGACATGGCGGACAGCGACGGGCCCGACGAGGGCGCGGCCGTTGCGGAGAAAACCGCGGGCATCATAGCGGAATTCGGCAGGACGCTGGACAGAAAGTGTGAATAACGGAAGGGGGAGCCTGAAAATGGATACAAAAGCTGAATACGGCCGCTGGCTTGAGCGCGCGGTCGATGACCCGGATCTTATCGAGGAGCTGCGCGGCCTCGACCCCGACGGGGAGGAGGTCTCCGACCGGTTTTACCGCGACCTCGCCTTCGGCACCGGAGGGCTGCGCGGCGTCCTCGGCGCGGGGACGAACAGGATGAACATATACACCGTTCGCCGCGCCACGCAGGGGCTCTGCGAGTGGCTCGCCGCCTCGGGAGGGACGCGCTCGGTGGCCATAGCCCATGACAGCCGCATAAAGAGCGACCTCTTCGCGCGCGAGGCCGCGAGGGTGCTCGCGGCGAACGGCATAACGGCCTATCTCTATCCGCGGCTCGAGCCCACGCCTGCGCTGAGCTGGGCGGTGCGCTATTTCGGCTGCGGCGCGGGGATCTGCGTCACGGCCAGCCACAATCCCGCGAAGTACAACGGCTACAAGGTCTACGGGCCGGACGGCGGGCAGATAACGCTCGAGGCCGCCGCGCGGGTGCAGTCCGCCATAGACGGCACAGACCCCTTCGACGGCGTAAAGACGGCGGACTTCGACGAGGGCGTCGCCGCCGGCCTGATAAGGTACATATCCGACAAGTGCCTCGACGATTTCCTCGACGCGGTGCAGGGCCTCAGCCTCTCCGGCGGGGCGGAGGACCTGAGCGTGGTGTACACCCCGCTGAACGGCTCCGGGCTCGAGTGCGTGAGCAAAATACTCTCCCGCATCGGCGTTAAGGACGTCACCGTGGTGCCTGAGCAGGAGGAGCCGGACGGGCATTTCCCCACCTGCCCGTACCCCAACCCCGAGGAGCGCGAGGCCATGCGGCTTGGCCTGGCCCTCAGCGAAAAGCTGCGCCCGGATTTGCTGCTCGGCACGGACCCGGACTGCGACCGCATGGGCGCCGCCGTGCCGGAGGGGGACGGATACCGCCTCCTCACCGGGAACGAGATGGGCGTGCTGCTGCTCGACTACATCTGCCGCAGGCGTATAGAGCTGGGCTCCATGCCGGAAAACCCCGTCGCGGTGACGACTATCGTTTCCACCGACATGGCGGACTCCGTTGCCGCGGAATACGGCGTCGAGCTCCGCCGGGTGCTCACCGGGTTCAAGTTCATCGGCGAGCAGATCGGCCTGCTCGAAGCCGAGGGGCACGGCGAGCGCTTCCTGTTCGGGTTCGAGGAGAGCTACGGCTACCTTTCCGGCACGCATGTCCGCGACAAGGACGCGGTGAACGCCTCGATGCTCTGCTGCGAGATGGCCGCGTGGTACAAAAAGCAGGGCATGACCCTCGCGGACGCGATGCGCGCGCTGTATGAAAAGCACGGCTACACCTGCTGCGGCGTGAAGAGCTTCGCCTTCGAGGGCGAGGGCGGCATGGAGCGCATGGCCGCCGTGATGGACTCCCTGCGCGACGCGCCCCCGGCGGAAATCGCCGGCAGGGCCGTGACCGGCCGCACGGACTACGGCACGGGCGAGGGGGTAATCCTCCCGCTGCCGCGCAGCAACGTGCTCGAGTACCGGATGGACGGCGCCAAGGTCATAATCCGCCCCAGCGGCACCGAGCCGAAGATAAAGGTCTATCTCTCCTCCCGCGCGGGCAGCATGGCCGCCGCGGAGGCATCCAACGCCGCGCTCGCGGAGGCCGCGGCGGGCTTCTTCGCATAAACAGGTACGTCCGTTTTCACGGCGGGCGGGGAACTTTCCCCGCCCGCCGTTTCGCGTGCCTGGCAGGAGCTGGAAGCAATTTTTGGAACCGGGAGGTGGCGTTTCCATACTATCATATGGCCCTTACAGACTTTTCCGGGGGTGGCCGTTCGTTTATAATAATAGATAATCCTGAGCATGCCTTTTTGGAGAGGTGGAATAAATATGGAAGGTGGGACGCTATGTGAAATCTGCCAACGCTATTGAGCAGACAAGCGGGCAGAAACATCTGAAGAAGAGGAGGGGCAGCTCGCTCCGCGACGACATAGAGCTGACGCTGCTTGCCGTGCCGACAACGGTATGGTACATCATTTTCTGCTATCTGCCCATGTTCGGCCTGATCCTGGCCTTTAAGGATTACAGGATAGTTGACGCCACTAAAGGCTTCATCTACAACCTGCTCCACAGTGACTGGACCGCATTCGGGAACTTTGAGTTCTTCGTCAAGTCCAGCCAGTTCGGCATTGTCCTCCGCAACACCCTGCTGTACAACATCGTGTTTATCATTCTCAACATCGTCATCCCCGTATCGTTGGCGATACTGATAAACCAGCTCTACAGCAAGCGCAAGTCCAAGACCTACCAGACCATGATGTTCATGCCGCACTTCATGTCCTGGGTCGTGGTAAGCTACTTCGTCTTCGCCTTCCTGAGCTATGACAAGGGCCTTCTCAACTCCGTGCTTGAGGCCTTCGGCAAAGAGCCGATAAACTGGTATACGGAAGCGAAATACTGGCCGGCCATACTTGTGTTCATGCAGGTGTGGAAGACCATGGGCTACAACATGGTTGTCTACCTGGCCAGCATCAGCGGCATAGACACCTCGCTGTATGAGGCCGGCGCGCTCGACGGCGCGAGCAAGTTCCAGCAGGCGATACATATTACGCTGCCCGCCCTGAAGCCGGTCATCATCATGATGTTCATCCTCAGCGTCGGCAGGATATTCAGCACGGACTTCGGCCTGTTCTATCAGATACCGAGGGGCGTAACGAACTCCCTGTACCAGGCCACAATGACCTTCGACGTGTACATTTACAACATGCTGCTGACGCCTAACGTGCCGATCGGGCGCACCGCGGCCGCCGGCTTCTTCCAGTCGGTGGTGGGCTGCATCACCATACTGGTGGCGAACGCGATAGTGCGCAAGGTCGACCGCCAGAGCGCCATTATCTGAGGAGGGGGAGAACATGAGTAAGAAAAATGCTCCCAGCGTCCTCAACCGGATCAAGCCCGGTACCAATGCGGCTTTCAACGTCATATTCATCATCCTGTCGCTGATGTGCGTCCTGCCCATCGTGCTGATATTCATAATATCCATCACCGATGAGCAGAGCATAGCGCAGAACGGCTATCAGATCATTCCCGACATGCTGAGTGCCAGCGCCTACTCCTTCCTCTGGGGCGAGCGGGCGATGATACTCCAGGCGCTGTGGATCTCCGTGGAGGTCACCGTGGTGGGCACCGCGATCGGTGTCCTGCTCACCACCACCATGGGATATGTCCTCTCCCGCCCGGGCTACAAGCTGAACGGCCTGTTCTCCACCATCGTGTTCATCCCGATGATATTCAGCGGCGGCATGGTTGCGAGCTACGTTGTCATAGCGCAGATGCTCAATTTGCGCGATACAATATGGTCACTGATTTTGCCGCTGTGCGTCTCCTCGTTCAACGTCACGATCTGCCGCACCTATTTCCGCACCAACATACCGGACGCGGTTATCGAGTCGGCGAAGATCGACGGTGCCTCGCAGCTGACGATATTCGCGCGCATAGTGGTGCCCATATCCAAGCCCCTGCTCGCCACCATCGGCCTGTTCCTCGCTTTCGGCTACTGGAACGACTGGTTCCAGTCCTCCCTGTATATCAGCGACGACAACCTGCTCTCTCTGCAGGCCCTGCTGAACCAGCTGCAGAAGAACATGGAGTTCCTGACAAAGAACCCGACGGCCGGCATGTCCCTGCAGGATTACCGCCTGGCGATGCCGACGGAGTCCGTGCGAATGGCAATAGCGATAATAATCGCGGTGCCGATCGCGTGTGTGTATCCGTTCTTCCAGAAGTACTTCATCTCCGGCCTTACGGTCGGGGCGGTGAAAGGCTGATCCTATCGTATTAAGGGGCCCGCCACGCGGGCCCTGAAATAAAAAATTGGAGGTCAATATGAAGAAAAGAATTCTTGCACTGCTCCTCTCGGCCCTCATGCTGATGGTCCTCGTGGCCGGCTGCGGCGAAGAGCCCACTGCCGAGTCCGCCGACCCCGGCGCGACGACCGGCGGGGAGTCCACCGACGGTGAGATCGTTGAGCTCACCTGGTACATGGTCGGCAACGGCATGCCCGACAACTACGATGCCTGGAAGGCCAACCTTGACGCCTATCTCGAGGAGAAGATCGGCGTTCACCTGAACGTAAATGTCGTTGGCTGGGGCGACTGGGATCCCCGCCGCAGCACCATCGTCAGCACCAACGAGCCCTACGACATCATATTCACCAACCTCGGCACCTTCAGCTCCGACGTTAAGATCGGCGCCTTTGCCGACATCACCGACCTCGTGCAGAGCGTCACCCCCGACCTCTACAGCCTGGTCGACGAGGATTACTGGCGCGCTGTCTCCATCGACGGCAAGATCTACGGCGTCCCCACTCTGAAGGATGTCTCCGTCACCCAGTACTTCGTCTGGGATAAGGCCCTGGCCGAGAAGTACGACCCCAACTACGAGTCCCTCAACACCCTTGAGTCCCTGACCGACCTCCTCACCGCCATCAAGGACGGCGAGAACGTCACTCCGTTCATCCTGCACCGCGACGGCCTCTCCGCCGTTACCATGGACTACGATGCCATGGGCACCGGCCTGCCTCCCATCGGCGTGAACTACAACGATGAGACCGCCACCGTAGTCTCTGTCTTCGAGCAGGAAGATGTCATGAGCATGCTCACCACCCTCCACGAGTGGTACGAGGCCGGCATAATCAACGCCGACGCCGCCACCCTCGCCGAGGCTCCGCAGTACCGCACCTGCTATGTGGCCCAGGGCTGGCCGTACGCCGCCGTTACCACCTGGGCCCCGAACATGGGCGTTGACGCCACCGCTGTGCAGTGGGGCAACACCTATCTGTCCAACGACACCGTGCAGGGCTCCGTCAGCTGCATCTCCGCCTCCAGCGCCCACCCCGACAAGGCCCTGCAGCTCCTTGAGCTCGTGAACACCGACTCCTACGTCCGCGACGCCCTGTACTACGGCCTTGAGGGCGAGAACTTCGAGTATGTTGAGGCCGAGGACGGCACCCAGCGCGTCCACAAGCTGAACAACGACTGGCCGATGGCCGGCTACACCCAGGGCTCCTTCTTCAACGTCACCATGCTGGACGACACCGATTACAACCAGTACGACGAAGTTGCCGCTCTGAACGAGGCCGCCGTCGTCTCCCCGCTGCTCGGCTTCGTGTTCGACACCAGCAGCCTGAGCAACGAGCTGAGCTCCTGCATGGAGATCTGGCAGCGCTACAAGTCCGAGCTGCTCACCGGCACCATGGATCCTGCCACCGGCGTTCCCCAGATGATGGAAGAGCTCCGCGCGGCCGGCTTTGATGAGCTGATGACCGAGGCCCAGGTCCAGATCGATGCCTTCATGGCTTCCAACGGCTGAGAGGCAGAAAAATAGGGAAATAATCCCCTGAACTACTGAAAAAAGGGGCTGCTGCGCCTAAAAAACGCGGCAGCCCCTACAAGACTGTAAAGGCAGGTATCATCATGACCAAGATACTGGGCGCCTCCCTGCCCAATATGCCCTGGGAGGACAGGCCAGCCGGCTATAAGATGCCGGTGTGGCGCTACAGCGGCAACCCGATTATCGGCCGCGACGGCAACCGGAGGAGCAACAGCGTGTTCAACAGCGCGGTTGTGCCGTTCAACGGCGGCTTCGCCGGGCTGTTCCGCTGCGACAGCCGTTCTGTGAGCATGGACCTCTTTGCCGGCTTCAGCGAGGACGGCGTCCACTGGCGCATCGACGACGAGCCCATCTCCTTCACCGGCGAGGACGAGGAGATACTCGTGCGCGAGTACCGTTACGACCCGCGCGTATGCCTGCTGGACGGGAAGTACTACATAACCTGGTGCAACGGCTACCACGGCCCGACCATCGGTGTGGGCTGGACGGAGGATTTCCGCACGTTCCACCAGCTTGAGAACGCCTTCCTGCCCTATAACCGCAACGGCGTCCTTTTCCCGAGGAAGATCGACGGGCTATATGCCATGCTCAGCCGCCCGAGCGACACGGGGCACACCCCCTTCGGCGACATTTTCATAAGCCGCAGCCCGGACATGAAGTTCTGGGGCATGCACAGGCACGTCATGAGCACCGTCCCCGGCGACCGCTCCGCCTGGCAGAGCACGAAAATCGGCGCCGGGCCGATCCCCATCGAAACGGACGAGGGCTGGCTGCTCATCTATCACGGCGTCATCACCACCTGCAACGGCTTTGTCTACCGCATGGGCGCCGCCCTGCTGGACAGGGACGAGCCGTGGAAGGTGCTCTGCCGCGGCGCGGACTATATCCTCGCGCCCTATGAGCTCTACGAGTGCGTGGGCGACGTGCCGAACGTCACCTTCCCCTGCGCCGCTCTCGCCGACGCGGACACCGGCCGCATCGCCATTTACTACGGCTGCGCCGACACCGTTACGGGCCTCGCCTTCACAACGGTGGACGACCTGCTTGCCTATATAAGGGAAAACAGTCTCTGAGGAGGACCAGATGTACTTCATAGATAAGCGCATTCAGGTTATATGCGACGAGCTGCGCCGTGAGCGCATACGCGACCGCTCCGCCATGGGCTGCTGGAGCTATAAAAAAGGCCTTTTCTTCCGCCCCGAGGAGGCGGACGCCGCCGCCGCGCCCTTTGAGCACTTCGACTGCTCCTCAATGCACTGGTACGGGCCGGACGAGCACTACTGGTTCCGCGCCGACCTGACGGTGCCGGAGAGCTTCGCCGGCAGGAGCGTGTGGATGAATATCCGCACACAGATTGACGAGTACGACGACGGGAAAAACCCGCAGTTCCTCCTCTTCGTGGACGGGGAGGTCACGCAGGGCCTCGACATGAACCACCGGGAGGTGCGTCTGCTTGAGCGCGCCCGGGGAGGGGAGACCTTCCGTATAGACCTGCAGGCCTACACCGGCACGCTGTACAGCGAATTCAACCTCATCGTGGAGCTCTACTGGCTCGACGAGGAGGTGGACGGGCTCTATTACGACCTGCAGGTGCCGCTCTGGGCCTTCTCCCGCATGGACGAGGACGACAAGACCCGGCTCGATATCCAGACCGTGCTGAACGACGCGGTGAACCTGCTCGACCTGCGCAGGCCGTACTCCGCGGAGTACTATTCCGGCGTTGCCGCCGCGCGCGCCCTGCTCGAGGAGCGGCTCTATAAGGCCATGGGCGGGCACGACGACGTGGTCGCCACCTGCATCGGCCATACGCACATCGACGTGGCCTGGTGGTGGACCGTTGCCCAGACGCGCGAGAAGGTGGCGCGAAGCTTCGCCACTGTGCTCAAGCTCATGGACGAGTACCCTGAATACCGCTTCATGTCCAGCCAGTGCGTGCTGTACGACTTCCTGCGCCAGCGCTATCCGGAGGTGTATGAGCGCGTGAAGGCGCGCGTGGCGGAGGGGCACTGGGAGCCGGAAGGCGGCATGTGGCTGGAGTCGGACACCAACCTGACCTCCGGCGAATCCCTTGTGCGCCAGTTCGTGCACGGCAAGCGCTTTTTCAAAGAGGAGTTCGGCGTGGATTGCCGCATACTCTGGCTGCCGGACGTTTTCGGCTATTCCGGCGCGCTGCCGCAGATCATGAAGCGCAGCGGCATAGACTATTTCATGACCACCAAGCTCGCCTGGAACCAGATAGACAAGATACCGAACGACACCTTCATCTGGCGCGGAATAGACGGCAGCGAGGTGCTCACTCACCTGATAACCACCGCCGGCATAGGGCAGGACGTGAAGAAGAACTTCTTCACCACCTATAACGGCCTGCTCCACCCGGACGCCATAATGGGCGGCTGGGAGAGATATCAGAACAAGGAGATCAACAACGACATCCTCGTAGCCTTCGGCCACGGGGACGGCGGCGGCGGCCCGACCAGGGAGATGCTCGAGGTTGCGCGGCGCATGGAGCGCGGCGTGAAGGGCATACCGCGCGTGCGCCAGGAGTTCGCCGGGAAGTATTTCAGGGAGCTCGAAGCGCGGGTGAAGGACAACCCGAGGCTCGACACCTGGGAGGGCGAGCTCTATTTCGAGTACCACCGCGGGACGCTGACATCAATGGCGCGCAACAAGCGCTCCAACCGCAAGAGCGAGTTGCTGCTCATGGACCTCGAGCTCGCCTCCGTCATGGCGCAGGACGCCCTCGCATACCCTGCGCAGGAGATAGACGGCATGTGGAAAACCGTCCTCCTCAACCAGTTCCACGACATCCTGCCGGGCAGCTCGATACACGAGGTGTACGAGGTTACGCGCAGGGAGTACGCCGAGCTCGCCGAAAAGGCCGGCTCGCTGCTGCGCGAGCGGCTGCGCGCCCTTGCCGGCAAGGGCGGAGCCATAGCCGTTTTCAACACGCTCGGCTTCGAGCGGGACGACATAGTGCGGCTTGAGGGCGTGGACTGCGCCGCGCTCGCGGACGACGAGGGGCGCACCTTCCCCGTGCAGCGCACGGCGGAGGGCGCCGTGGCCTACGTCCGCGGCCTGCCGCCGAAGGGCTACAAGTCACTTGTGCCGGTTTCCGCCGGCGAGGCGGCGCCGTCTGCCTTCAGGCTCGACGGGGATACGCTCACAACGCCCTTCTACCGCGTCACTCTGGACGAAAACGGGCATTTCAGCTCCATCTATGACCTCGAGTACGACCGCGAGACGGTGCAGCCCGGCCGGCGCGCCAACCTGCTGCGCATGTTCGAGGACAAGCCGATATACTACGACAACTGGGACATCGATGACTATTACACCGAGAAATCCTGGGACGTGGACAACCTCACCAAGCTCGAGTGGACGGAGATGGGCCCGGTGCGCGCCACGCTGCGCCTCGAATATGAGATTGCCGGCGTGACTGTAGCGCAGGACGTGCGCTTCTATGCCGACAGCCGCAGGATTGACTTCGAGACCGTTGTGGACTGGACGCTGCACCAGCACCTGCTGAAGGTGGAGTTCCCCGTGGCGGTGCACAGCGACGAGGCCACCTTCGACATCCAGTTCGGCAGCCTGAAGCGCAAGGTCCACAAGAACACGAGCTGGGACAAGGCGCGGTTCGAGTACGGCGGCCAGAAGTGGATGGACTTCTCCGAGGGCCACTACGGCGTCGCGCTGCTGAACGACTGCAAATACGGCCACTCCGTCTCCAACGGCGTGCTCAGCCTGACGCTGATAAAGTCCGGCATAGAGCCGAACCCGGACGCGGACGTGGAGAAGCACTATTTCACCTACGCCATCATGCCGCACGGCGGCGGCTGGCGCGAGGGCGGCGTCGTGCGCGAGGGGTATAAGCTCAACCAGCCGGCGTACGCTCTCGCCGAAGCGGCGGAGGGGCTCAGCTATTCCTTCGCCTCCGCGGAGCCCGCCAACATCGTCCTCGAGACCGTGAAGGCGGCGGAGGACGGCAGCGGCACCGTGCTGCGGCTTTACGAGTGCGACGACGCGCTGACAAAGGCATCCCTGCGCCTCCCCGAGGGGACGAAGCGTGCCTTTAAGTGCAACCTGCTCGAGGAGCGGGAGGAGGAGCTTGAAATAGACGGCGGCCGCGCCGCGCTGACCTTCAAGCCCTTCGAGATAGTCACCATACTCTGCGAATAAGGCGCGCGGCCCTTTCCCGCGCAGTTCGGGGGAAGTTTGCGCTTCCCCCGAAATTTCTTTTCGGAGGTATCCGATATGGAACTCTACCGTGATGCAAAAGCACCATGCGAAGCGCGCGCCGAGGACCTGCTGCGGCGCATGACCCTGCGCGAAAAGGTGGGCCAGCTCAACCAGCGGCTCTACGGCTTCGCGGAATACGAGGTGAGGGACGGGGAATTCGTCCCCGGCGAGGGCTTCAAGGCCGAGGTGGAGCGCTATTCCGGCCTCGGCGCGCTGTACGGGCTCTACCGCGCCGACCCTTGGTCGAAGCGGGACTTTTCAAACGGCCTGGAGGGGGCGCTCGCGCCCGCGGCGCGCAACGCCGTGCAGCGCTATGTCATCGAGCGCTCCCGGCTGGGCATACCCGTGCTGATGGTGACGGAGTGCCCACACGGGCATCAGGCGCTGGACGGCTGCCTGCTGCCGGTGAACCTCGCCTCCGCCGCCTGCTTTGACGAGGAGCTGCTCGCCTCGGCCGCCGGGGTAAGCGCGAGGCAGCTCGCGGAGCTCGGCGTGGACCTCGCGCTCGTCTCCTGCCTCGATGTGCTGCGCGACCCTCGCTGGGGCCGGAGCGAGGAGTGCTTCGGCGAGGACCCGCTGCTCGCCGCGCGCATGGCGTATGCGCTCGTGCGCGCCATCGCCTGCCAGGGCGTGGACGTCGTGGCGAAGCACTTCTGCGCCCAGGGCGAGACCACCGGCGGCGTGAACGCCAGCGCGGCGCGCATAGGCGAGCGCGAGCTGAGGGAGATCCACCTCCCGCCCGCCGAAGCGGCGGTGAGGGCCGGGGCCGCTGGCGTCATGGCAGCATATAACGAGATAGACGGCATATACTGCCACGCCAACCGCCGCCTGCTGACGGAATGCCTGCGCGGCGAGCTGGGATTTTCGGGCATCGTGATGTCCGACGGCGGGGCGATAGACCAGCTCGACGCGGTCACGGGCTCGCGCCTCGTCTCCGGGGCGCTTGCGCTGAACGCCGGGGTGGACATCGGGCTTTGGGACACGGCCTTTTCCATGCTGGAAAAGGCGGTGGAGGCCGGGCTCGTGAAAACGGAGCGGATAGACGAGGCCGTCCGCCGCGTGCTGCTGCTCAAATTCCGCCGGGGGCTGTTCGACGAGCCCTTCGTGCCGGAGAGCGCGCACTATCAGGTGTACGCCTCGGCCGAAAAATTCCCGGAGCCCGGCCGCCTCGCGGCGGAGACGCCGGTGCTGCTCAAAAATACGGGCGGCGTCCTGCCGATGGACGCGAAGGGGCTGAGGATACTGCTTGCCGGGCCGGCGGCGGACGATATTTACGCCCAGCTCGGCGACTACACGCCGCCGCAGCGCCACGGCGCGGTAAAGACGCTGCGCTCCGCGCTCGGGCGGATCGTGCAGGGCGCGGGCGGGACGGTTGAGTACGTCCGCGGCTGCGGCATGTTCGACGGGCCGGACGGGGACGCGCTGCTCGCGGCGGAGGAGGCCGCGGCGCGCTGCGATGTGGTTGTCGCGGCCCTCGGCGGCAGCTCGAGCCGCTTTTACGGCGGGGAGTTTGAGGCGAACGGCGCGCTCCGCGAGCAGGAGCGCGTGACGATGGACTGCGGCGAGGGCGTGGACGCCGCTGCGCTGCGCCTTCCGGGCGGGCAGATTGAGCTGCTCAGAGCGCTCAAACGCGCCGGGAAGCCGGTGGTCACTGTGATAACCGCCGGCCGGCCATACGCCATGGGTGAGATAGACGCGCTGTCGGACGCGCTGCTGTACGCCTTCTACCCAGGGCCGGAGGGCGGCGAGGCCATAGCGCAGATAATTTGCGGCGGGGCGGAGCCCTCCGGCAGGCTTCCGGTTTCGCTGCCGGACAGCGCGGGGCAGCTCCCGGTGTATTATAACTATAAGGACTCGTACGCCGCGATGCGCTACTACGACGCTGCAAAGCCGCGCTATTTCTTCGGCTGCGGGCTGAGCTACACGCGCTTTGAGCTTGAAAAAAAGTCGTCCCCGGAGGGGGCCGTGGAGCGAGGGGCGGGATGCACTTTAAGCGTGCGCGTCGCCGTGCGCAATGCGGGAGCGAGGGACGGAGCCGCGGTGCCCCAGCTCTATATCCACCGCGCGCAGGGGATAGCCACCTCGCGCGCCCGGCAGCTCGCGGACTACAAAAAGCTCCGCCTCCGCGCCGGAGAGAGCGCGGAAACGGAGCTCACGATACCGCCGGAGGCCCTCCGGCAGTGGGACGGCGAAGCGTATGTCACGCCGCCGGGAAAAATTGAGTGGTTCGTCTGCGACGGGGGAGAGACGCTGCTCTCCGGCGAATTCACTTTGACCTGATGCGCCCGCCCTCGAGCCTGTCGAACACGTCGCGCATCAGCACGGCGTCGATGAGCTGTATCACGCCCACCCCGAGCATGAGCCAGAACACGAGCGTGTACACAAAGGCGTAGGGCAGCAGCAGGAACATCAGCACCGGCAGGACGTTCAGGAAAACCATGAGTATGGTGCGCGGCAGATAGAGTATGCAGAGTATCAATGCGTTGTGCAGGTGCTCGCGCAGGGTGTTGCTATAGCGCGTTATGAGCGGCAGGGCATAGGACAGTATCGCGATGAAGAAAAATGTGATGAGGGCGAGCACTATGAGCAGCACGGTATAGAGCGCGCCCTCAAAATAGAGCCGCAGCAGCAGAAAGTCGCAGAAGAGCGCCGCCAGCACCACGAGCGAGCCGAGAGTGAGCAGCGCGGTCTGGCGGAAGTTTTCCCTGAAGCCGCGAAAGAACACGCGCATCGCGCCCGTGCCGCCGTCTATCAGCACCTCCCTCGCGGCCAGGAAGCCGGAGGAGAGCGAGGCCCCCGCCGTGAACACCGGCAGGCAGCAGACAATGCAGAGTACGTTTATGACCACGAGGTCAAACACCGCTGAGAGCAGGCGGGATACCGGCCCGTCGCCAAACCTTCTTTTCATTTATGCTGTCTCCTCCCTGTCCGCACCTAAAAAGGCGTCAATCTGCTCCTGGAAGCCGGCGCGGAGAGCTTCTATCCCCGCGGCCTCCAGTTCCTCGAGGAAGCGCGGGACGTATATGTCCGGGTCTACCGTGCCTGTAAAAAGCGCAGCGCTGTAACGCTGGTAAACGGAGGCTACGGCGTCGCGCTCGTCCTCCAGCCCCTCGTAGGAGGGGATGAAGCCGAGCAGGTGCGATTCGCGTGCACTGTCGTTGAATTCGCGGTAGGTTTCCCATTTGTCTCGGCTCTCTCCCTCGCGTGTGCGGAGGATGAACCAGTTCCCCTGGGTATACTCAACGCCCGTATAGCCGTCCGATATCGTGTGGACCTGGCCGCTGTCCGTCAGCGTGTAGTGTACTCCCTCTATGCCGTAGTTGAACAGGTTGCGCAGTTCGGCATCCGTATTAAGGGCCTCGAGGAAGGTCAGGCACTCCTCGGGGTGGGCGGTGTAGGCGCTCACGGCCATTATCCCGCCCTGGGTGGATTCGCTGGTGACTATGCTCTCGCCGGCCTGGTGGACGACTATGGGATAGCCGAAGGTCTGGCTGTAGCTGGCGGCGGAATCCGGCCCGCCGCTCGCCATTCGGAGGAAGACCTCTTCGTCGCTGAAGCGTGAGAGCGTTGTGCGTATGGCGGCGTCCTCGTTTATATAGCCGAGCTCATAATAGCGGTGCAGCGTCCTGAGCATTTCGAGCACATCCGCCTGCTCGAATGCACTGAGCACCTCGCAGCTCCTGTCAGAGGTTCGCACCACGAGGGGCAGGTCGGAATAGGCCGCATATTCATAGCCGAGCGTGGCGAGCAGCCCGACGTGTGAGGCGTCGAAAAACAAAGGAATGCAGTCCGGCTCATTGGCCGCTATTTCCGCGAGCACTCCCTCGAGCGAGGCTATGGAGCCGTATTTTTCTATGTCCACGCCGTATTTTTCCACAAGCCCGGCTGAGTAGAGGAAGTGCAGCGGCGTGGCCAGCTCCTTGTTCGTGGGCACGCCGTAAATCCGCCCGTCCACCGCCACGCCGCGCCAGAAGCGCTCGTCCACGGCGCCGTACAGCGCGCTGTGCCCGTCCAACATGTCCGTCAGATCGAGAAAATGACCAGCAGCGGCGTTGGACTGGTAGTTCTGCGCCCAGGCGAAGGCTATGTCGAAGCCGGAGTGCGTGTTTATCAGCGCGGTGAGCTGGTTTTCATATTCGTTCCAGCCTACCTTCCGATAGTCGATGGTGAAGCCGTAGCGCTCCAGGAGCAGCTCGTTTATGGCGCCGTTCACGAGCTCAAGGTCCTCGTCCGGGTCGCCTATGGTGTAATAGACGAGCTCGACGGTGTCCTCCGCCGCGTCCTCCCGTAGCTCCGCGCCGTCCCCGAGCAGGAAAAAGCAGCCCGCCGCTGCGGCGGCAAGGACGATCACCGCGGCTATGGCAATGGCGGCGCGCTTTTTCACGGCTCTTCCTCCTCCGGGGCGTCCGGCCCGACGGCGCTCGAATAGCGCCGGAGCGAGCTCGGGGAGACGTTGAAATAGCTCTTGAAGTGGACGTAGAAGTTGTTGATCTGCGAATAGCCCACGCTGAGGGCTATGGCGGAGATTTTTTCCTTGGTGTTAACAATCAGGTTGCGGGCCATGAGCATGCGGTAGACCATCAGGTATTCGGAGAACTTCAGCCCGGTGTCACGGAGGAAGATGCGGCCGATATATTTGCTGCTCATGTGGAAGATCTCGGCTATGCTCGTCAGCGAGAGGGAGCTGCGGTAGCTGCTCTTCACTATGAGGATGATCTTGTTCGTTATCTTCGAAAACTGCGAATACTCACGGCAGAGGACGGGGTCGATCTCCGCGGAGGGGACGTCCGCCTGCGGCAGGGTGCCGTGCAGGTCGTTCACTATAGTGTGCTCAAGGTACTCCGTGAGCTCGCGCACGTCGATGGGCTTGAGCAGATAGTCCTTCGCGCCGGCTTTCATGCTGCGCTGGACGAAGGAAAAGTCGTCGTAGCCGCTTATCATGCATATGACCGTCCCGCGGCAGACCGAGCGCAGGTGCTCCACCAGCTCATAGCCCCAGTGGCCGTCGTTCAGGCTTATGTCCACGAGCGCCATGTGCGGCTGGAAGTCCACGGCGATGTCGATGGCGGACTCGTATGTGTTGGCCGTCATGATGCAGTCGACACCGTAACGCTCCCAGTCTATCAGGTATTTCAGGTTTTCACAGATGTCCTTTTCGTCGTCAACTATCAGCAGGCGGTACATTTTCCCCCGTCACCTCCTCATATATGCAGATACGCAGCGTGACGCCCGAAGGGGCGTTGTTTTCTATGCTCATGCTTACCCGGCCGCTGTAAAAGAGCTGCAGACGGTACCACACGCTTCGCAGCCCGATGCCGCCGGAGGGCTCCTGATCCGATCCGCGGCCGCCAAAAGCGGCGTTCAGCTCCGCGAGGCCCTCGCCGGATACATGCCCGAGATTGCTCATGAACTCGAGCGCAAAGCCGCGGCCCCTCCCCGCGGAGGGCGCCGCTTCCGGCTCCTGGAGCTCGGAGCCGGATATCACGACTACCTTCAGCTCATCGGTATCCCGGAAGTCGTGCTTGAAGAAGTTTTCTATTATGGGCTGCATCCATATTTTCGGCGTGGGGATGGCGAGCGCCTCCTCCGGCACGTCGATGTGGTATATAAAGCTGTCCTCGTCGAGGAAGCACATGAGGTCCAGGTATTTGCGGGCTATTTCAAGCTCCTTGCCTATGGTTATGACCGGTTCGGTCTTGACTATGCTGCGGTAGAGCGAACCGAGCGAGCCAGTCGCCTCCGCAAGGTGCGCATCCCCCTCCTTCATGGCGCGCAGGCGGATGCTCTCGAGCGTGTTATAGAGGAAATGCGGGTTGAGCTGGGCACTCAGACGCTGTATTTCCGCACGCTGCTGGCTGATTGTCAGCTTATAGCGCTGCTCTATCAGCGCCTGCAGGTGCTCATACAGGCTGTTGAGGTTGCTGGCTATCATGGCGTATTCGTCGCGCCGGGAGCCTATCTCCACCGGGACAAATTCGCTGGACTCGGCGCGGGACATGCTCAGGAGTATCTCCTGTATGAACACGGAGTCCTTTGAAAACTTGCGCGCGTAGAATACGGTGACCACCGCGAAGCCCGCCGCGACGGCCAGGCCGATAATGAGCGCGGCGCGCAGCGGCATGTTCATATATTCGCCCCAGGGTGCGGCGGAGACGAGCGTGTAGCCAAAAAGCGAGGAGCTGTGCGCGGAATAGAACACCCCGCCGCCCTCGCGGGTGAAATACGGCTCCGGCGAGCCCTCTGAGACGAGGCCCGGCCAGTCCACGTCCTGCTGCCAGCCCGTGTCCCCTACAACGGTGAGCTTGCCGCCCACGTCGAGCGCCGCGGCTGCCGCGCCGCCGGTGCAGTAGTAGTCATACACCAGCCCGGCCGGGTCGATTACGAAGGTGACGCTGCCGGCGGATTCTACTTCCCTTACCACGGTGAGGCTGCCGCTCGTGAGCTCCTCCGCCTCGGCGGCGGTTATGGAGCGCCAGCGCGAATAGCCTTCACGGCTGTACTCCATGTCGGCTATGCGCTCGCCGCTGTCGTACAATATATGCGTTATGCAGAAGTCCGTCTCCGACACAAGGGAGGAGCACTCGTCGAGATAGCTCTCCGCAGCGTACGGATTCTCAAGGCGGTAGGCCGTGTATTCACTTGGGGTGGAGCTGAAAAAGTGGAAAAAATCCTCCCGCAGAGAGGAGGTCGCGTACAGCCTTACAAACAGGCCGTCTATTGAGCTGGAGACATGCGTGAGCTGCTGCTCGAGCAGCATATAGGAGCTGTTGGCCTCGGAAGAGAAAAAGCGCAGCCCCATGTTGCGCGCCAGCATGGCCAGCGCGGCGAAAACCCCCGTGATGAGGAGCATGACAATGAGAAGATATACCAGGAAAGTGCGCCGGTATATCCGCAGGTTCAAAAAATAGCGATTTGGTTTCGCTGTCAAAGCCGGCCACTCCCCTCGGCCGGCGCCGGCTGAACAAAGCCGCCGCGCGGGCGGAGCGCCCCCGCCCGGACGCGCCGGATGGAGCGATGACGGCTCAAAAAGCGGCGCGGCAAACAATTTCTGCAATTATTATACAATTATTTTCCGTTGCACACAAGAACGGCGAGCGTAAATATATCCTTTTCATACTTAAATGAGTAGAGTTTATATTATTTTGACAGATCGCAGCACTCGAATAATAGTATTAAAAGGGAGAAAACAAGTATTAAAAGGAAAGAATCTGCCATGTTCATACTTATAAGTTTCCTTTTCGGAATTGCGCCGCCCCTGCGGCTGCGATAGAGTGGACATGAAAAACGGCATAAATAAAGGATGCGGGGGGACATTTTGTGGCTTATTTGGGAGCGCTGGAGGCAGGCGGCACGAAAATGGTGTGCGCCGTTGGGCGCGAGGACGGCAGCATAGTGGAGCAGGTTAGCATACCCACCACGGAGCCGTCGCGCTGTATGCCTCAGATACTGGAATATTTCCGCGGGAAGGATATCGACGCCCTCGGCGTCGGCTGCTTCGGGCTTTTGGACCTGGACAGGGATTCGCAGTCCTACGGCAGCATAACGACAACCCCCAAGCTTCGCTGGAGGAACTACCCTATAATGCGCGTCCTCGGCACGGAGCTCGGCGTGCCCGTGGGCATAGACACGGACGTGAACGCCGCCGCCCTCGGCGAGGCGGCCTGGGGCTGCACGCAGGGGCTCGCCTGCAGTATGTACATAACTGTGGGGACGGGCATTGGCGTCGGCATAATAGTTGACGGGAAGCCGCACCACGGGATGATACACCCCGAGTGCGGGCACATACCCGTAAACCGCCGCGCGGACGACCCGATGACCCGCGGCATCTGCCCCTATCACGGCAACTGCCTCGAGGGGCTGGCCAGCGGGCCGGCAATCGAGAACCGCTGGGGCCGCAGCCCGGCGGAGCTCGCGGGATGCGAAGCGGTCTGGGCGCTGGAGGCCTATTATCTCGGCCAGGCGGTCTGCAGCTATATCTACACGATCTCGCCCGAGCGCATAGTATTCGGCGGGGGGGTTATGAACCAGAAGCAGCTACTGCCCCTGATACGCTCGGAGGTCAGCCGCCAGCTATGCGGCTACATACAGGGCAAGGGCCTGAACGACCTCGACAGCTATATTGTCCCCAGCGCGCTCGACGGCCGGCAGGGTGTGCTCGGCTGCCTCACCCTTGCGGTGCAGGCGAGGGAGGAGGCGCGGCATGAAGTCTGAACTCCTTCTGCGGCCGCAGCCGCTGTTCCATGAGAAAATCTGGGGAGGCGAGCGGATGCGCTCCGCCTACGGCTACGACATACCGAGCGCGCACACCGGCGAGTGCTGGGCGATAAGCGCGCACAAAAACGGCGACTGCCCGATGCTCGGCGAGTACAGGGGCGAGACCCTCGGCTCGCTCTGGAAAACGCGCCGCGGCCTCTTCGGCGGGCTGGAGGGGGAGAATTTCCCCCTGCTCATAAAGATAATAGACGCGAAGGAGGACCTGAGCGTCCAGGTCCACCCGGACGACGCCTACGCCGCCGCGCACGAGAACGGCTCCCTCGGCAAGACGGAGTGCTGGTATATACTCGACTGCGATCCGGGCGCGACGATCATAATCGGCCACAACTGCGCCACGCGCGATGAGCTTCGCGAAAAGGTGGAGCAGGGCCGCTGGAGCGAGCTGCTGCGCGAGGTGCCGGTCAAAAAGGGCGACTTTTTCCAGATAGACCCCGGCTGCGTCCACGCGATAAAGGGCGGGACGATGATACTCGAAACCCAGCAGAGCAGCGACGTAACTTACCGCTTTTACGACTACGGGCGGCTGGAAAACGGCCGGCCGAGGCCGCTGCATATCGAGCAGAGCCTCGCCGTGGCCACGGTGCCCTTCGTGCCGCGCGCGCCGGAGAGGGAGAGCCGCCGGGATGGTGATGCGCTTATCACCCGGCTGGTGAAGTGCAGCTACTACTCGGTGTACCACGTCGAGCTCGGCGGCAGGGCGTCGCTCGAGTGGGACGAGCCCTTTGTAAACATGAGCGTGATCTCCGGCGAAGGGGAGATAGACGGCCTGAAGGTGCGCGCGGGGACCCACCTTGTGGTCCCGGCGGGCTACGGCGCGCTGGACCTGAGCGGGAATATGGAACTCATCTGCTCGCATGTGTAAAAAAGAACCGGCGGGACCTGCTGTCCCGCCGGTTCTTTATTGTTTTTGTTTCTGTGTCAGGCGCTGGGCTATGTAGGGCTCGACCTTGTCGTAGTCGAGGCCGAGCGCAGCGGAGAGCTCGCCGTAGAGAAGGTTTTCCGCCCGCTTGAGATAGCGCGTGTCGATCTGCCCAAACTTGCGGCCGTGGCTCTCGGCTTCCTTCTTCTTGGCTCGGATGGAGACCAGCAGCCGCAGCAGCGAATCGCAGTCGTGCCGGGAGATGAGCTGCTCGTAGTGCGCCGCGAGCTGGGTGAAGCTCCGCTCGCGTATCTCCTCGGCCTTCACGCCGGGGATGGTGTCGATCAGGCGCTCGGCCTCCTCGCGCGAGATGACGGGCCGCATATACACCTGCGTGTCCACGGGGATGTATATGGTGCCGTCCTGGCAGGTGGGCTTGAGGACGTAATATTCGCGCCCTCCGCCCTTTTCCGGGCGCTTTTCCGTCCCCTCAACGCGGCACACGCCGGTGCTGCCATAAAATATCAGCTCGCCATTTTTGTACATTTTACCGCCTCATATCTCCTTTTCCGGCCCAAAAAACTCCTTACTGCATATATTTTAGCACATTTTCGCCCAAAATGTAAGGCTTTTTTCCGCCCGCGGGCAAAAAAATGAGGCAATTTGCATGTGCAAAGCGCGCATATGTGTGATATAATGACATCAAAGGGGGCCGCATTGCGGCCTGACGATGGGAAGGTAAGGAGGGACAGCTATGAGCATCAAAGTCATAACAGTCAGCCGGCAGTTCGGAAGCGGCGGGCGCACGATAGGCCACGAGGTGGCAAAAAGGCTCGGGTGGGATTTTTACGACAAGGAGCTTGTGAAGAAGATAGCGGCCGAGAGCGGGCTCGCGGAGAGCTACATACTTGAGAGCGGGGAATACGCCTGCTCCACCAACAGCTTCCTGTTCAGCTGGGCGATGAACTCCGCGGGGGGGCGGAGCGGCTCGCTGCCCATGTCCGACCAGCTTTTCATCATCCAGAACAACATAATACGTGACCTCGCCGAAAAGGGGAACTGCGTGATAGTGGGCCGCTGTTCCGACTACGCCCTGCGCGACCGGGACGACTGCCTGCACACTTACGTGCATGCGGACACCGCATTCAGGGCGGACCGCATAGTCCGGCTCTACGGCGAGCGGACGGATACGCCGGAAAAGCGCCTGAAGGAGAAGGACGACAAGCGCCGCGCGTACTACCGGCACTACACCGGCCACAACTGGGGCGCGGCGGAGAATTTCCACATCTGCCTCGATTCCGGGCGGCTGGGCATAGAGAGATGCGTCGATATAATCGTCGACGCGGCAAAAATGGTGTAAAAAAAGCGCCAGGGGTTCCGCTCCCGGCGCCTTTTTTTGCACATTGGTGAAAACAGCGGAGAGCGCCGGGGGATCTTGCCCCCGGCGCCGCGCGTTTTATAACGTTTCGCCGCGGCCGCGGTGAGTTTCGAGTATCAGCTCCGCGATGGCCTCACGCCCGATGGAGGACGGGATCAGGGCGTTTTTCACCCCATGGGCGGCGAGCCCGCGCGCGGCGACGGGACCGATGGCCACCGGCACGGTGCCGGGGGCTATGCTCCCGCCGGAGGCGAAGAAATCCTCCGCCGCGCCCGCGCTGGGGAACACGAGGTAGCCGGCGAGGGCCGTATACTCCGCCGCGGCGGAGGTTATGCGGCCCTCCGGCCCGGTGGTGTAGAGCGCCGTGTCGCGTACGTCGAATCTCCGCGAGAGCGTAGCGGCGAGCTCTGGGTTCCCGCGCTCCGAGCGCAGGAGCCAGACCGTGTCCCCCTCCGCCCCGCGCCCGAGCAGCGCGCTGCCGAGCGAGGCGGTGGTCGGCTCGGGCGGGACAAGGTCGGCGTAGAGCCCGTGCGTCTCGAGCCGCGCGGCGGTGGCGGGCCCGATGGCGGCAAGGCGGCAGCGCAGCCGGCGCAGGTCGAAGCGCGCGCCGGAGAGGAGCTCGATGAATGCGTCCACACCGTTCGCGCTCGTGAGCACGGCCCAGCCGCCGCCCTCGAGCGCCGCGGGGTCAAAGCCGCTCTGCAGCGGGACGACCTCGCTGCGCGCGGCGGCAAAAACCTCGGCCCCCTCGGCCTCCAGCAGCGGGCGGAGCCGCGACTGGAAACCGGCCGTCCCCGTCAGCCCGACGCGCACCCCGGCGAGGGGCAGCGTGCTCGAAAGGCGGAGCGCCGCGGCCTGGCCCACTACGATGACGGCCGGGGCCTCCACGCCCGCGTCCGCGGCGAGGGCGGCGATGTCCTCGAGCGTGCCGCGCACGGCGGCCGGGCGGCGGCTGTTCCCGCCGGAGAGCACTGCGGCGGGGGTGTCCGGCGCGGCGCCGGAGGATATGAGCCGCAGGGCGATCCGGCCGAGGCGCTCAAGGCCCATGAGTATCACCAGTGTGCCGGGCAGACCGGCGAGCCGGGAGAAGTACTCCGGCAGGCCGTCCGCCGTGTCCGCCGTGTGGGCGGTGACTACGTGGAAGCCGCGGCTGAGCGCGCGGTGTGTCAGCGGGATGCCCGCCTCGGCCGGCACGGCGAGGGCGGAGCTTATCCCGGGCACCTCGGCGCAGGGGATACCCTCCCCGGCGAGGGCGAGCATCTCCTCGCCTCCGCGGCCAAAGACGAAGGGGTCCCCGCCCTTCAGCCGCACGACCGTAAGCCCCTCGCGCGCGAGGGAGACGAGCGTTTCGCAGATGTCCTCCTGCCGGGCGGAGACATGCCCGGAGCGCTTGCCCATGTATATGAGCCGGGCGTCCGCCGGGGCGAGCGCGAGTATGTCCGGGTGGACAAGGTCGTCGTAAACGAGCGCCCCGCAGCCGGAGATGAGCTCCTTAGCGCGCAGGGTGAGCAGCCCGGCGCCGCCGCAGCCGGCGCCGACTATATATACCTTCCCGGTCACAGCGCACCTCCGATATACTCCTCGAACTCCTCCTCGCTCAGCGCGCGGCCGAGCTCCATGCAGTGCTCGAATAGCCCCGCGTAGGCTCCGGCGCGGCGCTCGGGCGGCAGGGCGGCCTTTACGGCGGCGCGGTGGGCGGCGAGGAAGCCGAGGATGTCCTCAAAGCCCTCCGGCACGAGCTGCTCCACGCCGCGGCGTATGTACTGCGCGGCGCTCGGGCTGGCCCCGCCGGTGCTGATGCCGACGGAGAGCTCGCCCCGGCGAACGAGGGAGGGGAAGACGAAGCTGCACTTTTCGATGTCGTCCACGACGTTCACGGGCACGTTTTCCCACCGGCAGAGCTCGCTGACGGCGGCGTTCAGCTCCGGGTCGTCCGTCGCGGCGATGACGAGGGCCGCGCCGTCTATGTCCCCGGGCTCAAAGCGGCGCTCGAGCAGCGTGACGCCCGGGATCCCGGCAAAGCCGGGGATGAACTCCGGCGCGACGGCGAAAATATCCGCCCCGTACGGGGACAGACGCTCCGCCTTGCGCAGGGCCACATGGCCGCCGCCAACTATCAGCACACGGCGGCCCTCAAGGTTTATGAAGATGGGGAATAAGGGCATCTCTCCGCCTCCTTACAGTGTTCGCGGCCGCTGGCCGCCTCATGCGAAGTAGTACTGCTCGCCGTCCGGCGTGTCCACACGGCGCAGCGTGACATTGAACGCCCGGTCGATAACGCCGCAGCCGTATATCTCCGCCGGCGTACCCTCGGCGAGGAGCTCACCGGCGCACATCACGGCGAGCCGGTCAGCCCGGCGCAGCGCGAGGCAGATGTCGTGCAGCACCATTACGACGGCCCGGCCCTCGCGCGCGAGGGAGCGGGCGGTGTCCATCACCGCGATCTGGTAGGATATGTCGAGAAAGGCGGTGGGCTCGTCCATGAGCAGCGTGTCCGCCTCCTGGGCGAGGGCCATGGCGAGGTACGCGCGCTGCCGCTGCCCGCCGGAGAGCTCGGGTATCGGTGTATCGGCTATGTCGAGCGCGCCGGCGCGCTCAAGCGCGCACTCCACGGCCGCGTAGTCCTCCGGGCGGTAGCGCCGTGGATAGGAGAGGTATGGGAAGCGCCCGTGCAGCGCCATGCGCCGGACGCTTATGCTCGGCGCGGGCCTGTCCTGGGGCATATAGGCGCATTTCTGGGCGATCTGCCTTGCGCTGAGCGAGGCCGTGGGCGCGCCGTCGATCAGCACCTCACCGCCGGTGACCTCCCCGATGCCGGCGGCAGCTCGGAGCAGCGTGCTCTTCCCGCAGCCGTTCGGCCCGGCGATTACGAGCACCTCCCCCGGGCGGAAGTCGAGGCTTATGCCGTGCAGCACCTCGCGGGCGCCGTAGCCCGAGCGGAGCGAGCGGAGCTCTATCATACTATCCGCCCCTTTCTCTGCCTGAGCAGCAGCCATATGAAGAACGGCCCGCCTATCAGCGAGAGCATTATGCCCACAGGCAGCTGATACGGCGCAAAGAGCGTCCGGGAGGCTGTATCGCATATCAGCAGCAGCGCGGCCCCGCCCAGGGCGCAGGCGGGCAGCAGATAGCGCGACTCGTCCCCCGTGAAGCGGCGGAGCATGTGCGGGGTGACGAGGCCGATAAAGCCGAGCAGCCCGGCAAAGCTGACGGCCGCGCCGGCCAGCGCGGCGGCCACGGCGAGCAGGATTATGCGCATCCTGCCCGCGTTCATGCCGAGGCTGCGCGCCGTTTCACTGCCGAGCGTCAGCACGTCGAGCTCGTTCGTCAGGGAAAAGGCCGCGATGAGCGCCAGAACGGTGACAGCGGCGGGTGCCGCGAGCCGCTCAAGCGTCAGATTGGCGAGTGAGCCGATGCGGAAGTCCGAATAGGCGTTCAGGGCGTCCGGAGCAAAGGTCACGATGGCGTCCACCCCCGCGGAGAGGATGTTGGATATTGCGACTCCCGCGAGGACGAGGGTTATTTTCGCCGCGCCGGTGCGCTCGGCTATGAACAGCACGAGCAGCGCGGCGGCCATCGCGCCCAGAAAAGCCGCGGCCGGCACGAGCACCTGCGAGGTTGGGGCAATCGCGCAGCAGAGCGCCGCGGCGAGCCCCGCGCCGGAATTCACGCCGATCGTGCTCGGCGCGGCGAGCGGGTTCGCGAGCACGCTCTGCGTCAGTGCGCCGCTCACGGCGAGGGCAGCGCCCGCGAGTATGCAGCCGCAGATGCGCGGCAGCCGGGCGTACAGCACGATCCGCGCCTCGGCGGAGCCGTCGTTCCCGCCGAAGAGGGCGGCCACAACGTCCCAGGGTGCCACGCTCACCGGCCCGAGGGCAAGGCTGAGCACAGCCGCGAGCGCGGCCGCGAGCGAAAGCGCAGCGAAAAGCCGCCACATTTTTTTATTTTTGCGGGTAGAGGATGTCCGCAAGCTTTTCATATGCCTCCCCCCAGCGGGCGTTGGGCTTCAGGTTGTAGAGCTCGTGCTCAAGGGTGTAAAACCGACCCTCGCGCACTGCCTGCAGCTCGCCCCAGCCCGGATTCGTGAGCAGCGTCTGTTCAAGCGTGGCCATGGCGTCCGTCGGATCCGAGCCCTGAAGCACGGCGAAAATATAGTCCGGCTCAGCCTTTATTATGGCCTCGAGGCTCAGATCCTCGAGCAGGGAGCTGTCCGAGTCCGCGATGTTCACGCAGCCGAGCGCGGCGAGCATCTCGCCGAGGACGTTGTCCTCGCTGCCCTTTACCTTGCAGCTCACGCCCGTAGCCCGTATCACGAGTACGGTGGGCGCGCTGCCGTCCGCTCGCGCGACGGCGGACTCTATTTCTGACTGCACGTCGAGGCCGTAAGTCTGATAATTCTCCCGCTCGCCGGTTAGGGCGGTGCAGATGTCGAGCATGTTGAGATAGTCCTCAAAGCCCTGCACGTCGAAATACGCCGTGGGTATGCCGGCGGATTCGAGCACGTCCATGAGCTCAAGATTCGCCGCGGTGTTGCAGCTTGCAAGGACGAAATCCGGCTCTGCTGAGAGCAGCGTCTCGAGCGAGGGCTCCTTTATCGCGCCGAGATTGGCGACGGAGTCGTCGAGCCCGAGGTCGAAGCTCGTCCAGGCGTCGTTCGCGGCGGCGGCGAGCGTATCGCGCCCTCCTGCGAGGCACCAGACGTCGGCGTATGAGCCGATGAGGGCCGCCACGCGCTCCGGCCGGTCAAGCGTTACCGTGCGGCCGAGGTCGTCCGTGAAGCTGTATTCCCCTTCTGCGCTGCCGGGACTCTCCGGGGCGGCCCCGCAGGCCGCGAGGGCGAGGAGGAGCGCAAAGGCGTGGAGAAAAATCGTGTATTTTTTCATATCAGACTCCAATTGATCGAGAAAAGCGCCGGCGCGGCTTTGCCCGCGCCGGCGCTGGGTTTATGTCTTCTGTTTCAGCAGGTGGCGCCGCCGGAGAGGTGGAGCTTAGCGTCGAGTATCTCCTGCTTGCGGTCGAGGATGTCGTCGCTCTTGAGCTGGGCGATGAAGTTTTCAACGCCGATGCGGTCGATGCTGCGGCCGAAGCGCTCGCCCGTCTTGCCCTGCTCGCGGTAGATGAGCAGCGCCTT
>DVGA01000031.1 GCA_018712985.1 Candidatus Scatomorpha intestinavium
CACACAAAGGCGTAACCCGCCCAGCATATAAAACGCAAAAGCACGCCGGTCTTGAACCGGCGTGCTTTTATTCTGCCTATGTCAGGTACTCCCGCAGCCTCTCCACCGCCCGGCGCTCTATGCGCGAGACCTGCACCTGCGACACTCCGAGAACCCGCGAGGCCGCCTCCTGCGTCATGTCGTGGAAAAAGCGCAGCGACACGACCTGCCGCTCCCGCTCAGGCAGGGCGTCGATCGCCTCGCGGAGGGACACCAGCTCCACGAGCCGCTCCTCCTGCCCGTAGTCGCCGAGCACCTGTTCAAGAGAGAAGCCCTCCTCTCCGCTCTCGCGCTGCAGGCTCTCCGCCGGGCCGGTGGCCGTCTCCGCCGCCGCGATGTCCTCTATCGAGAGGCCCGTCTCCGCCGATATCTCGCTCAGCGCCGGCTCGCGCCCGAGCCGCTGCTCAAGGCTCTGCCGCGCCGAGCGTATCGCCGCCGCCCGCTCCTTCAGCGAGCGGCTCACTTTTATCGCCCCGTCGTCGCGCAGGAAGCGGCGTATCTCGCCGGAGATCTTGGGCACGGCATAGGTGGAAAACTGCGTGCCGTAGCTCTCGTCATAGCCCTCTATGGCCTTCAGGAAGCCCACGCAGCCGAGCTGGTAGAGGTCCTCGGAGTCCACCCCGCGGCCGAAATAGCGCCGCGCCACGCTCCATATAAGCCCCGAGTTCTCCGTGACCATGCGTTCGGCGGCGTCCCTGTCGCCGGATTTTGCCGAGCGCAGGCACTCTATGGCGTCGCTGGTCATCTGGCGGCGCTGCGCGGCTTGATCGAGCGTATCATCGTCACCGTGGTGCCGCGGCCCGGCGCGGAGCGGACGCGGAGCTTGTCCATGAAGCTCTCCATGATGGTGAAGCCCATCCCGCTGCGCTCCTCCCCGCCGGTGGTAAAGAGCGGCTCGCGTGCCTTCGCCACGTCCTCTATGCCCCGCCCGGCGTCCTTCACGACAATCTCCAGCCTGCCGCCGGCGAGTATGCGCAGCCTCATGCTTATGCGCCCTATCTCCTCCGGGTAGGCGTGGACTATGCAGTTGGTGACGGCCTCGCTCACCGCCGTCTTTATGTCCCCTATCTCCTCTAACGTCGGGTCGAGCTGCGCGGCAAAGGCGGCCGCCGCCGCGCGGGCGAAGCCCTCGTTCACGCTCTTCGATGGGAATTCGAGCTTTATGTAGTTTTCCGATTTCACTGCCGCTGAGCTCCTTTCACCTGTATAAGCCTGTCTATGCCGGAGGCGTCTATCACCCTGAGCGGCTGCTTGCCCGGGTTCAGCACGGCCGCGCGGCCGCCCATCTCGCGCATTCGCCGCTCCGTGCGGAGTATAAGCGCTATGCCGGAGCTGTCCATGAACGAGAGGCCGGACATGTCAATCGCCGTGTCCCTCGGCAGATATTCGTCTATCAGCACGTCTATTTTCTGCATGGCCTCGCGCGAGCCGTGGTGGTCCAGCTCGCCGGAGAGCCTGATTGTCAGCCTGCCGGAGCTGTAGTCTGTCGATATGAGCATTCGTCTCCCTCCCTTGCCGACATTCTATGATATCCGGGGCAAAAAGGCCGTCGAAACACGCCGTCCGGTGCATTTGCACAAGCGCTGCCGACGCTTTTGAGTCCTCAGCCGTGCAAAGCGCCGAAAGTGAATTTTCCTATTGCATATTTATTCATTTGGTGCTATGATTACCGCATAATAAATCGGCTCCAAAGCCACAACGGGGGTTTTGCAATGAATAAGAATTCTATCAAGAAAGTTGTCCTCGCCTACAGCGGCGGGCTGGACACCTCGGTCATCATTCCCTGGCTGAAGGAGAACTACAACGGCTGCGAGATAATCGCCGTCTCCGGCAATGTGGGCCAGGCCGGCGAACTGGACGGTCTGGAGGAAAAGGCGATAAACTCCGGCGCGAGCAAGCTCTATGTGGAG
This sequence comes from Candidatus Scatomorpha intestinavium, assembly GCA_018712985.1. Lineage (GTDB taxonomy): Bacteria > Bacillota > Clostridia > Oscillospirales > Oscillospiraceae > Scatomorpha > Scatomorpha intestinavium. The sequence goes on from DVGA01000031.1 coordinate 1,950, forward strand.
GACCTCACGGACGAATTCGTGAACGACTTCGTGATTCCCGCCGTAAAGGCCGGCGCAAAGTATGAGGAATACCTGCTCGGCACCTCACTCGCGAGGCCCGTCATAGCCAAGCGCCTGGCCGAGATAGCCATCGCCGAGGGCGCGAACGCCATCTGCCACGGCTGCACCGGCAAGGGCAACGACCAGGTAAGGTTCGAGCTCACGCTCAAGCACTTCGTCCCCGACATGCCCATCATCGCCCCCTGGCGCGAGTGGGACATCAAGTCCCGCGAGGAGGAGATAGCCTACGCCGAGGCGCACAACGTCCCGCTGAAGATCGACCGCGAGACGAACTACTCCAAGGACAAAAACCTCTGGCACCTGAGCCACGAGGGCCTCGATCTTGAGGACGCGGGCAACGAGCCGCTGTATGAAAAGCCGGGCTTCCTCGAAATGGGCGTCTCGCCCATGGACGCGCCCGACGAGCCCACGTATATAACGCTCGATTTCGAATCCGGCGTCCCCGTGGCGCTCAACGGCGAAAAAATGAGCGCGAAGGACATCATCCTAAAGCTCAACGAGCTCGGCGGGGCCAACGGCATCGGCCTGCTCGACATCGTGGAGGACCGCCTCGTCGGCATGAAGTGCCGCGGCGTCTATGAGACCCCCGGCGGCACGATACTCTACGCCGCGCACGAGTACCTCGAAACGCTCTGCCTCGACAAGATGACCATGCACAAGAAGCAGGAGCTGGCGATAACCTTCGGCGAGCTCGTCTACAACGGCCAGTGGTACACCCCGCTGCGCGAGGCGCTCTCCGCCTTCGTGGATGTGACGCAGAAGCACGTGACCGGCAAAGTGAAGCTCAAGCTCTACAAGGGCAACATCATCAAGGCCGGAGCGTGGAGCGACTGGAGCCTCTACAGCGAGGAGATAGCAACCTTCGGCGAGGACCACGTATACAACCAGGCCGACAGCGCCGGGTTCATCAACCTCTACGGCCTGCCGATAAAGGTCCAGGCCCAGGTGGAGGCAAAGAACAAAAAATAAGCCGCGGAGGCGGCTTTCAGGGAGGACGGATTTATGGAAAAGCTATGGGCGGGCAGGGCGCACGGCGCGCTTGACGCGGCGGCGGACAGCTTCAACTCCTCCATATCCGTCGACTCCCGGATGTACAAAGAGGACATACGCGGCAGCATTGCCCACGCGGCAATGCTCGCCAAATGCGGCATCATCTCCCCGGACGAGGGCTCCCGGCTGATAGAGGGCCTCGGCGGGATACTCGCGGACCTCGAGAGCGGCGCCCTCGCCATAGACCCCTCGGCGGAGGACATACACTCCTTCGTGGAGTCGGAGCTGACCGCCCGGCTCGGCGACGTGGGGAAAAAGCTGCACACCGCCCGCAGCCGCAACGACCAGGTGGCCGTGGACACCCGCCTCTACCTCCGCGGCGAGGCGGAGCGGACCGTCTTGCTCCTGAAGGAGCTGATACGCGCGATCGCTTCCACGGCCGGAAGGACGCAGGACGCGATAATGCCCGGATATACCCACCTCCAGCGCGCGCAGCCGGTGACCTTCGCGCACTATATCCTCGCCTACGGCATGATGTTCGCAAGGGATATCGGCCGGATTGAGGACGCCGCGAAGCGCATGAACGTCTCCCCCCTCGGCTGCTGCGCCCTCGCCGGCACCACGCACCCGATCGACCGGGCCATGACCGCCTCGGAGCTCGGCTTCGACGGCTACTGCCTGAACAGCCTCGACGGCGTGTCCGACCGCGACTTCTGCGTGGAGCTTGCCTCCGCCCTCGCGCTCGTGATGACGCACCTCTCCCGCCTTTCGGAGGAGCTCGTGCTCTTCTCGAGCTGGGAGTTCGGCTTCGTCACGATAACGGACGCCTATACCACCGGCTCGTCCATCATGCCGCAGAAGAAAAACGCGGACATGTGCGAGCTTATCCGCGGCAAGGCCGGCCGGGTTTGCGGCGACCTCATCACGCTGCTGACCATGCTCAAGGGCCTGCCCCTTGCATATAACAAAGACATGCAGGAGGATAAGGAGGCGGTTTTCGACGCCTTCGACACCGTGAAGGCCTGCCTCGGCCTCGCCGCCCCCATAATATCCACCCTCGAGGTCAACCGGGACAAAATGCTCGCCGCGGCGAAGGGCGGATATATAAACGCCACGGACCTCGCCGACTACCTCGCCAAAAAGGGCGTCCCCTTCCGCACGGCGTATAAGCTCACGGGCCGGCTCGTGGCCGACTGCGCCGAACGCGGCGCGGCGCTCGAGGATTTGGCGCTCGAGGAGTTCAGGGCCTACTCCCCCGTTTTTGAGGCCGACCTCTACGACGCTATCTCGCTTGAAAAATGCGTCGAGCGGCGCACGAGCGCCGGCGGGGCCTCCCCCGCAAACATCGCGGCGCAGCTTGATTACCTGCGCGGCATAACAGGTTAATAAGTGCGCTCACGCCGCTTTTTGGAAGCAAATACGCTGATTATCAGCTTTGAGAGGTGTTGCACATGGCTAAAGTGTTCAT
>DVGA01000032.1 GCA_018712985.1 Candidatus Scatomorpha intestinavium
CTCCACGAGCCCGGGGTCGTAAAGCAGCTTCAACAGCGTTGATTTGCCGTTCCCCTCCTCGCCGACGACGGCGCAGCGCTCGCCGGGGCCGAGGTTCAGGCTGAGGTGGGAAACTATCGTGCGCAGGTCGCGCCTGCACGTTATGCTGAGGTCATTTATGGTAAGCATACAGCGTCAGCTCCTTTGATCGTGATTTCCGCGCCCGGGCGGCAGGCTTCACGCGCGCGGTGAAGCACGAAAAAACGCCCGCCCCATTACCGGGTGCGGACGCGCAGAAAGAGCCCACGCCATATAGTGAGGGCGCAGGTCGATGCGTCGTCTGATCTCGGCATGGGTACAGAGCGCGCCGGGGGCGCGCCGGTTGTTCACAGGCCAAAATCAGATTATTTCCGCATCTTCCCACCCTTTTCCTCAGTTTGAGCCCATGATACCACGACTGCGCCGCAGCGTCAAGTTACAGGGGCTTTACAAATTTCCCGGATGTGGTAAACTGTCATCCGGGTGATATTATATGCAGAAAAAAGCTCTTGTTACGGGCTCCTCGCGCGGGATAGGCGCGGCGACGGCCCGCGCGCTCGCCGCGGTGGGCTGGCGGGTCACGATAAATTACATCCAGAGCCGCGAAAAGGCCGAGGCCCTCGCGGCTGAGCTGGGGACGGAGGCCGTGCGCGCGGACGTCTCCGACAGCGCGCAGGTGCGCGCCATGTTCGAGGCGGCGGGCCCGTTCGACCTGCTCGTCTGCAACGCGGGCATAGCCTGGTCCGGCCTGCTGACGGATATGACGGACAGCGAGTGGAGGCGCATAATCGACGTGAACCTCGGAGGTGCGTTCAACTGCTGCCGCGAGGCCATACCCCACATGGTGCATGAAAAGCGCGGATGCATTTTGTGCATCTCGTCCATACTTGGCGTGTACGGCGGCTCCTGCGAGACGGCATATTCGGCCACAAAGGGCGGGATAATCGCCTTCGTCAAGGGCCTTGCGAAGGAGTTGGGCCCGTCCGGTATAAGGGTGAACGCGATAGCGCCGGGCTCGATCGACACGGACATGCTCTCGTGCTTCACTGCCGAGGACAAGCGCGCGATGGCAGAGGCCAGCGCGCTCGGGCGCATCGGAAGGCCGGAGGACATAGCGTCAGCGGCGGTCTACCTCGCCTCGGACGCCGCGTCGTTCGTCACAGGGCAGGTCCTCGGCGTGGACGGGAACATGATAATATAGCCATCTTCCCGCCTGGGCGGGATATGGTACAATTAAATCCCCGCGGTGTCAAATACACCGCGGGGAAGCTTTTATTTGGCTTTGTCGCCGCCCTCGGGCGGCTTCCTGCGGCGGTTATACCCTCCGCGGCGGGGCGGGCGCGCGGCCTGCTCGCGCGGCTGCTGCTGTTCGCGCTGCTGACGCGGCTGCTGCGCGGCGCCCCTGGCCTTGCCGCCCTGGCGCTGGCCCTCGCTCCTGCGCGGTTTGACGCCGTCCTGCCTGGGCGCGGAGCCCTCTCGCTTTTGCGCGCCGCCCTCGCGCTTCGGACGGTCGCCGTGGCGGGAGCGCGGGTGGGAGCCCTCGCGCTGCACGGATACGCGCCGGGGCTCCTCGGCCGCCGGAGCGGGCTGGGCAGCTTCCTCCGCCTCCATATACTGCTCTGGCCGCTCCTCCGGCTCGTCCTGAGCCTCCGCCGCCGGCTCCTCGGGAGCGGGGCGGGCCTTCAGCAGATGGGGCAGCGGCTCGCCCGGCTTGGGCCTGCCGCCCGGAATGGCGGCGATCTCGTCCGCCGAATAGGTCTTGTATACATCCTCGCCATCGCCGTCGAGCCGGACCTTGACCGTGCGGCGCAGGAGATTCACCTGCGTGACGTTGCCGTAGCCGGCCGGCGTCTCGACAAAGGCGCCGTTTTTCGGCACGGTCTTGACAAGGTTTTCATATGCCTCCTCCTCGTAGCGCAGGCAGCACATGAGGCGGCCGCAGGTGCCGGAAATCTTGGCCGGGTTCAGGGACATGGACTGTATCTTGGCCATTTTGGTGGACACGGGCTGAAAATCGTCGAGGAACTGGCTGCAGCAGAAGGGCCTTCCGCATATGCCTATGCCGCCGAGCATTTTCGCTTCGTCCCTCACGCCTATCTGGCGGAGCTCTATGCGGTTGCGGAACACGCTGGCGAGATCCTTGACGAGCTCGCGGAAGTCCACGCGCCCGTCGCTGGTGAAAAAGAAGGTGGTTTTGCCGCCCTCGAAGCTGCACTCGGCGCCGACCAGCTTCATGTCCAGGCCGTGCTCGGCGATCTTCTGGCGGCAGATGACCAGCGCCTCTTTTTCGCGCTGACGGTTGATTTCCGCCACGCGCTTGTCGTTTTCCGTGGCCACGCGGATGACGGGCCGTATCGGCGGGATGATTTTTTCGTCCGGGATATAGTGGTTGCCCACGACGCAGGTGGCGTATTCAAGGCCCTTGGAGGTCTCGACTATCACGTCCTCGCCGGCCTCGACGCGGTTCCCGTCCGGGTCGAAGTAATAGGCTTTTCCGTTGTTTTTGAACTTTACGCTGACGACTTCTGTCAATTTTCTTTCCTCATTTCTTCCTGCGGCAGGTCGCCGCTGACAGCTACGTAACCCGTCACATGCTTCACGCCGGTGTTTACGCTCAGCCACTGCGAGCAGCGGGAAAATAGCGCGTCCAGCTCCGCGCAGCGCCGGGCGCTTATGCCGAGCGAGCCGCGGCCGGCCAGCTCGTCCGCCAGGGCCTCGCGCGCGGCGCGGAACATCGCCGCGGCGGAGAGCGTGTCCATATTCCCGGCGGAGACCGACCATTCGACGAGCCGGGCCCTGCTGCCGGAGCGCAGCGCTTCGAGCATCGCGCGCGCCGCGGAGCGGGCGGACTCGTCCTCCTCCGCGTCGGCGTTTATGCGCAGCAGCACGCAGCGGGAGCGCACGGTGGTGAGCAGGAGTTCGGGATTGGCGGCGCAGAGGACGAAGGCCGCGCTGGCGGGCGGCTCCTCAAGCAGCTTGAGCATGGCGTTCTGCGCCGATGGATTCATAGTATCCGCGTCATCGATAATATATACTTTTCTTGAGGCCTCGTTCGGCATCACTTGGGCGTCCGCCGAGATGCCGCGAACCTGGCCGACGGTTATGCCGCGCTTTTTGCGGCCGCCGACATCCTGCTCTGGGGCGGAGACGATGATGTCCGGGTGTATGCCGGCAAGGCTCTTCCGGCAGGCCCGGCACACGCCGCAGGGGCGCTCGCCGCGGCCCTCGCAGAGCATGGCGGCGGCAAGACGGCGCGATGCCCTCTCCCGCTCGGCGGAGGAGGGTGAGGCGACTATATAGGCGTGGGAGACGTGCTCCCCTGGCCGCAGACTGACATTTTCCATAAAAGTTATTTTACCTTTTTCCGCCCGGCGAGTCAAGAAAAACCCAACCCGTGCAACGAAGAGACGGAAAATAGCTTTACAGAAAACGGACGCATATCGTAACAACCAACAAAGAAATGTGAATTTGTCTGTTTTTTGTCTTGTAAAATGACTCAATGTATGCTAACTTATTATCAAGCAATCTGTGCACATTATCCGAATAGCCAAGGGGGGATTTGATGGGTGAAAGCGGTGCAAAGATCCTCGCGCTGGCCGGCAAGGGCGGCGTGGGGAAAACCTCGCTGGCCGCTGCCATAGTCAGGGTGCTGACGGAGGACAGGCCGGGCAGCCGAATACTTGCCATCGACGCGGATCCGGCCGTTGGGCTCTCCACGGCGCTCGGGGTTACGGTGACGAGCTCGCTGGACGACATACGCCGCGCCGTTATAAAGAGCGCGGAGGATGGCCGCCCGCGGGAGGCCATCGAGCTGCTCAACGAGTCGCGCTTCCGCATATTCGACACGATGGTGGAGACGAACGGCTTTTCGTTCCTCGCGATAGGCCGCCCGGAGAACGAGGGCTGCTACTGCAGCGTGAACGCCTATCTGAAGGAGGTCGTGGGCATGCTCGCCAACGACTTCGACTATGTCGTAATAGACGGGGAGGCGGGCATCGAGCAGATACAGCGCCGCGTGATGGAGAAGGTGAGCCACCTGATTTTAATTTCCGACCAGAGCCGCAAGGGGACCCACGTGGCGGAGACGATAAAGCAGGTGGCGGACGAGCTGGTGATGTACGACCGGATTGGCGCGATAATAAACCGCGTGACCAACCCGGAGCTGAACAGGTTCATCTCCATCGAGGGCGTGGAAATCCTGGCCTACATAGAAGCTGACGACCAGCAGGCGGCGAACGACATACAGGGCAAGAGCGTTTTCGGTCTTGCGGAAGGTTCCAAGGTGCTCTGCGGAGTGAGAGAAGCGCTCCGGAAGATAGATATCCTATGATTATGAGAGAGGTGTGGACATTTGAAAGATCTTAAGCATCTGATCTACTTTGAGAGCCTGCTTGACAGCGCGCACAACGAGCTTGTGCGTCAGGCGAAGGAGGAGGGGCAGCTCGCCCTCGGCTTCACCTGCTACCACATGCCCGAAGTGCTTCTCAATGTGGACAACTGCTTCTCGGTCAGGCTGCGCGCGCCGAACACCGGCAGTATCGACATAGCCTCGTACTACATGTCGAACTATACCTGCGAGTATTGCCGCGCCGTCGTCGAGAGGGCCATTGAGGGCGGCTACAACTTCCTGGACGGGCTCTGCGGCGTGGACGCCTGCGCGCAGATGAACCGCTGCATGGAGAACATTGAGCTGCTCAAGTGCATCGACAAGCCGAATTTCTTCGTGACCCACGCGGACATACCCTACAAGTACACGGACTACACGCTCGACCACTACGTGACGCAGATGCAGAACCGCGTGCTGAACACCATGCACGAGAAGTTGGGCGTCGACATCTCCGACGCCGCGCTGCGCGACTCCGTGGCGAGGCACAACGAGATCTGCAAGATCATAACCGAGCTCGGCGAGCTGCGCAAAAAGCCCAACCCGCCCATCACGGGCTATGAGTTCCATGTCATCAACATGGTGAGCTTCTGCTGCCCGCAGCGGCTGATCCTGCCGTACCTGAAGGAGACGCTGACGGAGGTCAAAAAGCGCAAGCCGGATGCGAAGCCCTGGTACCGCTGCCGCGTCGGCATAGTCGGCTCCGAGGTGGACGACCCGAACCTCACCAGGATGCTCGAGGAGGCCGGGGCCTTCATCGTTTTCGACCGCTTCTGCTTCGGCGCGCTGCCCGGCCGCGAGGTCATCGAGCTGAACGACGAGGAGCCCGCCCTGAGGCAGATATGCCGGCACTACCTCATCACAAGCGAGTGTCCCCGCTTCATGTCCAACGAGAAAATCGAGCAGCGGCGCAAGACGGCCGACCGGCTTGCCCGCGAGTACTCCGCGGACGGCATAATTTACGAGAACGTGAAGTTCTGCGACTTCTGGGGCTTCGAGCGCGCGCTTGCGAGCCACGTACAGCACGAGGAGTACGGCCACCCCGTGCTCACAATAGACCGCCCGTATAATGCCCGCACCTCCGGCCAGCTCCGCACTCGCTTCCAGGCGTTTGTCGAGTCGCTGGAGATCAAGCGCATACAGCAGGGGAAGGAGGTCAAATAAATGCTCAAGGCGAACATAAACTGGATCAAGAAAAACGCGAAGAGCGACCTGAAAATCTGGAAGGACCTCATCAGCGAGGTGGATTGGAAGGACTTCGCCGGTAAAATGAAGCACAAAGCCCAGCTGGACCGCGAGCGCATCGCCGACGAGGTGAAGAGCTTCGCCGCCCTGCCTCCCAAGGAGAAGTGGGACCGCGTTATAAACGGCGAGAGGCAGCTCGGGCGGCTTTATCAGAAGGGCGCGATAGCCTTTACCCGCCGCGAGTGGAAGGGCGTTGAGAGCACTGCCCGCGACTTCTACGGCTGGCTGATCATCTGGCGCGATATGCTCAAAATGGTCATGCGCGACCCGATGAGCATACTTCTCGGCCTCTTCGAGTACCGCTGGTTCAGCTCCTACCTTGCCTGCCCGGCCTTCCTTGACCGCAATAACCTTGGCTTCCGCGGCAGGGCGGTAACCATGAACCACATGCTCCTTGCTGATGTGTACCGCTATGTTGAAGACTGCATCGCCACTCTGCTGATGGCGGACAAGCGTATAGGCGGCAACGAAAAAGTAAACAGCAAGCTGCTGCTCTTCGACGAGATGACGATGGCGCAGATGATGGCCGGCTTCCCCGGGCTCAAAGGCGTGCCGTATCAGCTCATACCCGTGTTCCTTGTCTCGGAGCTTGACCAGCTCATATGCATACCTTATATCGACGCCGTGGAGAGCTACGGGCTGCCGGCAGACACCTGCCCGGTCCCGACCAGCGAAAGCGGCAGCGCCATTGTCGACGCCCTGCCTCACTGCGGGCTCGGCTTCATTTCGACCTCCACGCCCTGTGACGGCTCCGACATGGCAACCAGCTTCCAGGAGCGCCGCCTGAAGAAACTCGGTATCCCCACCTTCCCGCTGACTCTCCCGGTGCGTTACGACGACGAGGACACCGTTGAGTGCGGTGCGCAGGACATGTGGCACTGCATCAAGTGGGTCGAAGAGCTGACCGGCGAAAAGTGGGATTGGGAGCATTATTTCACCGTTATCAAGCGCTTCAATGAACAGACTAAGATGGAGATGGAGAAGTGGGAGATGAACTCCACTCCGCATCCCCAGCTGATCGGGCCTGCATACGAGCTGTTCCGCAAGTGGAACTACGAGATGGACGGCGGCCTGAATCCGGACGTCATGAAGACCTTCTACAAGGTCCGCAAGCTCATGTACAAATCCTACGAGCAGCGCTGCAACCCCTACCGCCACCCGATGAAGTACCGCGCGGTGGTCTGGAGCTGCCCGGCGCACTACTACGCGAACTTCTCCAACTGGCTCGCCAACGCTTGGGGCATCGGCGTCCTCGTGGAGATGGAAAGCCTGAACTTCACCAAGCAGCTTGAGACCGAGGACCACGACGAGGCCATCCGCGACCTTGCCAGGCTCTATGAGCGCATGGTCATGCGCAAGCACACCAACGGCGGCTATGTCCATGTCCTTGACGAGCTGTGGAAGGTCTGCGAGCAGTTCAACGCAAACTTCATCATCATGTACCAGCACGTCTGCTGCAAGACGATGGCGGGCCTGCAGGGCCTCTTCGACGAGCAGGCGCGCGAGCGCGGGCTGCATCTCATCTGGGTCGAGCACGACCTGATGGATCCCCGCACCGTCTCCCGCCGCGATATGCGCGCCAAGGTTACCAACTACATGCGCGCCATTATCCAGGCCGAGCCCACGGACGAGAGCCTGATAGAGTTCGAGGACGACATCACCTGGTAAAACCGGTGGATCTTTTTCCGCCGTACATTGCGAGGCGCGCTTGTTGTATCCTCATACAACTTCGCTTGCCGCGCTTCGTCTGGCGCAAAAATCTCTCACCGGTTGGGCCGTAGGATCTTTTTCCGCCGTACATTGCGAGGCGCGATTAGTCCGGCGAAAGGCCCGCCCGCGGGTGGAAGGATACCGTCCTGCCGCGCGCCGCGGGACGTACACGCGGCATCCGGCGGGAAGCTCCCGCTTATTTGAGCCACTGCGAATACAAAATAATGAATCGAATTGGGAGGAAAATACATAATGAAGTACTTTGGAGGGTGCGACGTAGGCTCTACCTACACCAAGGCCGTAATTCTTGACGAGACGGGCAAGATGGTTGCCAATACCACCATACGCAGCAAGATAAACTCCGAGCAGAGCGCCATAATGGCGATGAAGGAAGTTGTCGAACAGGTCCCTGAACTGAACAGCAGCGAGGACCTCGCTTACCTCATCGGCACGGGCTACGGCCGCAACAAGGTGCCGTTCGCGGACGAGAATATCTCCGAGATCAGCTGCCACGCCATGGGCGTACACGTTACCGACCCGAACGTCCGCGCGATCATCGATATCGGCGGGCAGGACGTCAAGGGCATCAGCATAGACACGGACGGAACTGTCAAGAATTTCGCCATGAACGACAAGTGTTCCGCCGGCACGGGCCGCTTCTTCGAGGCCATGGCCAACGCCTTTGAGCTCAGCCTGCCGGAGTTCTCCAACCTGAGCCTTTCCGCCAAGAACGTCATCCCCATCACCGCTCAGTGCACTGTTTTCGCCGAGAGCGAGGTCATCACGCTCGTCGGCGAGGGAAAGCCCACTGACGAGATAGCCGCGGGCATCGAGATGGCCGTTGCAAAGCGCTGCTTCGTCATGGCCAAGAAGGCCGGCGCGACCGACAGCATCACGCTCACCGGCGGCTGCGCGAAGAACGAGGGCCTCAAGCAGGCCATCGAGCACGTCCTGAAGCTGAAGGTCATCAACCTCAAGACCGACCCGCAGCTCATGGGCGCGCTGGGCGCCGCGGAGTACGCCCGCCAGAAGGGCCTCGCCAAGGCTGCTTCCTGAGCGGCCTAAGGGCGCCCGGATGGAGCCCGGGAGGCGGTTCCGGGGTGGGAGGATGGCCGTCCGGAGGCGGTTCCCGGGCGAAATCGGGGCAATGACCTAAACATCCACAGATGAAAGGAATGGTCAAGTAAATGAAGAAAGGCTGCAAGATCTGTAAGCTGTTCAAAACGCTGTTCGGAATCCTGGCGGCGGCGGTGGGCGTGCTGTTCACCATATACATGCTGAACCTTGACATGAAGCTTGTCGGCTGGCTCTATAACGTGCTCAACAAGTTCCACGACCGCAAGGTCAGGGACGTGCAGTTCTGATATGGAGCTCTACGATTCCACAATACGAGATGTTTTGAGCCGGCTCTCCGCCCCCGGGGCGAAGAGCTGGCCTTACGAGCCCGGCGCCGCCTGGCGCGACCTCGGCGCGAACGAGCTTGTGCTCGGGCGGGACGCGGCGTATGAGCTCGGCGGCTCCAACAACCCGGCGGGGAACTTCACCTGCGTGACGACCGACGGCTCGCTTGTGCCGGAGGACCGCGTGACGCTCGTGGGGCCGGACATCGGGGCGATAAAGGGCGACTGCCCATTCTGCCGCGTCGTGCTGCTGCATGTGAACGACATAAGCGGCGACGACCAGGAGGCCTTCAGCGCCATACGCAGCATGGAGTTCGTGAAGTACCACGTCTTTCCCGAGGGCTACATGATGCGCATCTCGCCAGAGAACCAGCGCGAGCAGGTGCGCGTGTCCAAACAGGCGGTGAAGCGTGGGCTGAGCTTCCGCAACATCGGCAACAGCTTCATAAAAAAGTACAAGGAGAACAGCCTGATCGACCATGTCCAGATTTTCTTTGTCACGGGGGACAGGGCGCTCTGCTCCGAGCTCTCGGCCACGGCTAAGAAGGTGGACGCGATCACGCTGACGCTCAACCACATCATGGACGGCCTCGCCACCGATTGCAGCGTGTGCTCGTTCAAGCCCGTCTGTGACGAGGTAGAGGGGCTGAAGGAGCTGCACTTCAAAAAGGGCGAAAAGCCGATGAACGTATAAGGCGCAAAAAAAGAGCTGCCCGGAAGGATAACTTCCGGGCAGCTTTTGCCGCTGCTATTTCTCGCCGCGCCTCCTGGGGCAGCAGCGCGCGCAGGCGGGGCTGCGCCGCGGGCAGACCTCGTAGTCGCCGCCGGTTATCATGAGCGTCCTGCCGGCGACAAGGCAGAGGGCGAGCTTGCGCCGCGCGGAGTTGTAGATGGACTGCACGGTGCTCCTGCCGACCTCCATCTGGAGCGCGGCCTCCTCCTGCGTGAGGCCCTCAAGGTCGATGAGGCGGATGGACTCGTATTCGTCCACGGTCATCGGGATGGCCTCGCCCTCCGCGGAGCGGGGGCCGAATTCGGTGTGCCGCGGCAGCTCGCAGACCCTGCGGCATTTCCGCGGGCGGGGCATCAGCTGTGGCAGCAGCCGTGGCCGTTGCCATGGCCGTGGCCGTGGTGCTCGCCGCAGCCGGCGTCGCCGTGGTGGTGGCCGCACTCATGGCCCTCGCCGTGGTGGTCGCAGTTGGCGTCGCTGCTGTAGGCGAGGGTGCCGGCGAGCAGGGCGTCCACCGCCGCGTCCGCGCTGCCCTGGACGCCGGCGTAGAGCTCTATCCCTGCGGAGGCGAGCGCGTTGCGGGCCCCGCCGCCGATGCCGCCGCAGATGAGCGCGGTGACGCCGTGCGTATTCAGGAACCCGGCCAGCGCGCCGTGGCCGAAGCCGTCGGTGGGCACGACCTCGCTCGAGACGACCTTGCCGTCCTCGACCTCGTAGACCTTGAACTGCTCCGTGTGCCCGAAGTGCTGGAACACGCTGCCGTTTTCATAGGTCACTGCTATTTTCATGTCTGTTACCTCCTGAGTTATTGGCTTATGCCAATAATATAGCAGAATAAACGGCATATGTCAATAACAATCTGAGGAAAGGCCCCGGCAGATTCTGCCGGGGCCCTGCTTACGCCCTTTTTACGATGTCGCCGGGGGCCTTGAATATGCTGTCCTCGGGCACGACGCCGCGGACGGAGCTGGTGGGGTAGACGCTCGAGCGCCGGCCCACGACGCTGCCGGGGTTCAGCACGCTGTTGCAGCCGATCTCGACGTTGTCGCCGAGGATCGCGCCGAATTTTTTGAGCCCGGTGGCGAAGCGCTCGGCGCCGCACCTGACCACGACAAGCGTTTTGTCGCTCTTCACGTTCGAGGTGATGCTCCCGGCGCCCATGTGCGCCCTGTAGCCGAGGATGGAGTCGCCGACGTAGTTGTAGTGCGGGGTCTGGACATTGTCAAACAGCACAACGTTCTTCAGCTCCACGCTGTTGCCCACGACGCAGTTTTTGCCGACTATGGCGCTACCGCGGATAAAGGCGCAGTGCCGCACTTCGGCGCCGTGGTCGATTATGCAGGGGCCGCCGATGTAGGCGGAGGGGAATATTTTGGCGTCCTTCGCTATCCAGACGTCCTCCGACGGGTGGTCGAACTCGTCCTCCGGCAGGGTGGGGCCGAGAGCGAGGATGAAGCCCTTGATTGCCGGCAGGGCCTCCCAGGGGTACTCGAGGCCGTCAAAGAGCCGCGCGGCGATGGTGTGCCTCAGATCGAGCAGGTCATTTATTTTGTACATCACTTCACCCCCACGAGGTGGCCGCTCTTGCGCATGGCGTCGATTATGGCGTCCACGCTGTGGGCACAGTCAGCGTCGGTTTCGGCCTCGGCCATTACGCGGAGGACGGGCTCGGTGCCGCTCTTGCGCAGCAGCACGCGGCCGCTGTCGCCAAGGCGCTTTTCCTCGGCGGCTACGGCGGCGGTCACCGCGCCGTCGGCCAGGGTGCCGTCCTTGTCGTCCACGACGACGTTTTTGAGTACCTGCGGGTAGATAACCACGGGCTCACAGAGCTTACTCAGCGTAAGCCCGGTATCCAGCATTACCTGCATGACCTTGAGAGCGGTGATGAGCCCGTCGCCGGTGGTGGCGTATTTGGAGAAGATTATGTGCCCGCTCTGCTCCCCGCCGATGAGGTGTCCGTTTTCGCGCATGTTCTCCCAGACGTACTTGTCGCCCACGGCGGTCTTTTCATAGTTTATCCCGGCCGCGTCGAGCGCCTTGTAGAGGCCGAGGTTGCTCATGACGGTGGTGACGACAGTGTTGGTGTCCAGCCGGCCGCGGTCCTTCATGTGCCTGGCGCAGATGTACATTATCTTGTCGCCGGAGACGACGTCGCCGTTCTCATCCACGGCGAGGCAGCGGTCGGCGTCCCCGTCGAAGGCGAAGCCGACGTCCAGCTTTTCCTCACGCACGAGCTTCTGGAGGTTTGCGAGGTGGGTGGAGCCGCAGTCGACGTTGATGTTCAATCCGTCCGGCCGGGCGCTGATGACATAGGTGTCCGCACCGAGGGCGTCGAACACGCTCTTGGCAATCATCCAGGTGCTGCCGTTGGCGCAGTCCAGGCCGACCTTCACGCCCTTGTAGGAGTGGGTAGAAAGGCTTATCAGGTAGCCGATGTAGCGGTTGCGGCCGGCGGAATAGTCCACCGTGCGGCCTATATCCGCGCCGACAGCGAGAGGCGGCTCGGGCACGAGGCCGTCGAGGTACTTTTCGATCTCGTCGAGTACGGACTGCTCCATCTTTTCCCCGTCGCCGTTTATCAGCTTTATGCCGTTGTCATGATACGGGTTGTGGCTCGCGCTTATCATGACGCCGCAGTCGAAATCGTCCACCCTCGCTATGTAGCTCACGCTCGGCGTGGTCGTGACATGGAGCAGATAGGCGTCCGCCCCCGAACTCGTGAGCCCGGCGGCGAGGGCGCACTCATACATGTAGCTCGAGCGGCGGGTGTCCTTGCCGATAACCACGTTGCAGCCCTTGCCGCGCCCGAAATACCAGCCTATGAAGCGGCCTATTTTGAATGCGTGTTCGGCTGTCAGATCCACATTGGCTTCCCCGCGGAAGCCGTCCGTCCCAAAATATTTTGACATGTTTACCTCCAGATTGCAGGGCAAACCGCGCCCAACGCTTTCACGGCAGGCGCGGCGCCCAAAGTGCTTGTTATGAGAGTTTTGCCGCGGCGGCGCGGTCGAGATAGAGCGTGACATCCTCGTGGAGCTGCAGCAGCGACGCCGGCACGGCGATGTCCGGCCGGCCCTCCACGGTTTTTTTGATTATCTCAGCCTTGGCCTCGCCGAAGGCGAGCAGGTTGATGCTGCGGGCCTTCATGACGGTGTGTATGCCCATCGTCACTGCGTGAGTGGGCACCTCGTCCAGGGAGGAGAAGAAGCGCTTGTTGGCCTCGCGCGTCGAGTCCGTCAGCTTGACGATGTGCGTGACGGAGGTGAAGGGCGTGAGCGGCTCGTTGAAGCCGATATGCCCGTTGTTGCCGATGCCGAGGAGCTGGAGGTCGATGCCTCCGGCCTCGTCGATGAGCGCGTCGTACTGCGCGGCCTCGGCGTCGTCCTTAACAAAGCCGGAGGGGACATGTGTGCGCTCCATTTTTATGTCAACCTTGGAGAAGAGGTTGTGGTCCATGAAATAACGGTAGCTCTGTTCGTTCGTGCCGTCAAGGCCGATGTACTCGTCAAGGTTGAAGGTGCTGCACTCCGCGAAGGAGAGCTCCCCCGCGGCGCAGAGGCGGGCCAGCTCGGCGTAGAGGCTGAGCGGCGTGGAGCCGGTGGCCAGACCGAGCACGGCGTCAGGTTTTGCAGCGAGAAGGTTTACATAACGCTGAGATGCCTGGGCAACTACTTCTTCCTGGGTGCCGACGATAACTTTCATTTTTATCTCCCCCGATGAATTTATATTTTCAGAGTATGCCTTTTATTCTCTCCACAGCCTCGCGCGTCCGCCCGGCGTCGCCGAAGGCGGTCACGCGGATGAAGCCCTCGCCGCTGGGGCCGAAGCCCTCGCCCGGGGTGGTTACGACGCCCGCTTCGCTGAGCAGGCGGTCGAAAAACTCCCAGGAGCCGGCTCCGTGCGGCGCGCGGAACCAGATGTACGGGGAATCCGTCCCGCCGTACACCTCGAGCCCGGCGGCGGACAACCCGGAGCGTATGACGCGGGCGTTTTCCATGTAGTAGCCTATCATTTTGGCGATCTGCGCCTTGCCCTCCGGGCTGTAGGTGGCCTCGGCGGCGCGCTGGATGACATAGGCCGTGCCGTTGAACTTGGTGGACTGGCGGCGCATCCACATGTCGTAGAGGCTCTCGCCGCCGCGCACCAGCGCGCGGGGGATAACTGTCCAGCCGCAGCGGGTGCCGGTGAAGCCGGCGGTTTTGGAGAAGCTGCCGAACTCTATTGCGCACTTTTCGGCCCCGGGGATCTCGTATATGCTGCGCGGGAGGGCCGGGTCGGTCATGTACGCGCGGTAGGCGGCGTCGTAGAGTATCACGCTGCCATGCTCGTTGGCGTAGTCCACCCAGGGCTGGAGCTGCTCCCTGGTGGCGGCCATGCCGGTGGGGTTGTTCGGGAAGCAGAGGTAGATTAGGTCCGGGACGCGCTCGGGCAGCGCGGGGAAGAAGCCGTTTTCCGGCGTGCAGGGCATGTAGACGATGTTCGTCCACTTTTCCCCGTCCCAGTCCCCGGCACGGCCGGACATGGCGTTCGCGTCTATGTACACGGGATACACGGGATCGCAGACCGCGACGGTGCAGTCCTCGGAAAAAATGTCGCCGATGTTGCCACAGTCGGACTTGGCCCCGTCCGAGACGAAGAGCTCATCCGGCGAGATTTTCACGCCGAACGGCTCGTAGTCGTTCGCCACTATGGCCTCGCGGAGGAAATCGTAGCCCTCATAGGGGCCGTAGCCCATGAAGGTGGCCTTATCCGCCATCTCGTCCGCGGCGCGCTTGAGCGCCGCGACGCAGGCCTCGGGCAGGGGGAGGGTGACGTCCCCGATGCCGAGCTTTATGATGTCGGCGTCCGGGTTTGCGGCGGAGAAGGCGGCCGTGCGCCGCGCGACCTCGGCGAAGAGGTAGCTGCCGGGGAGCTTTGAGTAGTTTTCGTTGAGCTTTACCATTGCGCGCCTCCTCACAGCTTCAGCTCGCCGTCGAACACCGTGACGGCGGGGCCGGTCATGTAAATCAGGTTGGACTCTCGGTCCCACTCTATCAGCAGCTCGCCGCCGCGCAGGCGGAGAGTGGCGCTGTCGGCGCATTTGCCGTTTACCACCGCGGCGGCAAGCGAGGCGGTGGAGCCGGTGCCGCAGGCGAGGGTCTCGCCGCTGCCGCGCTCCCAGACGCGCATTTTCAGCGTGTGCTCGTCTATGACCTCGACAAATTCGGTGTTTATGCGCTCGGGGAAGCGCGGGTCGTTCTCAAAAAGCGGGCCTATGGCCGGCAGATCCAGCCAGTCGACATCGTCCACAAAGACGACGGCGTGCGGGTTGCCGACATTTACGCAGGTGACGGACCAGAGCGTCCCGCCGATCTCCATGGGCTGGTTGATGAACTCCGGGGTGTCCGCCGTGACGGGGATTTTTTCCGAGGCGAACTCGGGGCTGCCCATGCAGACGCGCACTGTCTTTACCTCGCCGTCCTCGACGTTGAGATAGAGGGTTTTTATGCCCGCGCCGGTTTCGACGTCAATGACGGTCTTATCCGTCATGCCGTGCTCATAGACGTATTTTGCGACGCAGCGGATGCCGTTGCCGCACATTTCGCCGGCGGAACCGTCGGCATTGTACATATCCATGCGGAAATCGGCCCTTTCGGAGGGGCAGATGCAGATCAGCCCGTCCCCGCCCACGCCGAAATGCCTGTCGGAGACAAGCCTTGCGAGGGCCGGGCGGTCCTCCACGGTCTCTTCAAAGCAGTTGACGTAGACATAGTCGTTGCCGCAGCCGTGCATTTTGGTGAATTTCATGCGATATCGCTCCTTTTTGCAAGGACTTGCCCCGGTAAGCGGAGCAAAAGCTATTATATACGAATTTCACTACCCTTGCAACAATTTTGGCTCAAAAGCCGCGCCGTGCCGGCCCCGGCGGCCGAACGGCGGCCAAAGAGCGGCACAATGGCGGCAAAAAGGGGGCCGGACAGCGGCTAAAGCGCAAAAAAACGCCCGGGGCGCGCGCCCCGGGCAAATTGGATGTATTGCTTATTTCAGGACCTTAGCGGAGGACTCTTCGGCGAACTGCTTGCTGTAGAGCTCGTGGTAGTAGCCCTTCTTCAGCAGAAGCTCGCGGTGCGTGCCCTGCTCGACGATGCGGCCGTCGTGGACCACGAGTATCAAATCCGCGCGGCGTATGGTCGAGAGCCGGTGCGCGATGAGGAAGGAGGTGCGGTCGGTGAGTATGTGCTCTATGGCGTCCTGTATCAACTGCTCGGTCTGCGTGTCGATCGAGCTGGTGGCCTCGTCGAGCACGAAGATGCGCGGGTCCGCCAGCACGGCGCGGGCGAAGGAGATGAGCTGTTTTTCGCCGGTGGAGAGCTTGTCCCCTCCCTCGCCGACGTCGCTGTCCCAGCCGTTTTCCAGCCGCTCCACCACGCGGTCGGCCGACACGGCGCGGGCCGCTGCCTCGATTTCCTCGTCCGTGGCGTCCAGCCGGCCGTAGCGGATGTTCTCGCGCACGGAGCCGGAGAAGAGGTGCGGGCTCTGCAGCACGTAGCCGATGGCCGAGTGCAGCCAGAGCTGGCTGCGCTCGCGGTAATCGCGCCCGTCTATCAGTATCTGCCCGGAGGTGGGCTCGAAGAAGCGGCAGGCAAGGTTCACGAGCGTGCTCTTGCCCGCGCCGGTCTCGCCGACTATGGCGACGGTGGTGCCGGCGGGGATTTTCAGGTTGAAGTGGCTGAGCACGTCCTCGCCGCCGTCCGGATAGCGGAAGGTTACGTCCCTGAATTCAATATCGCCGCGTATCGGCTCCCAGTTTTCGCGCTTCGGGTGCAGGGAGTCGCCGTATTTTTCCACGACCTCGGGCGTGTCCTTCACGAGCGGCTCGGTGTCGAGCAGCCCGGTGACGCGCTCGATGCTCGCCTGGATGCTTACGAATTCGGCTATGTATTCCGCCACGAGCTGCACGGGCTCGAAGATGCCCACGGCGTAGGTTGTGAAGGCTGAGAGCGTGCCGAGCTCGATGAGGCCCTCTATCGAGAGCGCGCCGCCGCGCACGAGGATTACGGCCACGGCCATCGTGGAGAGGAAGAGCACGAGCGGGACGTACACGGCGCGCACGCGCGTGGCCTTCACGCCGCTCTCGTACATCTCGCCGGTCAGGCGGCGGAAGCTCTCGGAATTGTCGCGCTCGATCACGAGCGTTTTGGAGGTCTTGGCGCCGGTGATGCCCTCGTTGAAAGCGCCGGTGATACGGCTGTTCAGCTTGCGCACGCGGCGGTTCCAGAGCAGGATCTTCCCCTGGAAATAGGCGGTGGTGAGCGCTATCAGCGGGACTATCACGATCACGACCAGCGCAAGGCGCCAGTTCAGCACGAGCATGGACGCGAGCGCGCAGCAGAGGTAGACGACAGCCCAGATCATGTCCGGGAGCGCCCAGCCGATGATGCTGGCTATCTTCATCGTGTCGCTCATCACGCGGCTGAGGATGTAGCCGACGGGGGTGACGTTGTAGTAGGAGAAGCTGAGCGTTTGCAGATGCGTGAACGCGGCGCGGCGCATGTCGCGCCCGACGGTCATCTCGATGAACATGGAGTTTCGCCCCATGCCAAGGACCGAGAGCGTCTGCACGAGTATGACGCAGAGGTAAAAGGCGGCGAACACCCAGATGCCGGAGAGCGTGTCCGCCTCGATGAACTCGTCCACGGCGTAGCGCTGGAAGAGGGGGAAGAGCACGTCCATGAAGGCGGTAAGGCAGTTGAAGCAGAGCATGAGGGCGAAAGCCCTTTTGTATGGCGAGAGGAAGGGAAGCAGGCGCTTCCAGGTGCTCAGGCTGAATTTCTGGCTGTATTCCTGTTCATCATATCCCATTTTTCGCCGCCTCCTCCTCTAAAAGCAGCCTGTCGTCGCTGCTCATCTGTATTTCGTATATGTCGCGATAGATGCCGGGGCGGGAGATGAGCTCCTCGTGCGTGCCGATGTCGGCCACGCGGCCGTCGGAGAGGACGAGGATGCGCTGCGCCTGCATCAGGGTCGTTATGCGGTGGGATATGAGTATCACCGTGGCCGAGCCGAGGCTGTGGGCGAGCTCGGCGCGTATCTTGGCGTCCGTCTCCGCGTCCACGGCGGAGAGGGAGTCGTCGAACACCATGATCGGGGCGCCCTGCATCAGCATCCGCGCTATCGCCACGCGCTGCTTCTGCCCGCCGGAGAGCGTCACGCCGCGCTCGCCGACCATGGTGCCGTAGCCCTCGGCGAACTCGCTGATGGCCTCGTCCACGCAGGCGATGCCCGCGGCGCGGCGGATCTCCGCCTCGCCGGCGCCCGGCTTCGCGGCGGAGATGTTCTCCGCTATCGTGCGGGAGAAGAGGAAGGGCTCCTGCAGCACGAGCCCGATATTCCGGCGCAGGTAGGCGCGGTCAATGTCGCGTATGTCCACGCCGCCGACGCTTATCTCCCCCTGTCCCTCGCCGAGGTCGTAGAGCCGGTCGAGCAGGTGGACGAGGGTGCTCTTCCCGCTGCCGGTGCCGCCGAGGATGGCGAAGGTGGAGCCGGCGGGGACGGTGAAGCTCACGTCGTGCAGCACCTCGCAGCCCTCGTAGCCGAAGGTGACGTGCTTAAACTCAATGTCGCCCATCATGGGCGGGGTGAGCTCCTGCCCCGTGGCGCCCTCGGGCTCGGAGTTGAGTATGTAGCCCACGCGGTCTATCGACACGCCGGCCTTGCTCATCTCCGCGAGGACGCGCCCGAGGCTCCTTATCGGCCAGGCGAGGGAGGAGGAGTAGCTGACAAAGACGAGGAAGCTGCCGAGAGTCAGGTCACCGTTCACGGCCTCAACCACGCCGGCGACGATGGTGACGAACACCTGTGCGCTGGTGAGCAGCGTGCCGGAGGCCCAGAAGAGGCTGAGCACGCGCCCGAGCTTGATCCAGAGGCTGGAAAACCCGTCGTTTTTCTCGTTGAACTTGTCGATTTCGTACATTTCCCGCCCGAACGCGCGCACCACGCGCACGCCGGTCAGGTTTTCCTGCACCATGGTGGTCAGCTCGCCCTCGGCCTCGTCCGCCGCCTTGAAGCGGGAGGCGATGCGCCGGTAAAAGAGCCAGGAGCTCAGCCCGGTGACCGGCACGAAGAGCACGACGATCAGCGAGAGGCGCACGTTCATCGAGAACATGATGGAGAGGTAGAGCGCCATCAGAAACAGCGTTCGGGCGACCTCGACAAGCTGGTTGCACACGAAGTTGCGTATCACCTCGACGTCCGAGGTGCAGCGCTGTATCATCTCGCCGGTCTGGTGGGCGGTGTGCCACTCGAAGGGCAGGGACTGTATGTGCCCGAAGAGCGCGTCGCGTATGCCCTTCACGAAGCCCTCGGAGCCCTTCGCCAGCGAGACGCGCTGGCCGTAGCCGCAGAAGGCCCTGAGCGCCGCGGAGACCGCGACCGCCGCCGCTGCTATCCAGAGTGCGCGGTAGGGCTCGGCGCGCAGGTCCTCGAAGCCGAGCGCGGCGAGCAGCCACGCGGGGAGGTTCGCGCTCTCCGAGCCGAGGATGGAGTCCACGGTCACGCGGATTATCTGCGGCGTGAGCGCGTTGAAGGCCATGCCCAGCATGGCGAAGAGCAGCCCGAGGACAAAATGTCCCCAGACGGCGCGCACAAAACGGCCTATAAGCGAGGCTTTGCCGCCCCTTGTAAGTTTTGTTTCCGTCATTTTATCCCCCAAAGACACAAAAATGCACCGCCGGAAGGCGGTGCATGTAAGGCCGAAAACGCGCCAAAGGCGCCCTTAATGGCATACAGGTATCGCCGCCGGGGTAGTGAAAAACATTGCTGCCTTGCTGCTGAACTTGCAGGCCATCCTGTACGCCTCCTTTCAAAAATCTGCGACTGCGCGCAAAAAGTAATATACCTCAGTTCATTCCGCCTGTCAAGGACATTTTGCCAAAACGTTCACGCGCGGAGCTGCCTCTTGCGGGCGAAATTCACCATGCCGTCGTGCATGTCGTTCAGCCCGTGGAGCATCTTGCCCGCGCCGTACGCCTGGCAGGAGACGGGGTCGTCCACCACGAGGGTGCGTATGCCCGTGTCCTCCTCCACGAGGCGGTCGAAGCCATAGAGCAGGCTGCCGCCGCCGGACATTATTATGCCGTTTTGCGAAATGTCGCTCACCAGCTCGGGCGGCGTGCGCTCGAGGACGAGGTGTATGCTCTCGAGGATCGTCTTTGCGGGCTCCATGAGCACGTCGACGAGCTCGGCTGAGCTGATCTGCACCATTTTGGGCAGGCCGGTGACGAGGTCGCGCCCCTTTACCTCCTCGAGGCCGATGTCCGGCTTCTGGACCAGGCAGCCGATGCTCATCTTTACCTCCTCGGCGGTCTTGGAGCCTATAAGCACGTTGTGCCTGCGGCGGACATAGCGGACTATCGCCTCGTCGAATTCCCCGCCGGCGACGCGGATGGACTCGCACTCGGCCACGCCGTTCAGGGAGACGACGGCGGTTTCCGTGGTGCCGCCTCCGATGTCGATGACAAGGTGGCCGTCCGGCTTTGAGACGTCCACCCCGGCGCCGGTGGCGGTGGCGACGGCGCTCTCAACAAGGTAGACCTTCCTGGCGCCGGCCTCGACCGCGGCGTCGATCAGCGCGCGCTCCTCCACGCCGCTGATGCTGCCGGGCACGGTGAGCAGCACGCGGGGCTTGAACAGGCTGAAGCTGGTCACCCGGCCTATAAGCTCGCGCAACATGGCCACGGTCATGTCGTAGTCGGAGATGACGCCGTTCGATATTGGGTGTATCGGCACGATGCTCGCCGGGGTGCGGCCGAGCATCTTCTGCGCCTCGCGCCCGACCTTGAGCAGCTTGCCGGTGTATTTGTCCACGGCCACTATGGTCGGCTCGCGCACCTGCACGCCCTTGCCGCGTACGAAGAGCAGCACGTCCGTCGTGCCCATGTCTATTGCGATGTCGCGTTCGAAAATAAGCATATCAAAGTACCCTCCGAAATGTATCTTAGACGGGAGCGGGCGGCTTTAATCAGGGCCGGCCCCTTGCGACCGCGGCGCAGACCACGCTCTCCGCCCCGGCGAGGCCGAGGACGCGCGCGCATTCTGAAACCGTGGCGCCGGTCGTTATGATATCGTCGATCAGGAGTATCCTGCGGCCGCGCACGAGCTCCTCGTCGGCGCACTCAAAGGCCCCGGATATGTTGGCGCGGCGCTGTTCGGCGCTGCCGGTGCCGGACTGTGGGGCGACGTTTACGACCTTCCTGAGCGTTTCCACCGCCACGTCGTCCAGCTCGAGGGCCGCGGCCATTGCGATGAGCATCGCCTGGTCGTAGCCGCGCTCGCGCAGCCGCTCGCTGGAGAGCGGTACCCAGGAGATGAGGTCGTACCTCCCCGCAAGGCGCTCGCGGATGCAGCCGGCCACGAGCCGGCCGAAGACGCCGGCGTAGGCCGTGACGCCGTTGAACTTGTACCTCAGCAGCGCGTCGCGCACATCGCCCTCATAAAAGAGCGGGGCTGCGCAGGCCTCCACAAAGTCGGCCCCGTCGAGATAGCTCTCCGGGGTGTAGGGCAGGGAGGCTTCGCACTTGGCGCACATGCCGCTTTCGCCGCGCCTGAGCAGCTTGCGGCAGAAGGCGCAGCGCGGCGGGAACAGGATGTCGAGCAGTCTGTCTTTAAGCTGGGACATACGTCACACCCCCATAATTTATGCCTCAGGCGCCGGCGGCGAGGCGGGCGCGCAGTCCGCTGTAGCGCCGCGACTGCCTGTGGTTGTCTATCATCTGCAAAGCCGTGTCCTCGCGGCCGACGGCTATTAGCAGCTCCCTTGCCCGGGTGACCGCGGTGTAGAGCACCCCGCGGGTCATGAGCTGCGGCGCGCCGCGCCCGAGCGCGAGCACCACGGCGCGGTATTCGCTGCCCTGGCTCTTGTGCACGGTCATCGCCCAGGCGTGCTCGATTTCGGCGAGCTGGTCGAAGGCGCACTCGGCCACGCGGCCGTCGAAGTCGATTTTGACGCTTTCCGTCTCGCCGTCGACGGCGAGTATGTAGCCTATATCGCCGTTATAGATGCCGTTGCCGCTCTCGGCGGGCAGGCCCGCGCCGCCCTCGCGCTTCCAGACGATGTCGTAGTTGTTGCGGATTTGCATGACGCGGTCGCCTTCGCGGAAAATAGCCTCCCCGAAGGGGCGCTCGCGCTTTTGCTTGGACGGGGGGTTCAGGACCGCCTGAAGCAGGCGGTTCAGCTCCACGCTGCCGAGGGGGCCCTTCCGCGTGGGCGTGAGCACCTGTATGTCCTCCGCGGGGATGCCCATGCGCTTCGGCAGGCGCTCGGAGCAGAGCTCGAGTATCGTCTCCGACGCGAGGCGCTCCTCCGAGCGGCGGAGGAAGAAGAAATCGCCGCTGTTTTCCCGAAAATTCGGGTGCTCGCCGGAGTTTATCATGTGCGCGTTGCGCACAATCCGGCTGCCCTCCGCCTGGCGGAAGATCTCCGTCAGCCGGACGGAGGGTATGACGCCGGAGCGGAGCACGTCCGAAAAGACGTTGCCCGGTCCCACGCTCGGGAGCTGGTCGGCGTCGCCTACCATTATCAGGCGGCAGGAAGGCGGGAGCGCGGCGAGAAGGGCGCGCATAAGTGTTATGTCAACCATAGAGCACTCGTCCAACACCACCGCTCCGCAGTCGAGCGGGTCGTTTTCGTCGTGCGCGAACACGACGCGCTCGCCCTCCGGCTGAAATCCCGCGCCGAGCAGGCGGTGGATGGTTGAGGCCTCGCGGCCGGTGAGCTCGCCCATGCGCTTTGCGGCGCGGCCGGTGGGGGCGGTGAGCAGGGTTTTTATGCCCATGGAGTCGAAAACGGAGAGTATGGCCCGGACGGTGGTGGTCTTGCCGGTGCCCGGACCGCCGGTGAGGGCCATCACGCGGCTGCCTGCCGCAAGGGCGATGGCCTTGAGCTGGAGCGGGGCGTAGGTTATCCCAGCGGGGGCGGCGCTGCCGGACGGCGGCGCGGCGGACGTGGATGCCAGCTGGGCCTTCGCCATGGCGAGCAGGCGGTGGGCCACATATTCCTCGGCCTCGCAGAGCTCGGCGAGGTAACAGGCGTCCCGCCCGGCGACCTCGCAGCGGGTTACAGTCCCGTCGTCCACGAGCGAGTCCAGCGCGGCGGAGGCGCTCTCCTCGCCGACGGATATGAACTGCGCCGTGGCGGGGACGAGCTTTTCGGCAGGGATGAAGCAGTGGCCGTTCGCGGCGTTGTGCCGCAGCTCGAAAATCAGCGCTGCGCGGACGCGGTTCGGGTCGTCCGACGCGCAGCCGACGCCGAGGGCAAGGGTGTCCGCCTCGGAAAAGCTGCCGCCGATGTGCGGGGCGGCGATTATATATGGGTTTTCCTCCAGCACGGCGAGGGAATCGTCGCCGTAAAAGCGGTAGAGCCGCACGGCGAGCAGCGGGCGGAGGGAGTGGGAGCAGAGCAGCTCCATGAGCCGCCTGAGGCCGGACTGGCGGCGGAAATCCGCGCTTATCTGCCCGGCCTTGCGCGGGGTGATGCCGCGGATCTCCGTCAGGCGGGCGGGCTCGCGTTCTATAACGTCGAGGGCCTTGTCGCCGAATTTTTCAACTATCAGCGCCGCGGTCGCGGGGCCGACGCCCTTCACCGCGTGGCCGGAGAGATAGGCGTAAATCGCCTCCGCCGTGCGGGGCAGGCTGCGGTCGGCGTATTCGGCCTTGAACTGGCGGCCGTGGTTCGGGTGGGTGACCCACTCGCCGTACGCCCGCAGCTCCTCGCCCGGATAAGCGGAGGGGAGCGTGCCGACTACGGTGGTCAGCCCGCCGTCCAGGGTGTCCAGCCGGAGCACGGTGTAGCCGTTTTCCTCGTTGGCGTATATCACCGAGGAGATGCGCCCGCTTATTTCAATGAGTTCCGCTTCTTCCGACATGCGTCCTCCCGAATATCAAAAGATGGAAGTGAAACCGTACGTTATGCCCGTTACGAGCAGGCCGGCGATCACGACGCCGAGGGCAATGCTCGGCAGGGCCGTGCGCAGGCGCATGTCCATTACCGCGGCGATGAGCGCGCCGGTCCAGGCCCCGGTGCCGGGCAGGGGGATGCCGACAAAGACGGCCAGGCCGAAGAACTGGTACTTGTGCACCTGGTCCCACTTGCCCTCGGCGCGCGCTTCGAGCTTTGTCACCAGGCGGCCGAGCTTTTCGCTCTTGCGCGTCATCCACTTGAATATGGGCCGGATGAAGAGAATGATGAACGGCACGGGGAGCATGTTCCCGACCATGCTGACCCACATCGCGTCAAAATGCGACAGCCCGAGCCCGACGCCGAGCGGGATGGCCCCGCGCAGCTCGATGACGGGGATCATTGAGACTATGAGCGTGACGAAATACGCGCCGAGGTCGGCGCCGGTGAGTGCGTTTACGATATAGTCGGTCATGTTGAAAGTACCTTCCTGAGATATTCGCCCGTGGCGCTCTCCGCGCAGTCCGCGCAGCCCTCCGGCGTCCCGGCGTACACAACCGTGCCGCCGCCGTCGCCTCCCTCGGGGCCGAGGTCTATTATGTGGTCCGCGACCTTTATCACGTCGAGGTTGTGTTCAATGACGACAACGGTGTTGCCCGCGTCCGCGAGGCGGTTGAGTATGTCGATGAGCCGCTGCACGTCGGCCGTGTGCAGGCCGGTCGTGGGCTCGTCGAGCACATACACCGTGGCGCCCGTGGAGCGCTTTGAGAGCTCCGTGGCCAGCTTGACGCGCTGCGCCTCGCCGCCGGAGAGCGTGGTGCTCGACTGGCCGAGGCGGATGTAGCCGAGGCCCACATCCAGCAGGGTCTGCAGCTTGTCGCGTATTTTGGGTATGTTCTCGAAGAAGCCGAGAGCCTCCTCGACTGTCATTTCCAGCACTTCGGCGATA
Organism: Candidatus Scatomorpha intestinavium; assembly: GCA_018712985.1. GTDB lineage: Bacteria > Bacillota > Clostridia > Oscillospirales > Oscillospiraceae > Scatomorpha > Scatomorpha intestinavium. The sequence goes on from DVGA01000032.1 coordinate 24,370, forward strand.
TTCTTCCCCTTGTAGCGCACCTCGAGCGTTTCGCGGTTGTAGCGCTTGCCCTTGCAGACCTCGCAGGGGACGTAGACGTCCGGCAGGAAGTGCATTTCGATCTTTATCAGCCCGTCGCCGGAGCAGGCCTCGCACCGGCCGCCCTTTACGTTGAAGGAAAAGCGCCCGGGCCCGTAGCCGTGCAGCTTGGCGTCGTTCGTCGAGGCGAAGAGCTCGCGTATATCGTTGAAAACGCCGGTGTAGGTCGCGGGGTTGCTCCGCGGCGTGCGCCCGATGGGGGACTGGTCGATATTTATGACCTTGTCCACGTATTCGAGCCCGTCGATCCCGAGGCAGCGCCCCGGGCGGACGTGCGCGCGGTTCTTCACAGCGGCGAGGGTCTTATAGAGCACCTCGTTTATCAGGCTGGATTTGCCGCTGCCGGAGACGCCGGTCACGCAGGTGAGCACCCCGAGCGGTATTTCGACGTCGATATCCTTCAAATTGTTCTCGCTCGCGCCGCGGATCACAAGGCTTTTTCCGCTGCCCTCCCTGCGGCGGGCCGGGACGGGGATCTTCCGCGCGCCGGAGAGGTATTGCCCGGTTATACTGCGCGGCTCGGCCATTATGTCCTCGACCGTGCCCTGGGCGACTACCTCGCCGCCGTGCACGCCGGCGCCGGGGCCGATGTCCACGATCCAGTCCGCCTCGCGCATGGTCTCGTCGTCGTGCTCGACGACGACGAGCGTGTTGCCGAGGTCTCGCAGCTCCTTGAGCGTTTTTATCAGCTTGCCGTTGTCGCGCTGGTGCAGCCCTATGCTCGGCTCGTCGAGGATGTACAAAACGCCCATGAGGGAGGAGCCGATCTGCGTGGCGAGGCGTATGCGCTGGCTCTCGCCGCCGGAGAGCGTAGCCGCCGCGCGGGAGAGGTTCAGATACTGCAGCCCAACGCTCGCAAGGAAGTTCAGCCGGGAGCGGAGCTCCTTGAGTATCCTGTCCGCCACGACCATGTCCCGCGCCGAGAGGCGGGAGGGCAGTTCGTCCACGAATTCGAGCGCCTTGGTGACCGGGAGCGCGCAGAAATCCATTATGGAGAGCCCGCCGACCGTGACGGCAAGGGCCTCCTTCTTCAGGCGCTTTCCGCCGCAGTCCGGGCAGGGGTACTCGCCCATGTACTGCTCGTACTCCTCGCGCATGGACTGGCTCTGAGTCTCGCGGTAGCGGCGCTCCACACTGTTCACAAGGCCCTCGAAGGGCTGCCGTAGCGTGCCGGTGCCGCGCGCGGTTTCGTACTGGAGCTCGAGCGGCTCGCCGCGCGTGCCGTACATCAGGACGTCCATGACCTCCTTCGGCAGCTCGCCGATTGGGGTGCTGAGTTTGAAGTGGTATTTTTTCGCAAGGGCGTCGTAGTACATCTTAGCGATGCTGTCGCCCTTCACGTTCCCCCAGCCTGGGGCCTGGATGCCACCCTCAAGAATGGAGAGGGCGGGGTTGGATATGATGAGCTCGGGGTCGGCCCGGAGCTGCGTGCCAAGCCCGGCGCAGGTGGGGCAGGCCCCGTAGGGGCTGTTGAAGGAGAACATGCGAGGCGCGAGCTCCTCTATGGAGATGCCGCAGTCCTCGCAGGCGTAATTCTGCGAAAAAAGCTGCTCCTCGCCGGTGGACACGTCGTTTACGAGCACGAGCCCGCCGGAGAGGCCGGCCGCGGTCTCCGCGCTGTCGGTAAGGCGGCGCGCGCTGTCCGGCCGGACGACAAGCCGGTCGACGACGATTTCAATGTTGTGCTTTTTGTTCTTGTCGAGCTTTATATCCTCGGAGAGGTCGTAGACCGCCCCGTCCGCCCTAACGCGGACATAGCCGGCCCTGCGCGCGTCCTCGAAAACCTTTACATGCTCGCCCTTGCGCGAGCGCACAACGGGTGCGAGGACCTGTATGCGCGTGCCCTCCGGGTAGGAGAGCACCTGGTCGACTATCTGGTCTATCGTCTGCTGGCGTATCTCCCTGCCGCACTTGGGGCAGTGGGGGACGCCGGCCCTGGCCCAGAGGAGGCGCAGGTAGTCGTATATCTCCGTCACTGTGCCGACGGTGGAGCGTGGATTGCGGCTCGTGGTCTTCTGGTCTATGGATATGGCGGGGGAGAGGCCCTCGATATAATCAACGTCGGGCTTGTCCATCTGCCCGAGGAACATCCTTGCGTAGCTGGAGAGGCTCTCCACATAGCGGCGCTGGCCCTCGGCGTATATCGTGTCGAACGCGAGCGAGCTCTTGCCGCTGCCGGAGAGACCGGTGAACACCACAAGCTTGTCGCGCGGTATCTCTATGTCTATGTTCTTGAGGTTGTTTTCCCTTGCGCCCTTGACGAAAATGCTGTCTCTCATAAAAAACTCCGATTGCTGGTTTAATCATTTCATTATACCCCACGCGGGCGAATGTTTCAACCTGAAAAATCAAAAACGGCCCCGCGTCCGGGACGCGGGACCGTTTGCCTGTTTCCGGCTTTTATTCCGCCAGCCGCGCCCTGCCGCGGCGGCTCAGGAAGCGCCCTGAATAGAAGAGCAGGAAGGCCGGGACGATGAATATCAGCGCGCCGACGGTGTCGATAAAGGCGTGCTGCTTCACGAGCACGGTGGAGGCCATGCAGAGCACGCAGAGTATCGTTATCACAGCGCGGTGCCAGGGGCGGAATATTTTGCTGTCGAAGCAGCAGAGGATGTCGCCCACGCAGCCGAGCACGTGCATGCTCGGGAAGACGTTCGTCGGCGTGTCCGCCGCCCAGATGACGGAGAGGATCCAGGTCCAGAGGTCGGTGACCTCCACACCCTCGGGGCGCAGGTGCTGCCCGTTGGGGATGAGCACGTCGAGCACCAGCGTGGCGGAGAGCACGGCCATGTTGTAATACATCCAGCGCTTGAAGGCGGGGCCGTCCTTTATCATGGTGGGGATGCCCACTATGGCGAAGAGCGGGTACCACAGGACGTAAAAAAGGGCGAACTGCGGCACAAAGGGTATGTAATTGTCAATGGGCAGGTCGGTTACCCAGTAGCCGCTTGTGGGCGTGTTGGCCTCGATTATGAAGAAAGCGATGATGTAGACCGGGAAATAGAGCACGAGCAGGCAGTACTTGTGCGTGCGTATGAAACCGGCGATGGTTTGCGCGAGCCTCCGCAAGGCGGATTCCTCCCAAAAAGTTATAAACAGCGGGTATTATAGCACGGCGGGCGGCCGTATGCAATGGACTATTCAGCTCGAAATGTCTGTTTTTTCGTCCCGGCGCCTGTCAAAGTTGGAAAGGGCCTGCTCAAGGCTGCCGCGCATGAGCCTGCGGAACCTGTCGAGGTCCTTGGGATGGCTGCCGGGCATCCCGGAGTCTATCCAGGCGTCGAGTATGCCGTAAGCCGCTATCTGGTGTATCTGGACGACAAATTTTATGTCGCCGTCATCAACTTCCATGTGGTCGCGCTGCGCTACATAATGCGCACGCTGGTTGAGCAGGGGGCTGAGGCGCCGGTAAAGGTAGTCCACGATATGGTGCCAGCCGCGGGAGTGGTAGAGATGCTTGACGAGCCGGCGGTTTTCGAGCATTCCGACGAATATGCTGTCGAGCATCTCGTCCCAGGACTCGACCCAGTTGTCGGTCGCCGAAATCTCCGCCGTCCGGCAGTCAATCTGCCACTCGATGAGCTCGTAGATGTCGTGAAAGTGGTAATAGAAGGTCTGCCGGTTGAGCCCGCACTCGTCTGTTATGTCCGACACTGTTATGCGGTCCAGCGACTTCCGCTCGAGCAGGGCGCTCAGCGCGTCGGCGAACTGCTGTTTGGTGTTTTTGGGCATGAAACATTTCCTTTCTGCTGCGATTATGTTATGATACAGAAAAGTCTACTCCACATCAATTAAAGGGGGATTAAAATGTCTGTCCGAGGCCGGTTTGCGCCCAGCCCGAGCGGCAGGCTGCACATTGGGAACATGCTCTCGTCGCTACTCGCCTGGCTGGACGTGCGCTCGCTCGGAGGGGAGATGCTCTTCCGGCTCGAGGACCTCGACCCGGAGCGCTCCTACGAGGATTCCGCCAGGCTTATGGCGGAGGACCTGCGCTGGCTGGGCCTCGACTGGGACCTCGGCTGGCCGATGGAGCCGGACTGCCGCCAGGGCCGGCGGACGCGGGAATACGAGGAGGCCTTCGGGCGGCTGGGGGAAAAGGGGCTGCTCTACCGCTGCTGGTGCTCGAGGGCAGAGCGGCTCGCGGCCTCGGCCCCGCATCCGGGGGAGGAAAACCCCGGCTCCTGCCGCTGCCGCACGCTGTCCGGCGCGGAGATCGCCGCGCTCGAGAGGCGCGGGCGCCGCGCGGCATATAAAGTGATTGCGCCTGACGAGACCGTCACCGTTGAGGACGGGCACTACGGCACATACGTCGAAAACCCGGCGCGCGAGGGCGGGGACTTCATCGTCCGCCGCTCGGACGGGGTGTTCGCCTATCAGCTTGCCGTCTCTGTGGACGACGCCGCAATGGGCGTGACGCGCGTTGTGCGCGCGAGGGACCTGCTGCCCTCCGCGCCGCGGCAGAAGTGGCTGATAGAGACCCTCGGCGGCACGGCGCCGGAATACTGCCACGCGCCGCTTATAGTCTCGCCCTCGGGCCGGAAGCTGTCCAAGCGCGAGGGCGATCTGAACATGGAGCCGCTGCGCGAGCGCTACACGCCGGAGAAGCTGACCGGGGTGCTGGCGTATCTCTGCGGGCTCATCGACCGGCCGGAGAGCGTCCGGCCGCGGGAGCTGGTTGAGCACTTTGACTGGAACAAAGTCGCCCGGGAGGACGTCATTCTCCCCGATTGGGTCTGAATTTCCGCCGGGCCTTCTCCGCGGCGTGGCGGCCGCGCGTCCTGGCGGAAATAAAGGTGTCGCGCACCTTGCCCTCGGCCATGGAGACGGCCTTCAGCGCCGGCCAGGCCAGCAGGGCGAACACGCCGAGTATCAGCCCGCCGGCGAGGTCTATCTCGGAGAGGGTGAAGAGGTCCTTCAAAAACACCACGCAGAAGGCGAAGCCCGCCGCGAGGAACACCATAAGAGCGCGGCGCAGCAGGTTGTACGGGCGGCAGGTGCGGTGTACTACCAGCAGGCCCACGATGCCGAGGATGATGGTGCAGATCGTGCCCATCATGCTCTCGGATATCTCGAACACGAGGCAGAACAGGATGACGCCCACGATGAGGAACAGGTCCGTCAGCCCGCCCGGCAGGGCACGGTAGAGCACGTTGGGCAGGAAGCGGCCCTTTATCCGCGTCGTGTTGGGCTCCATGGCGAGCACAAAGCCCGGCATGCCGATGGTGAGGGCGGAGATAAGGCTCATCTGCGAGCTCGTTACCGGATATGGCAGGGAGAAGAACAGCGTGATCAGGGCGAGCGCGAAGGAGAAGATGTTCTTCACGAGGAACAGCGTTGCGGAGCGCTCGATGTTGTTTATGACGCGCCTGCCCTCGGCCACAACGCTGGGCATCGAGGCGAAATTCGAGTCGAGCAGCACGATGTGCGAGACCTGGCTCGCCGCGTCGCTGCCGGAGGCCATGGCGATGGAGCAGTCCGCCTCCTTGAGCGCGAGCACGTCGTTCACGCCGTCGCCCGTCATGGCCACCGTGTGCCCCCGCGCTTTCAGCGCGCGGACGAACCGGCGCTTCTGGTCCGGCGTGACGCGGCCGAACACGGTGTACTCCTCGACGGCCGCGGAGATGTCCTCATCGCTCTGGAGAGTGCGCGCGTCGACGTATTTTTCCGCGCCGGAGATGCCCGCGCGCTTCGCAACCTCGGAAACGGCCATGGCGTTGTCGCCGGAGATGACCTTGATAGCCACGCCCTGCCCGGCGAAGTATTTGAACGTATCCGGCGCCTCTTCCCTTATTTTGTTTGAAAGGAGGATGAGAGCAAGCGGCATTATCAGGTCGGTTGAGGGCTTTTCGTCGTCGAGCGAGCCGTCGTAGAGCGCGAGCAGGAGCACGCGGCAGCCCTTGGCGCTGTAGCTGTCGATCTGCTGCTGGTACTTCACGATGTCCCGACCGAGGAGGATGTCCGGAGCTCCGAGGAGATAGGTCTCGTCCTCGTGGAAGCTGACGCCGCCGTATTTCCTCGCGCTGGAGAAGGGCAGAGCCTTTTCCGCCTTCTGCTTCACTTCTCCGGTGAAGTAGCGGCGCAGGGCGGCCATGGTGTCGTTGTCCGCGCTCATCGCGGCCACGTAGTCGGACATTATGAGCCTTATGTCGTCCTCAACAAACCGGTCCGGGCAGAGGAGCGCCACGTCCTCGACGGTCATCTTGTTTTCCGTAACCGTGCCGGTCTTGTCCACGCAGAGCACGTCCACGCGCGCGAGGGTCTCGATGCAGCCCATGTCGTGCACGAGAGTTTTTTTCTGCGCCAGGCGGACGACGCCAGCGGCGAGGGCCATGCTTGTCAGCAGATAGAGCCCCTCCGGTATCATGCCTATCAGGGAGGCGACGGTGGCCACAACGCCGTCCTGCACGCTGCGGCCGAGCCAGGCGATCTCCTTCACCGCCATGAGGATGCCGAGGGGGATTACCGCAATTCCGATTATCTGCACGAGCCGGGTGAGCGAGCGCATCATCTCGCTCTGCTGCGGGGGACGGGCGGCCTTGGCCTCGAGCGTCAGGCGGTTGGCGTAGCTGTCCGCACCGACGTGCGTGAGCCGCGCGCGGCACTCACCGGAGACTATGAAGCTGCCGCTGAGCAGCTCGGAGCCCGGGATTTTCTTTATTTCGTCCGCCTCGCCGGTGATGAGAGCCTCGTTCGCGGCGCACTCGCCGTCTATCACCACGGCGTCCGCGAAAATCTGGCTCCCGGCGGAGAAAACAACCACGTCGTCGCGCACCATCTCGGCCGTGGGTATCTGCCGCTCGCGGCCGTCGCGCACCACGGTGCCCTTCGGCGCGGTGAGGAGGGTGAGCTTGTCGAGCGTTTTTTTGCTGCGCAGCTCCTGCACGATGCCGATGGCTATGTTCGCGATGACAACGCCGAGGAACATGATCTCCTTCACCGCGCCGACGGCTATGACGCAGGCGGCGAGCAGGAAAAAGAGCATGTTGAAATAGGTGAAGATGTTCGAGCGGATTATCTCGCCGACGGTTTTGCCGGGCGGCTCGATGGGCGCGTTGCCCCAGCCGGCGTCCATGCGCTCCTTCGCCTGCGCCGTGCTCAGGCCCTCTCCGGGCCGCGCCTCGAAAACCGCCACCTCCCGGCGGTAGGGGATTTCCGGTTCAGTTTTATGTTTAAGCAGTTTCATAAGCGCCATTTTAGCACAGTGCGCGTGAAAGTAACAGTAAATTATTTGTTAATATGGAGGAAGCAGAGGGAAAAAACAGAAATTTGCGTATTACGCCTTGCATAACGGATGGGTTTATGGTATCATGACCTTTACATAATACCCGGTTGTTACATACTATGAATACCAATGGAAACAATAGGAGGTAGGAAATGAAATCGAGGATTAAAAAGCTCCTGGCCGCGGCGCTGGCGCTCTGCCTGATAGCCGCAATGGTCCCGGGTGCAGCATTGGCGGCGAGTACGCCGACGGGGAATTTCTCGACCGT
>DVGA01000033.1 GCA_018712985.1 Candidatus Scatomorpha intestinavium
CTAGTTTGCAGGGACTTTTGTCCCTGCAAAAAGGCAACGCAGGGGCTTTCGCCCCTGCAAAAAGGCAACGCAGGGGCTTTCGCCCCTGCAAAAAGGCAACGCAGGGGCTTTCGCCCCTGCAAAAAGGCAACGCAGGGGCTTTCGCCCCTGCATAATGGTTTTACAAAGGCTTTCGCCTTTGTCATTGTCCTCGCCGCGCCCTGGCGCGGCGCTCTGCCCGCTCGCGGCCCTTTGGGCCGCGCTATACCACCGGGCGTCGCCCGGTTAGCCCTTGAGGCCGCGGGACTGGCGGTCCATGTCCTCGACGACTATGTCGTAGATTTCGCCGAGGGAGGCGCAGTATTCGAGCACCTTCCAAGGCTCGTTGGTGTGGAAGTGTATCTTCATGACCTCCTCGTCGCCGACGGCGATGAGACAGTCGCCCGCGAAGCGCTCGCGGAACTGGTCTGCGAGATCGTCCTCATCAATTGGGCAGCCCTCGATGAGGAGCTGCGTGTCGTAGCGGAATTCCTCCATTTTTTCGCGTCCTTTCAGGAAAAATCGCGCTTCATCTCGCGCATGTAGAGCGATTTGTTGTCCACGGCGCGCATGGTGGCGAGTATGCCGTCGAGGTGGTCGTATTCGTGCTGCAGGAGCTCGGAATAGTCGCCCTCGAGCTCCATGCGCTGCGGCTGGAAGCGCTCGTCAAGGTACTCTATCACCGCGCGGCGGTGCCGCTCGACGCGCACGATGAGCCCCGGGAAGGACATGCAGTCGTCAAGCAGGACATAGCGCTCGTCGTCCGGGAAGGTGAGGCGCGGGTTGACGAAGACATACGGCCTGTCCGTCAGCATGTAGATGAGGCGCTTTTTGACGCCTATCTGCGGCGCGGCGACGGCCCTGCCCGCCCCGTGCTTCGCGCGGTAGTCAAGCAGCGTGTCGTGCAGATCCTGTACCCAGCCGGGCAGCAGCGGCGCGTCCTCCGGAGTGACCTCGCTGCAGACCTCATACAGCCGTTCGTCGCCGAGCAGAAGTATCTCGCGTACCATAAGTGAACCTCCGTGTTTTTTCCTGATTATAACACGCGTGCGGAGGGCGCGCAAGACGGCAAAAATCCGGCGGGAAACCCCGCCGGACCGCTTCTATACGCTCTCGTCCGCGAGCCCGAGCAGCTCGCAGAGCCGGGACATCATGCTCACGGGGGACATGCCCCGCGCGTCGAGGTCGTAGCGGTAGTCCCGGCCCCCGGCGGAGGTGAACTCCGCGCGCACGCCCTCGTCGCCCATCAGCGTGAGCGTGAGCTCGGCACCGTCGCCAAAGCTGAGGACGATGATGTCCGCACCCTCATCCGCGCTGCCGCGGGAGACGTAATACTCGCTGTCCGTAAACAGCAGCAGCATCTGGTTCAGGCCGTCCAGCCGCGGCTGGCTCTGCTGCCCGTCCGGCCCCACGGCCGTGACCCCGGCGAGGACGGAGTCCCCGATGCTCTCGCCCAGCTCGCGGCGGAAGTCCTTCTGCCCGCCCATCCAGCGCACGCCCCAGATCATGAAGCCGATGCCGAAGATGAAGAACGCGACTACGAGCACGATCAGGACGATCAGCAGCCCGCTCCTGAAACGGTAGGTCTTGCGCATGGGAGGCCCTCCTTTGGATTTTGGTATTTTTTATTCTACATTACCTCAATACGCGCGTCAAGATAGATATTTACAAGGCGGGGCTTTTTGTATATAATACTATAGCTAAAAATCTATCTTATAAAGAGTGGTTTGAGATAATTATGATGATCGAATTTGATGATTACAAATCCAGGCTCAACGCGGCCAGGCCGGACCTCGACGGGCTGGGCCGGGCGCTGAAGTTAGATGACGCGAAGGCCGAAATAGCCTCGCTGGAGGCCGAGAGCGCCAAAGAGGGCTTCTGGAACGACGTGAACAACTCCCAGAAGGTGCAGAAGCGGCTTAAGCAGCTTCAGAACAAGGTTGCCAAGTATGAAAAGCTCTGCGCCCAGTGGGACGACCTGATGGCGATCTGCGAGATGGCCATAGAGGAGAACGACGACTCCATGCTCGACGAGCTCAAGAGCGGCTTTGCCGGCTTTGAGGAGACGCTCGAGAGCATGCGCCTTTCCACGCTGCTCTCCGGTGAGTACGATGCGAACAACGCCATACTCACCATCCACCCCGGCGCTGGCGGCACGGAGGCACAGGACTGGGCACAGATGCTCTACCGCATGTACACCCGCTGGGCCGAGCGGCACGGCTATACCTACACGCTGCTCGACTGGCAGGACGGCGAGGAGGCGGGTATCAAGTCGGCCTCCATCAAGATAGAGGGCGAGAACGCCTACGGCTATCTGAAGAGCGAGCACGGCGTGCACCGCCTTGTGCGCATTTCGCCCTTCGACGCCTCCGGCAGGCGGCAGACCAGCTTCGCCGCCGTGGAGGTCATGCCCGAGATAACCGACACCGGGGAGATCGAGCTGCGCGACGAGGACATCAAGATGGACGTGTTCCGCTCCTCCGGCGCGGGCGGGCAGAAGGTAAACAAGACCAGCTCCGCCGTGCGCCTTACCCACCTGCCGACCGGCATAGTCGTCTCCAGCCAGGTGGAGCGCAGCCACTTCCAGAACCTTGAGAACTGCAAGGAGATGCTGCGCGCCAAGCTCGCCGAGATAAAGGAGCGCGAGCACCTTGAGAAGATAAGCGACATCAAGGGCGTGCAGATGAAGATAGACTTCGGCAGCGCCATCCGCAGCTATGTCTTCATGCCCTACACCCTCGCAAAGGACACGCGCACGGGATATGAAAACGGCAACATCAACGCCGTGATGGACGGCGACATAGACGGGTTTATAAACGCTTTTCTCGCCATGAAGGCCGGGAGCTGAGGTAAGCGGGAGCAAGCAGGGAAGGAGGCGGCGGCAAATGAAACGCGGGCTTTTGAAGGCGGCCCTGGCGCTCTGCGCCGCGGCGGTGATGCTCTTCGGCGGCAGCGTGCGCTCCATGCCGGAGATCGTGGACCCCGCCACGCTGCCCACGCGCAGCCCGTCCATGTCCGCCATGCCGCCCGAGCCCTCGGAGAGCCCGGAGCCGGAGACGTCCCCCTCGCCGGGGCCCTCCGCCGCCCCTGAAGAGGAGAGCTATGTCATCAGCTTCATCGGGGACATCACGCCGGACTCCGTTGCGGCTTACCGCAACACGGCGCAGGGCTATCAGAGCGTTGTGACGGCGGACAACCTCGGCTACGTGTTCGAAAACACCAAACAGTACTTTGAAGACGACGATTTCACCCTGGCGAATTTCGAGTGCGTCCTCTCGGACGGGGGGACCGCGGCGGACAAGAACTTCGTGTTCCGCGCGCCGCCGGAGTACGCCGGTATCCTCACCGAGGGCGGCGTGGAGTTCGTCACGCTCGGCAACAACCATGTCCTCGACTATGGGGAACAGGGCTATGCGGACACCATGGCCGCGCTGGACGACGCCGGCGTTGCCTACGCCGGCCGGGACGAATATACGGTGTACGAGACGGAGAGCGGGCTGAAAATAGGCGTCTACGCCGCCTCGTTCCCGGAGAGCACCGCGCAGATAGAAAGCGGCGTCGCCGCGCTGGAGGAGGCCGGGGCGGATTTCATAATCGCCGCGATGCACTGGGGCGACGAGGGCAGCTATGACGTGAACGCCGACCAGCTCAGCCAGGGCCGCGCGGCCATAGACGCCGGGGCGGACGTGGTGTACGGCTCGCACCCGCACACGCTGCAGCCCGTCGAGGTCTATAACGGGCGCTACATATTCTACTCCATGGGCAACTGGTCCTTCGGCGGGAACACCAACCCGAGCGACATGGACACGGCCATCGCCCGGCTGACCGTAAGCCGCGGGGAGGACGGTGAGCTCGCCGTTACGGGAGTTGAGCTCATTCCATGTTCCTGCTCGAGCTCCGCGGAGGGCAACAACTATCAGCCCACGCCCTACGCCGAGGGGAGCGCGGAATATGAGCGGGCGATATCGAAACTGGAGGGCACCTTCACCGGGGCGAACCTCACCATACCGTATGAATATGGGTACAACGAGTATTGACGCACTGTCAGGAGGCAGAATGGACGAAGCAAAGATAAGGGAGGCCGCGCGCCTTTTTCTCGAGGGCATCGGCGAGGACCCGGAGCGCGAGGGCCTGCTCGAGACGCCGGAGCGCATAGCGCGCATGTGCCATGAGCTCTTCGCCGGCTATGGGGAGGACGCCCGGGTGCACCTCGCCACGCGCTTTGCCGCGCCGGGCGGCGGGATAGTGATAGAGCGGGACATTCACTTTTACAGCGTGTGCGAGCACCACCTGCTGCCGTTTTTCGGCCGGGCGGCCGTGGCCTACCTGCCGGAGGGCGAGGTGGTCGGCCTGAGCAAAATCGCCCGCACGGTGGAGGTCTACGCCCGCCGGCTGCAGCTTCAGGAACGGCTCACCGCCCAGGTGGCGGACGCGGTGTACAACGAGCTTGCCGCGCGCGGCGTCCTTGTGCTGACGGAGGCAGAGCACCTGTGCATGACGATGCGCGGCGTGGCCAAGCCCGGCTCCACAACGCTCAGCCTGGCCGTCCGGGGAGAATTCGAGCGCGACGCCGCCCTCCGAGCCGAGGCGCTGCGCCTTTTGGGACTGTGAGGCAGCAATGAGGATAGGCTCAAGGGAATTCGACACCCAAAACGGGTGCTATATAATGGGAATACTCAATGTGACGCCCGATTCGTTCTCCGACGGCGGGCGTCACAACTCTTTGGACGCCGCGCTCGAGCACGCCCTGCGGCTCATAGGCGAGGGGGCGGACATTATCGACGTGGGAGGGGAGTCCACACGCCCGGGGTATGAGCCCGTGACGGCGGAGGAGGAGATACGCCGCGTCGTGCCGGTGATAGAGGCGATACGCGCCGTGTCGGACGTGCCGGTTTCCGTGGATACGGGCAAAAGCGCCGTGGCGGAGGCGGCCCTCGCCGCGGGGGCAGACATGGTGAACGACGTCTGGGGATTCCGTGAGGATCCGGCCATCGCGGCTGTGACGGCAAAATACGGCGCGGCCTGCTGCCTGATGCACAGCGAGAGCGCGCCGGAGGGCGAGGGCTTCATGGAGTCTATGCGCCTTTCGCTCCTCAAAAGCGTGCGCATAGCGGAGGAGGCAGGGGTCGCGCGGGAGAGGATAATCCTCGACCCGGGTGTGGGCTTCGCCAAGAGCTATGGGCAGAACCTCGCCGCAATAAACCGCCTCGGCGAGCTCAGGGAGCTGGGCTTCCCCGTTTTGCTCGGCGTCTCGCGCAAGTCCGTGATAGGCCGCGCGCTCGGATTGCCGGTGGAGGAGCGGCTCGAGGGGACGATTGCCGCCACGGTCATGGGCGCGGTGCGCGGGGCCAGCTTCATCCGCGTGCACGACGTATCGCAGAACGCCCGCGCGCTGAAAATGGCGCGGGCCATAATGACGGAGGGACGCGAAGATGGATGAAATCCGCATAACGGACCTTACTGTGTTTGCAAATCACGGCGTGCTGCCCGAGGAGACGGCGCTCGGGCAGAAATTTCTTGTCTCGCTCGTGCTGAGAAGGCCGCTGCGCCGCGCGGCGCTCAATGGCGAGCTCTCCGGCACGGTGAACTACGCGGAGGCCTGCGCCTTTACGTCGCAGTTCCTGCGCGAGAATACGTTCGCGCTCATCGAGTCTGCCGCGGAGGCGCTCGCCGCCGCGCTGCTCGAGCGCTATGACATCGAGTCCGCCGCCGTGGAGCTGAAGAAGCCCTGGGCGCCGGTGGGCCTGCCGCTCGAGTGCGTTTCCGTGCGCATCGAGCGCTCGTGGCACACGGCGTATATCGCCCTCGGCTCCAACCTCGGCGACAGGGAGGCGTATCTCCGCGGCGCGGTGGACGCGCTCGCCGCGGCGGAGGGCTGCCGGGTGGGCAAGGTGTCCTCCTTCATAGTCACGCCGCCATACGGGGGCGTGGAGCAGGGGGATTTCCTCAACGGCTGCCTTGAGCTGCGCACGAGGCTGGAGCCGGGCGAGCTGCTCGGGCTGCTGCACTCGATAGAGGCCGCCGCCGGGCGGGAGAGGCTTGTGCACTGGGGGCCGAGGACGCTCGACCTCGACATCATCTTTTATGATTCCCTGGTGCTGGACAGCGGGGAGCTCACGATACCGCACCCGGACATGGCGAACCGCCGCTTTGTGCTTGCCCCGCTCGCGGAGATCGCGCCGTATCTGCGCCATCCCCTGACCGGGCGCACGGTGCAGGAAATGCTCCACACTGTGGAGGGCAGCGCCCGCGGGCCAAGCTGCGCTTGGATGCATAGCGCGGCCCAAGGGCCACGAGAGTAAATGCAGGGGCTTTAGCCCCTGCAAAACAGCCGGAGAGCTAAAGCTCTCCGGCTGTTTTTGTCAACTCTTACCCTATTGTGCCGGTGGCGGTGATTTCATTGAGCTCCTCACCGCCGTAGCTGCCCTGGAAGCGCCAGGTGACGCTGGCCTCGGCGGGCAGCGAGGCGCCGTCAAGCGTGACGTCGATCTCGCCGAGGGGGTTCTCACCCTGCCCGGGGCCGGAGAAATCCACGGCCTCGGTGTCGAACTCATAGGTCTCCCCGCCGATGGAGAGCACGGCGCCCTGCCATATCTCGCGGGTCTGCAGGCTGTAGCTCTCCGCGCTCAGCGCTATGTGCAGGCGCGTCTCCTCACCGGAGCCGGAGAGCGTCCAGTTGACGACTATGTTCAATGCCGTGCCGGTGTCCGAGCGGAAGCTGCCGCTCGAGCTGAGCTCCGACGCAGGGGTCTCGCTCGGCTCAGGGCTCTCAGTGGGCTCGGGGGACTCGGTGGGCTCCGGCGTTTCGGACGGAGTGGGCTCCGGAGTCTCCTCAACCTCGGGCGTCGGCGTGGGCCCGGCGCCGGAGGTGGGCTCCGCGCTCTCCACAGGCGTGGGAGTGGGGCTCTCGGCGGGTTCATCGGAGCCGCCCTGGCGGATTACGATGACGAGGGCCACGACAATCATGATAAGTATAAGCAGGGCGACTATCGCGCCCGCCGGATTTCTTCTTTTACCGTTGGAAGCCATAATACCTCACCTCAGATTTGGCGGCAGTGCCGCAATTATACAATACGTGACGCGCGAAGCGTGCGGAAAGTTCCCGCCCGGCCGCGGGCGCTATTTCCGCCCCGCGCGGCGGAACACGGGGATATAGAGCAGCGCGACGAGCCCGAAGGCCAGCACGCCGAGCACGCCGATGTACGCGAACCAGTGCCAGAGCTCCGTGAGCTTGATCGAGTCGATGGGCGGGGCGGCGGTGAAGAGGAAATTCGTCGTGTATTCCACGCTCAAGAGCGTGCCGGAGCTGTATACCGGCACAGCGAAGGCGCTGTTGAGGTAAAACGATACGAAGGCCGCGCCGACGATGATGCACATCGTGCTCAGGTAGTGCCTGGGCCGGAGCTCGATCTCCCGCGACATGGGTATGTACGCGCCGAATATGATGAGCATGGTGTGATAGAGGAAATACTGATACGTCAGCGGGCGGGCGAAGGCCTCGCGTGCGTCCACTGTGCCGGAGAAGGTGGTTGGTATCAAAATCGCAAGCAGCGCGCCGATGAGGCAGCTCGGGTACATGAAGGCGAGCAGCGTCTCCTTCACGGGGCCGTTGCGGGCGAAGCGGGCGTAGAAAATGAACAGGATCTGCATTGAGCAGAGGTGGAAGGGCAGGTGCTGCAGCTCGAGATATGGGTAATACGCGCTGCCGTCCGCCGAGGGGACCAGCTCAATGACGCTGAGGATCTTCGTGACCTCCGAGAGCACGCAGCCGGCGCAGGCAAGGCTGAGGACGCTCTTCAGCGGAGGGCGCTTCCGGCGGAGATACAAGAACGCCGCGGCCATGAGCAGGGCGCATATGGCCAGCCAGACAAAGTGGAAGAAGGAGTACATTTCCTGCGCCTCCGATATACGCGATTTTACTACACGATTCTACACAAGGCGGAGGCGGTTGTCAACAGAGCGCCGCGCCGGGGCGAAACTCTGATTGCAAAGCCGCCGCGGACGGCTTATAATCAAGGGCGTACGGTAAATATTCCTGCTGTCCTGAAAGGAGCTTTTCATGAGGGCGATAGTAATAGGCGCCGGCGCCTCGGGCATGGCCGCGGCGCTCACCGCGGCGAGGAGGGGCCACAGCGTAAAGCTGATAGAGCGGCAGTCGCGCGCCGGGCGCAAGCTGATGGCCACGGGGAACGGCCGCTGCAACCTGACAAACACCGGCGCTTCGCCGGAGCACTACCACGGCATGGACGTGACCTTCATGCGCTCGGCGATGGAGGCCCTGCCGCCCGCCGCAGCGCTTGAGTTTTTCCGCTCAATCGGCCTGCTCACCGTGGAGGAGAGCGGCGGGAGGGTATATCCCCTGTCGAACAGCGCGAACAGTGTGGTGGACGTGCTCCGCTTCGCGCTCGAGGCCGCCGGGGCGGAGCTGCTGCCCGGCGACCGCGCGAGGGAGATACGCCGCCTTTCCGGCGGCGGCTTCGCCGTGATCACGGAGAGCGGCGCGAGGCATGAAGCGGACGCCGTTGTAGTGGCCTGCGGCGGCCTCGCCGGGGAGAAATTGGGCGGAGGCAGGGACGGATATGAGCTTTTGAAGTCCCTCGGCCACACGCGGACGGCCCTGCGCCCCGCGCTGGTGCAGATAACTACCGCGCCGGAGTATCCCCGCGCGCTGAAGGGGATAAAGGCCGACTGCCGGATAACGCTCCGCGCGGAGGGTCGGGCGCTCGACAGTTCGGCGGGCGAGCTGCTTTTCACGGAGACGGGCGTTTCCGGCCCCGCGGCCTTCGACCTTTCGCGCACGGCGGCGGCAATGGCCGGCGAGCCGGCGGAGCTGGAGATAGACCTGCTGCGGGAGTACGCGCTGAGCGCCGTTATAGCGCACCTTGAGTCCCGCCGCGCCGCGGCGCCGGAGCTGCCCGCATCGGAGATCTTTACGGGCGCGCTGCACAACCGCCTCGGCCGTATGGTGGTCAAATATGCCGGGATAGAGGCCGCGAAGCCGCTCCATGAGCTCACGGCCGCGGAGCTCTCCCGCGCCGCGGCCAGCGCCAAGTGTTTCGTCCTGCCCGTCCGCGGGACGGAGGGCTTTGCGAACGCCCAGGTCACCGCGGGCGGCATAAAAACCTCAGAATTCGACCCGGAGACGATGGAGAGCCGCCTTGTGCCGGGGCTTTTCGCCTGCGGCGAGGTGCTGGACATAGACGGAGACTGCGGCGGCTACAACCTGCAGTGGGCCTGGGCCAGCGGCTGCCTGGCAGGGAGGCTGGGCGCATGAGGGCTGTCGGCGGGCTCATCCTCCAGCCCGGGGGCGACGAGCGGCGGCTTTACGAGCTCGCGGCGGCGAAGTTAGGCGTCCGCCCCGCGGCGATAGAGCAGCTTACAATCACGAGGAAGAGCCTCGACGCGCGCAGGAAGGGCTCAGCGCGCTGGGTGTACTCCGTCTCCGTCCGGCTCAAAGGCGAGCCGGACGAGCCGCCGGAGCTCTACCGCATACCCCGGCTCGAGCGGGCCGGGGCGCCGGCCGTCGTGGCCGGGTTCGGCCCGGCGGGGATGTTCTGCGCCCTTGCCCTCGCCCGCGCGGGGCTGCGCCCGGTGGTGATAGAGCGTGGGCAGGACGTTGAGACGCGCGCATCGAAGGTGGCCGCCTTCCGCCGCGGAGGGGCCCTCGACACGGAGTGCAACGTCCAGTTCGGCGAGGGCGGCGCCGGCACTTTCTCGGACGGGAAGCTGAACACGGGGACGCACGATAAGCGCATCGGCTTTGTGCTGCGGGAATTCGCCGCGCACGGCGCGCCGGCGTCCGTGGTGTACGACGCGAAGCCGCATGTCGGCACGGACGTGCTCTCCCGGGTTGTGAAGGCCATACGGGAGGAGATAATCTCCCTCGGCGGGGAGGTGCGCTTCGGCTCGAAGCTCTGCGGCCTGAAAACGGGAATGGACGGCGCCGTGAGCGCGGTGCTCGCCTCCGCGGGCGGGCTCGAATATGAGCAGGACTGCTCCGCGCTCGTCCTGGCCACGGGGCACAGCGCGCGGGACACCTTTGAGCTGCTGCACGGCCTCGGCGTGCCGATGGAGGCCAAGGCCTTCTCTATGGGGGCGAGGATAGAGCACCTGCAGAGCGAGCTCGACATGGCCCAGTACGGCGCGCCGCGCGGGAAGCGACTGCCCGCGGCGGACTACTCGCTCAGCGTCCGCCTTTCGGACGGGCGCGGGGCGTATACCTTCTGCATGTGCCCGGGCGGCGAGGTGATAGCCGCGGCGAGCGAGGAGCGCGGCGTGGTCACGAACGGAATGAGCTACTCCGGCCGCGCCATGCCGAACGCGAACAGCGCGTTGCTCGTCTCCGTCCGGCCGGAGGATTTCCCGTATGCCGGGCCGCTCGGCGGCATGCTGTGGCAGCGGGAGATCGAGCGCAGGGCATATGAGTACGCAGGGGGCGGCTACCGTGCCCCAGCGCAGCTCGCCGGGGACTTCCTTGCGAAGCGCCCGAGCACGGCGGCTGGGCATGTGGAGCCGAGCTACCTGCCGGGCGTGTGCTGGGGCGACCTGCGCTGCGTGCTGCCCGCCGCCGTGGCGGACGGGATGGCGGAGGCCCTGCCGCTGCTCGGCGGGAAGCTGAAGCTGTTCAACGACCCGGAGGCCGTCCTCACCGCACCGGAGACGCGCTCTTCGAGCCCGGTGCGCCTCCCGCGCGGGGAAAACCGCGAGAGCGCGCTGAAGGGGCTGTACCCCTGCGGCGAGGGCGCGGGCTGGGCCGGGGGCATAGTCAGCGCCGCCGTGGACGGCCTGCGCGTCGCGGAGGCGGTCATGGCCGCAACCGGGCGGTGACGCGCCGCCCGGCGCGACCGGATGAACGCGCGCCGCGGGATGCGGAAGCGCGCCGCGCCGCGCGTGGGCGGGATTGGCGCGAAAAAAGACATATCTGACAAAGCCGGGCCCGATATCGGGCCCGGCTTCGGCATTTTCCGCAAGAACATTGGGCTGGATTTTCCGTGCCCGCAGGTGTAAAATAATAACGTTGACATTTTGCGAAAGGAACCGGCAATGGCCCTCTACGACGACGAAGAATTCTTCAATAATTACGCGCAGATGCCGCGCTCCGCGGCCGGGCTGGAAGCGGCCGGGGAGTGGTGGCAGTTTTCCGCCCTGCTGCCGGAGGACATGACTGGCCTCGACGTGCTCGACGTCGGCTGCGGGTACGGCTGGCACTGCAAATACGCCGTCCTGCGCGGCGCGCGCTCCGTTACCGGCATAGACCCGAGCGGGAAGATGCTCGCCGAGGCCGCAAGGAGGAACGCGGACGAGCGCATAGAATACCGCCGCTGCGCCGTGGAGGATTTCGACTGGCCGGCGGCGGCCTTCGACCTTGTGATATCCAACCTCGCGCTGCACTATGTGGAGGACCTCGACGGCGTGTACGCGGGGATATTCCGCGCGCTGAGGCCGGGCGGGATATTCGCAATGAATATTGAGCACCCTGTTTTTACGTCCGGCGTGAACGAGGACTGGCACCGCTCCGGATCAGGACAGATACTCCACTGGCCGGTGGACAACTACTTTTATCCCGGAGCGCGCGACACGCTGTTCGCCGGCTGCGAGGTTAAAAAGCAGCACCACACGCTCTCGCAGATCCTGGGCGGGCTGCTGCGCGCCGGGTTCACGCTCACGGCGGTGGAGGAGGCGCGCCCGAGCCCGGAGGCCCTTCGTACACTGCCGGAGATGGCGGACGAGATGAGAAGGCCGATGATGCTGCTCGTGCGCGCGGAAAAACGAAAGGACGGATGAAAGCCATGAAAATAGCCGTTATCACCGGGGCGTCCTCGGGCATGGGGCTGGAGTTTGCGAAGGCCATAGACCGCGAGGAGCGGCTCGACGAGCTCTGGCTCATCGCGCGCAGGGAGGACCGCCTCCGCGAGCTGGCGAAAACGCTGCGCAGCAGGTGCCGCATCCTTGCGCTCGACCTTTCGAAGCCGGAGAGCTTCGAGGAATATTCCGCGGCGCTCGAGAGCGAAAAGCCACTTGTGAGCACGCTGTGCAACGTGGCCGGTTTCGGGCGCTTCGCCCTGTTCGAGGAGACGCCGATGGAGGCCAACCTCGGCATGGTGGACGTGAATATAAAGGCGCTGACGGCCATGACGCAGCTCACGCTGCCGTACATGAAGCGCGGCTCGAGGGTCATAAACCTCGACTCCCTCTCCGCCTTTCAGCCGGTGCCGTACGAGTGCGTATACGGCGCCACGAAGGCCTACGTCCTCTCGTTTTCCCGCGCGCTGAACGTGGAGCTCGAGCCGCGCGGCATCCGCGTGATGGCCGTCTCGCCCGGCTGGGTTAAAACAGAGTTTTTCGACCACGCCGTGAGCGACAACGGGGCTGTGACCTATTACGACAAGGTATGGGAGCCCGAACAGGTTGTCGAGCGGGCGATGCGGGACTATAAGAAGGGGAAAGACGTCTCCGTCCTCGGCTCCGGGGTGCGCAGGCAGGTTTTCCTTGTCAAGCACCTGCCGCATAAGCTGGTTATGAGGGTGTGGATGAAGCAGCAGGGGCACGCGAACCGGCCTCCGGTGGATTAAAGGTATACAATTTGCGCCCAGGCGCGAGGAAAGTGAGGCATACATGAACATATTGTTTGAGAGATTCACGCTGCCCGAGGAGCTGCGTGAGGTAATTTACAACAGCCCGAGCGTTATCATACCGACGAGCAAGGAAGTGCTCTTCGAGCTCATATTCGGCAACGAGCACACCGATAAGATAGAGGTCACCTACGACGTGCAGGGCCGCAGCATAAAGGAGGCGGAGGTCGTCCGCTGCAAGAACGGCGCGGCCGTGAATTTCCCGGAGGACTATATGCGCCGCCGCGACCCGGACAGCATGCGCATCGCGGACGACCTGCCCACCGACAAGCCGCGGTTTGAGGATGTCTACGGCTACGATTTTGCCGAGCTGCGCAGGGCCACCCTGAGCTGGCTGACCCGCCAGGAGCTCGTGCTCGTCCCATTCAAGTCCGGCGGCTATGACTACGGCTACGATTCGATACTTATATGCCCGAGGAACGCGGCGTTCTTCGCCTTCGCCATGTCCCAGCTGCAGGCCTTTGTGGACATCAGGACGGTGGAGCACTTCACGCCGCGCGCGGTGGTGTATGTGGCCCCGCCGTTCCGCCACACCCGCTTCGGCGGCAAGCAGGTGGTCGTGCACAGCCGCGGCGAAACGCTGCACGAGGTGTTTTCCTACAACCTGTATCCCGGCCCGTCGGCCAAGAAGGGCATATACAGCGTCCTGCTCGACATAGGCGAGCGGGAGGGCTGGGTTACCGCCCACGCCTCCGCGGCGAGGATAATCACCCCGTATGAAAACGAAATGGTCATGATGCACGAGGGCGCCTCCGGCGGCGGCAAGAGCGAGCTGCTGCAGGACGTCATGCGCGCCGCGGACGGCCGTGTGCTGCTCGGCGTGGAACTGAAAACGGGCGAGGAGCGCTACATCAGCATGAGCGATACCTGTACCATCGATCCGGTGGCGGACGACATGGCGATGTGCCCGCCCTCCATCCAGAAGGGCAACGGCAAGCTCTGCATAACCGACGGTGAGGACGGCTGGTTTGTCCGCGTGGACGGGATAAAGGAATACGGCTGCGACCCGATGTACGAGAAGATAGCCATACAGACCAAGGAGCCGCTTATGTTCCTGAACCTGCAGGCGGTGCCGCGTGCGACCTGCCTGCCCTGGGAGCACATCCCCGACTCCAACGGCCAGCCCTGCCCGAACCCGCGCATCATCGTCCCGCGCCGGCTCATCAATAACGTCGTGAACGAGCCGGTGGAGGTGGACGTGCGCTCCTTCGGCGTACGCATGCCGCCGGCGACGGCCGAAAAGCCGACCTATGGCATCATGGGGCTCATGCACATAGTGCCGCCCGCGCTCGCCTGGCTCTGGAGGCTTGTGGCTCCCCGCGGCTTCAAGAACCCGAGCGTGACCGGCGGAACGCCCCTTGC
Organism: Candidatus Scatomorpha intestinavium; assembly: GCA_018712985.1. GTDB lineage: Bacteria > Bacillota > Clostridia > Oscillospirales > Oscillospiraceae > Scatomorpha > Scatomorpha intestinavium. The sequence goes on from DVGA01000033.1 coordinate 14,013, forward strand.
GAGCGAGGGCGTGGGCTCCTACTGGCCCTTCGCCACCGGCAAGCGCGTCACTCAGGCGAACCTCCTGCTCGAGCAGATCATCTCCTGCACGCGCACGCGCTATGTGCTCATACCCAACCAGCACATAGGCAACTTCCGCGTGGGCTTCGCGGCGGAGTGGATAAGCCGCGAATACCTTGCCCGCCGCGGCGGCGTGAACATGAAGATGGACCGCCTCACCCCTGCCCGCTGCCCGCTCCTCGGCTATGCGCTGAAGGACATGAAGGTGGACGGCCAGCATATCTCCGCCAAGTTCCTCCGCCCGGAGACCCAGGAGGCGCTCGGCGAGGAGGGCTATGACAAGGGCGCGGAGATCCTCTACGGCTTCTTCGAGAAGGTCCTCTCCGTATATGACACCGAGGAGCTGCACCCGATCGGGCGGCAGATACTCGAGTGCTTCAGGGAGCACGGCAGCGTGGAGGACTACTGCTCCATAATCCCGCTGGGCCTTGCCGAATAAGGCCGCGCGGCATAAAAAATATCCCCCCGCCGGGAGACCCGGCGGGGGTTTCGTTTTGGGCGGCTTATGCATTCAGCGCGCTTCCGCCTCGGCGGCGGCCACGGCTTCGCGTATCGTCAGGGGATGGATCCCGTGCTGCGCGAGCCACTCGCAGGTGCGCTCGGCGGCGGCGGAGACGTTTACATAGAGGCTCTGATAGCGTTCTCCCGCCCCGGGCGTGCGCAGCCGCTCATAGCAGTCTATGTATATGGTGCAGTCGTACTCCGTGTCGTAGTATCCGTTGTCCTCTATCAGATACACGAGCCCGAGGGTGCCGTCCGCCATGTCGGGCAGCATGCAGTCGTAATAGAGCTCGTGCGCCTCGCTCTCCGTGAGCTCGACGCTGTAATCCTCTCCGCCGCCGAGGGGGTAATAGCCCGAATTCACGCCGGCGTAGAGGATGTTTTCAAGCGTTACGGGGAAATCCGTCTCGTTCCGCGTGGCGATGCCCGGCCTTGTGTTCACAAGGTTTTGCAGCGCGCGTATGTCGCCGGTGGTGTCGCGGCCCATGAGCTCATAGCGGCGCGTCAGCTTGTCGCCGCTTGTGAGCGTGTACTCCACCTTCACTACGACGTAGCAATCGGGGTCGGAGTAGTCGTCCGCTGCCTGCTCGGCGGCGACATAGAGGTCGGCGGACGAGGCGAAGAGCGGGGCCGCGGAGTCCAGGGGCTGCGTGCCGGTCGTATAGGCGTTGGCCTGGCTCTCGTGGACGGATTTGTGCGCTATTATGTCCTCGTGGAGGGCCATGGCGGCGTCGATGTCCTCATCTGCGGTAAAGGCGGAGGGCTTGCCGCCGCGGTATACTTCCAGGCTGACGGAGGCGACGTCCTCCCGGGTGGGCAGGCGCGTCTCATATCCGAAAAAGCCCGTTTCGCAGAATACGACGAAAAGCATAGAGCAGAGGCAGACGATCCCGAAGCCTATATACCGCTTTGCGCCGCGGAACACGGCGAAGCTCTTTTTTATCAGCATTTCGGCGGCAAAGTAGCCGATAAAGGCTCCGACGCACATGAAGAGCGCCAGCTCAAGGGCGTAGATCCCGGTGCCGTAGCGCACGCTGCCGGATGTTATTCCAAAGAGCAGGTAGCCGAGGCAGAGCGCGCCGCCGAGGGAGAGCAGATACTTGAAAACGGGCTTCAGGCAGCCCACAGCTACCACGTCACCGGCCGTTTCGAGCCTGCGGCGGCGATAGAGCAGCAGCGCGAACACGAGGAAGGCGAGGCCGACCGCCCCATAGATGAGCGCGGCGCCCCAGCCGGAGAATTCATACCCGACAAGGCGGGAAATGCCATCGGCGTCCTCCTCATACTGCGCCGAGGCGACAAGCAGGCGCTGCAGCCCATCAATGGGAGAGAGCAGGCTGACCGCGTTCCTGCCGCTGTACGTATAGCCGAAAACGAAGGTGGTGAGCAGGGCGGTGACGACGCCCTCGACAAACCATGCGGCGGCGTTGACCACGATGGCGAGGACGGGCATGACGATCATGCTGCCCGTGAGCTGGGCGCAGAAGGCGCAGATGCCGAAAAAGGTGAGGCACTCGAGCGAGACGACGCCGAGCCAGGTCATGACGGGCCAGAGCAGCAGCGTGCCGCAGAGGGCCTCGACCGCCAGAACGGCCGCGGCGACTATCACGTTTGCCGCGAGCAGAGGGAGCAGCCCGGCGAGCGAGAGCGAGAGGAAAGCGGCCTCCCTCCGCACGGGCAGCGCGCCGTACGCCGCAGCGGAGCGGGGGGAATAGAGGTGGCTGAACACCGCCATCGCCGAGGCGCAGGAAAATGCGAGGGCGAGCAGCGGGACGTATGGCGACACGGCCGCCTCCAGCGGCGTGCCCATCAGGATGCGCATCGAGGCATAGGCCGCGTTCTCCATGCGGAGGCTGCGCGCGAGCTCCCCGCTCATCCCGCCGGGGAGGAGAAGCAGCCAGATAAAGGCGTAAAGGAACCAGACCGGCCAGAAGCGGACGACGGTCTTTTTAAACAGCGCGGGATTAAAGAACGACGTCCTTGACCGCATAGTCAGCGCCTCCCAGTTCGTAAATGAATATCTCCTCAAGCGTCAGCGGGACGGAGTCCATGAACACCGGCTCGAGCGCGGCGAGCCGGCGCTCGGCCTCTTCGCCGCTGCCGCGGACTATCAGGGTTTTCAGCCGCCCCGGGCCGGAGCAGTGCAGCACGTCGAGCTCCGGCGGGAGCACCGCGCCCTCCGGAAGGGCGATCTGTATTTTGCAGATGCTGTCCTGCAAATCGGCGAGGCCGCGCTCGAGCAGCAGCTTCCCGCGGGAGAGCATGCCCACGCGGTCGCAGACATCCTCGAGCTCGCGCAGGTTGTGCGAGGAGACGAGCACGGTGAGGCCGTTTTCGGCCACGTCCTGCATTATTATCCCCCACACCTGCCGGCGCATGACGGGGTCGAGCCCGTCCACCGGCTCGTCGAGTATGAGCACCTCCGGGCGCATCGAGACGGCAAGGTAAAAGGCCGCCTGCTTCTGCATGCCCCTTGAGAGGCGGCGGATGGGCCGGTGCGGGTCTATGTCGAACACCCTACCGAGGCGCTCATAGAGCCCCCGGTCAAAGGTGGGATAGATGCCGCGGTAAAAGCGCATCATGTCCTGCACGGTGGCCTGTGGGAAATAGAACACGTCGTCCGGGATATAGGCTATTCTGGCCTTGGCGGAGGGGTTTTCAAAAACGGGCACACCACCGATGAGCACCTCGCCGCTGTCGGGCCGCAATATGCCGGCCATGTGCTTTATCGCCGTGGTCTTCCCGGCCCCGTTCGGGCCGACAAGGCCGTAAATCGAGCCGCGGGGCACGTTCAGGCTGAGCCCGTCGAGGGCGCGGAAGCCGTCGAAGGTTTTTACGATGTCTTTCAGCTCTATCATTTCTGAGCATCCCCCTTCCCGGCTATCCTTTCGGCGAGCTCCTCGGGCTTTACGCCGAGGAAGAGGAGCTCATTAACTGTGTCGTCAAAGCGGCGCAAAAGTTCCCGCGCACGCTCGGAATCCACTGCGCCGCGCGGCCGGGCAAAGCTCCCCTTGCCGGGGATGGAGTTTATGTACCCCTCCGCCTCAAGCTCGCGGTAGGCCCGCTGGATGGTGTTGGGGTTTATTACAAGCTGGGCCGCCAGTTCGCGCACGGAGGGGAGTTTTTCCTCCGGCGAGAGCGCGCCGGATATTATCAGGCGGCGGAAGGCGTCCTTTACCTGTTCATATATGGGGCGGGAATCCCGTAAATTTATGGATATCATCGCCAAAAGTCATCACTCCGTCCGCAACAAGCTCGCTGTACCACGGATTATAATACAGCATAAATCATATAACGATTTGAACGCCTTGTCAAGCGCCGTGCCCGATTATCGCGCCCGCAGCGAGCTGCCCGGAGGGCAGGTATACGGCCGCGGCCTGCCCGGGCGTCGGCGCGCGCTGCTCCGAGTCGAAGAGCAGGCTCAGCCGGCCGCCCTCGGACACGCTGCACAGGGCGGGCGCGGCGGAGCGCGAGTGCCTTATGCGCGCAAGGCAGCGGAAGGGGGAGGGGGGCAGTTCCTCCGCCAGATAACGGGCGCCGAAGGCCTCCACCGAGCGGGTGAAGAGCCCCTCCCCGTCCGAGAGGGTGACGCTGTTGGCCTGAGGGTCGATTTCGGAGACGAACACCCTCCTGCCCGCGGCGAAGCCGAGGCCGCGGCGCTGGCCGAGCGTGTAGCGGTGTATCCCGCGGTGCTCGCCGACCACCCGGCCGTTATATATGAGCGGCCCGGGGCAGGGCGCGCCGCCTCGGCGCTCTATCCAGGCGGCGAAGTCCCCGTCCGGCACGAAGCAGAGCTCCATGCTGTCGCCCTTTTTGGCGCTGGGCAGGCCGAGGGAGGCGGCGAGCGCGCGCACCTCGCCCTTTTCATAGCCGCCGAGCGGCAGCACGAGCCGCCGTAGCTGCTCCGGCAGTATGCGGCAGAGCATGTAGCTCTGGTCGTTCGGCTCCCGGCCCATATATAGGGCGCCGCCCTCCGCGCGGGCGTAGTGCCCGGTGGCGATGTGCTCCGCGCCGAGCTCGTCGGCGCACTCGAGCAGCAGCCGGAGCTTTACGGAGGGGTTGCACATGACGCAGGGGCTGGGCGTCTCGCCCCGGCAGTAGGCCGCGGCAAAGGGGGCGCAGACGTATTTTTCCATGTCCGCGCGGGCGTCGCACACGCGCAGAGGCAGACCGAGGGCCTTCGCCGAGGCCCGGGCCGCGGCCTCCTCGCCGGAGCCGGTCTCGAGATAGAGGCAGAGCACCTCGTATCCTGCTTCCTTTAGAAGGGCGGCGGCGGTGGAGCTGTCCACGCCGCCGGAAAATCCGAGCACAACGCGCTTTTTCACCGGCCGTCCCTCCTCAGATAAACCATCAGCGCCGCCATGTCCGCCGGGGAGACGCCGGAAATGCGCGCGGCGCGGCCGAAGCTCTCCGGGCGCACGGCGGCGAGCTTCTGCCTCGCCTCCGTGCGAAGGCCGGGGACGGAGGCATAGTCGATGTCCGGCGGGAGCGGGCGCTCCTCCATGCGGGTGAACTCCTCCACCTGGCGGAGCTGGCGCTTTATATATCCGGCGTATTTCAGCCGTATCTCCACCTGCTGCGCGGCGGCGCGGCCGAGCTCCGGCCGGCCGGGGTCGAAGGGGGCGAGTAGCCCGTAGCTAACGCGCGGCCGGCGCAGGAGCGAGGCGAGGCTCGCGCCGCTCTCCGGGGCGCTCTCGCCAACGGCGGCGAGCGCGGCGGCAAGGGAGGCCGAGGGCGCGATGTGAGTGCGCTCGAGCCGCTCTATTTCCGCCTCCACGGCGGCGTATTTGTGCCGCACGGCCTCAAGCCGCTCCGCACTGACAAGCCCGAGGGCATAGCCGTATTTTGTCAGCCGCTCGTCGGCGTTGTCCTGGCGCAGAATCAGGCGGTATTCGCTGCGTGAGGTCATCATGCGGTAGGGCTCGTTCGTGCCGCGCGTCACAAGGTCGTCGATAAGCGCGCCGATATACGCCTCGCTCCGGCGGAGCACAAAGGGCTCGCGGCCCTGGAGCTTCAGCGCGGCGTTCACCCCGGCGACAAAGCCCTGCGCCGCGGCCTCCTCGTATCCCGAGGAGCCGTTGAACTGCCCCGCGCCGTAAAGGCCGGGGATTTTCTTCACCTCGAGCGTGGGATAGAGCTCGAGCGGGTCCACGCAGTCGTACTCGATGGCATAGGCCGCGCGGGTCATCTCCGCGTGCTCAAGGCCGGGGATAGTGTGCAGCATTTCCGCCTGCACCTCCTCCGGCATGGAGCTCGAAAAACCCTGGACATAGAGCTCGAGCGTGTTCAGCCCCATAGGCTCTATGAAGAGCTGGTGGCGCGGCTTGTCCGGGAAGGTCATCACCTTGGTCTCGATGCTCGGGCAGTAGCGCGGCCCGGTGCCGGTTATAACGCCGGAGTAGAGCGGGCTGCGCGGCAGGTTGGCGCGGATTATCTCGTGCGTGCGCTCGTTCGTATAGGTCAGGTAGCACTTCGCGCGGTTTACGGGCGCGTCCGCGGTGGAGTAGGAAAAGCCCTCCGGCTCGGCGTCCCCCTCCTGAAGCTCCATGCGCGAGAAATCCACGCTGCGCGCGTTCACGCGCGGGGGAGTGCCGGTTTTGAACCGGCGGAGCGGAAGCCCAAGCTCCGCGAGCCGCCCGGCGAGGGCGATGCTCGGCGCAAGGCCGTCCGGCCCCGAGTCCGCCGCCGACTCTCCGGTTATCGTCCTGCCGCGGAGGTAGGTGCCAGTGCAGATTACGGCCGCGCGGCAGCGCCAGTGCGCGCCGTTGCGCGTGGTGACGCCGCAGACGTTTCCCGCCCCGTCCAGGTCTATGTCCACGATCTCGCCCTGTATCAGCCGCAGGTTTTCCTGCCGCTCGAGGGCGAGCTTCATGACCTCCTGATAGCGGCGGCGGTCCGCCTGCGCGCGCAGGGAGTAGACGGCGGGGCCCTTGCCGAGATTCAGCATGCGGTACTGTATGCAGGCTGAGTCCGCCGCGCGGGCCATTTCGCCGCCGAGGGCGTCTATCTCGCGGACGAGGTGGGCCTTCCCCGTGCCGCCGATGGCGGGGTTGCAGGGCATGTTCCCCACGCTGTCGAGGTTTATGGCGAAGCAGGCCACGCTGCAGCCCATGCGCGCCGCGGCGAGCGCGGCCTCGATGCCGGCGTGGCCCGCGCCGATTACGGCTATATCACATTTTCCAGCTTCATAAGTCTTCATAAATCCCAATTATAACGCACGGTCGGCCGGATTGTCCATAGCTCAGGCTTGGAACCGGCCCCGGCCGCGCAAAAAAACCGCCGGGGGCGGACGGCCCCCGGCGGGCGGATCGATTATCGTTTACCCTTGTCGTAGGGTATGCCCTCGGCCTTCGGGGCGCGGGAGCTCTTGGAGGTGAAGGCGAGCACGAGCAGCGTGATGAGGTAGGGCAGCAGGCGGTAGAAGTGCGGGCTGAGTCCGAGCTCGTTTAGGAGGTACACCCCGTCGCCGTTGATGTCTATGCTCGTGTAGCTGGCGGCTATGCACTTGAACAGGCCGAAGAGCAGGGCGCCGCCGGCGATGTTCAGCGGCTTCCAGTTGCCGAATATCATGACCGCGAGGGCCAGGAAGCCGAAGCCGGCCACGTCGCCGTTGGCCGTGCAGTTGGCCGTTGTCAGCGAGTAGACGAAGCCGCCCATGCCGGCGAGCGCGCCGGAGATGGTCGTGCCGGTGTAGCGCATCCTGTAAACGTTGATGCCGAGGGAGTCCGACGCCTGGGGATTCTCGCCGCAGGAGCGCAGGCGCAGGCCGAAGCGGGTCTTGTACAGGATGATCGACAGGACTATGAATACGATTATGCAGATATAGGTGGCGATATAGGTTTTGTCGATGAAGGTGTTGCCGAAGAAGCCGAGGTCGGCCGTGCGGTCATAGCCGAGAGTCGTCTTCTTTATCATGAACCAGCTCGCCGCGTCGCCGGTGGACATGCGGAGGGTGTTCTGGTTGGCGATGAGACGGACGAGGAAGAGCACGAGGGCCGGGGCCATGAGGTTCAGGGCGGTGCCGCCTATCGTCTGGTCCGCCTTCAGGTTTATTGAGGCGAAGCTGAGCAGCAGCGAGAAGATGGCGCCCATTACCGCCGCGGCCAGCATGGCCAGCAGCTCAAGGCCCTGCAGCGTTACCCAGTTCCCGGCCTCATAGGCGGACATGAACACATCAGTCTGCTGCACGATGTTCACGAACAGCACGCCGACGAACGCACCGAAGATCATGATGCCTTCGAGCGCGAGGTTGATGATGCCGCTGCGCTCGGCGAACACGCCCGCCAGGGCGACTATCATGAGCGGTATGGCGTAGAGCAGCGTCTGCTGAATAAGGAATGTCATGCCTCAACGCCTCCTTTCCCGGTTTCCGCTTCTGTGTCCTCACCGGGTCCCTCCCCGGGCGGGAGGGGCTCCTCCGCGGCGCCGTCATCCCCGGCGGAGGTGGCCGCTTCGGCCGGGGCGGACCCGGAAGCGGCGGCGTCCGCTGCTGCGGCGTGCTTTTTCTTCTTCCGGCCGCTTATGAGCATCTTTATCACAAGGGAGAAGGCGCTCAGATACACGATCACAGCGATGATAACGTCCGTGATGTACTCGTTGTAAGCCGTGAGACTGGTGAGCTGCAGCCCGGCGATGTCGAGCATCGACATGAATATGCCGGTGAAGACCACGCCGATGGGGTTGTTGGCAGCGAGCAGGGCGACGGGGATGCCGTTGAAGCCCGTCGCGGGCAGGGAGGTGTAGGTGCTCCAGAAGAACTCCGTGTTGCCCGCGAGGTAGTAGAGGGCTGCGCCCGCACCGGAGAGCCCGCCGGCTATGGCCATGGAGAGGATGATGTTGCGTTTGTCGTTTATCCCGGCGTAGCGCGCGGCGTGCCGGTTGCTGCCGCAGGCCTTCAGCTCATATCCGAGGGTGGTCTTGTTCATTACGACGTACATAAGCACGGCTATGAGTATGGCTATGATGATGCCGCCGTTCACCTGCGAATTCGGGAAGAGCAGGTCGAGCCCGAGCTTGGGGGTTTCCACGCCGTTGAAGGTGGTCTTGTAGATGTAGCTGGACTTGGTGCTCTCGACGAGGTTTTTGAAGTTGCTGATCTCAAACGCCCAGGTGACGACGTTGGCGGCAATCCAGTTCGTCATGATGCAGGCGATGACCTCGTTTATGTTCAGCAGCGCTTTGAGCATGCCGGGGATGGCGCCCCAGAGGGCGCCGGCAAGGATGCCGCCGAGAAAAGCGATTATCCAGATGATCCAGGCGGGGACCACCGTGCTCGGTATGCCGAGCGCGAGCATCAGGCTGGCCATTGTGCCCATAAGGTACTGTCCCGGGGCGCCGATGTTGAAAAGGCCGGTTTTATAGGCCACGGCGACAGACAGGCCGGTCATTATGAGAGGCGTGGCGCGGAAGAGCATGTTTCCGAGGTTCGTCGGGTTGAAGCCGAAGGTCAGAGCGCCGGCGCTGTCGCGCCCCGTGCTGAATATGCCTCCGAAAATCAGGCGGATGCCCTCCCATGCACTTGTAAGCGAAAGGTTGTCGCTTGTCAGCCCGACGATGAGCACGATAATCGCGCCGACCACAAGGCCGATGAGAATGGAAACGATGGAGGCAAGGACGGTACGGGTCCCGTCGCGGGACGCCAGATTGGAAAGCCTGCCGTTTTTCATTCGCTCTCACCCCCTGCGGAGACTTTGTCGCGCTTGGCGCCGGCCATGTAGAGGCCGAGCTCCTCGACCGTGACTCTTTTCGGGTCGAACTCGCCGACTATTTCGCCCTCGTACATGACGAGGATACGGTCCGAAAGGCTCATGACCTCGTCCAGCTCAAGGGAGACGAGCAGGATAGCGTGGCCCTTGTCCCGCTCGGCGACGAGCTGGCTGTGTATGTACTCGATCGCGCCGACGTCGAGGCCGCGGGTGGGCTGCACGGCGACGATGAGCGCCTTTTCCCTGTCCAGCTCGCGGGCGACTATGGCCTTCTGCTGGTTGCCGCCGGACATGCTGCGCACGGTGGTCACGGGGCCCTGGCCGGAGCGGACGTCGTACTGCTCTATGAGCCGCTCGGCATAGGAGCGCACGCTGGCGGTGTTTATAAAGCCGAAGTGCTCGAACTCCTTTTCCTTGAAGCGCTGCAGCACAAGGTTCTGCTCGAGCGTGAAGTCGAGGATGAGCCCGTGCTTGTGCCGGTCCTCGGGGATGTGGCTCATGTCCGCGCCGCGCTTTTTTATCGAGGCGTGCGTTATGTCGCGCCCGCAGAGCTTTATGTTGCCGTGGGTGGGCTTTTCAAGGCCGGTCAGGCCATAGACCAACTCGGTCTGGCCGTTGCCGTCTATGCCGGCGATGCAGAGGATCTCGCCCGCGCGCACATCGAAGCTGACGCCGTGGACGGCGTCCTTCTTGTGTATGCGGGAGGGGACCGTAAGGCCGCTGACGCTCAGCACGGTCTCCCCCGGCTTCGCGGGGGATTTTACAACCTCAAGCTGCACGGGGCGGCCGACCATCATGTTGGAGAGGGCCTGCTTGTTCGTGTCCTTCGTGTTCACGGTGCCGATGCAGCGGCCCTTGCGCAGGACGGTCACGCGGTCCGACACCGCCATGATCTCGTTGAGCTTGTGGGAGATGAAGAGGATGCTCTTCCCCTCGCGCGCAAAGCCGCGCATCGTCTCCATCAGTTCGTCGATCTCCTGCGGGGTGAGCACCGCGGTGGGCTCGTCGAAAATGAGGATTTCATTGTCGCGGTAGAGCATCTTGAGTATCTCGACCCGCTGCTGCATGCCGACGGTGATGTCCTCGACCTTGGCGTCGAGGTCCACATGCAGCCCGTAGCGCTCGGAGAGCTCCTGCACCTTTTTGCGGGCCTCCCTGCGCTGGAGGAAGCCCATTTTAGTCGTCTCGGCGCCGAGGATGATATTGTCCAGCACGGTGAATACGTCGATGAGCTTGAAGTGCTGGTGCACCATGCCGATGCCGAGAGCCGTGGCGTCGTTCGGGTCGTCGATCTTCACGACCTCGCCGTTTTTGCGGATCTCCCCGGCCTCGGGCTTGTAAAGGCCGAAGAGGACGCTCATAAGCGTGCTCTTGCCCGCGCCGTTTTCGCCCAACAGCGCGTGTATTTCGCCCTTCCTGAGCCTGAGGGTGATGTCGTCGTTGGCGACGATGCCCGGGAACTCCTTGGTTATGTGGAGCATTTCGATTATGTACTCCGGCTGTGCAGCCACCGCTACGCCCCCTTTTACATTGAATAGAACTATTATATGTGATAGCGCTCGAAATTACAAGAAATTTGTTACCGAATTGTGTACGGCGCCGCGCCCGGCCTGCGAAACAGCCGCGGCGATATTCGCCGCGGCTGTCCATTTGTTTGCGCCCGGGCTTATTCTATCCCGGTAAGGTCGTACTGCTCAAGCCACTTGCCGGCGGCGGAGGCTATCTCGCGCAGGGCGTCCTCCCCGAAGGGGGAGACGAGCCCGGCGTTGGCGATGAGCTCCTTGAAGGTCATCGTGCCGGCGGGGCGGGTGTATTTCATATAGGTCTCCCAGGCGGCCTTGGGGTCGGACTGGATCATGGCCCAGAACTCGAGCGAGACCGTCTGCGCAAGGCAGTAGTCGATGTAATAGAAGGGGCTCTCATAGATGTGCCTCTGGCGCTGCCAGGCCCTGCCCTCGCCGTAGAAGGGCTGGGTGTCCTCCAGCTTCATCCAGGGCAGGTAGATGGCGGAAAGGCGCGCCCATTCGGCGTTGCGCTCGGCGGGGGTGAGCTCGGGGTGCTCATAGGCTATGTGCTGGAAGTGGTCGACCATCGTGCCGTAGGGGATGAAGGTCAGCGCGTCCGCCAGGTGGGTGTAGCGGAACTTGCGCGCGTCCTCGCCGAAGAAGCTCTCGGCCCAGGGCCAGGCGAAGAACTCCATGGACATGGAGTGCACCTCGCAGGACTCCATGCTCGGCCACTGGCAGGAGGCGGGGATGATGTCGCGCCCCATGTAGTTGGCGAAGGCGTGCCCGGCCTCGTGCGTCACGACCTCCACGTCGCCGCTGGTGCCGTTGAAGTTGGCGAAGATGAAGGGGACGTGGTACTCCGCAAGGCTGGTGCAGTAGCCGCCGCCGGCCTTGCCCTTGCGGGAGAGGACATCGAGCAGCTCGTTGTCGTACATCACGTCGATGAACTCGGCGGTCTCGCTGCTCAGCTCGTGATAGAACTTCCTGCCGGCGGCGAGGATGTCGTCCGGCCCGCCGCTGGGCTTCGGGTTGCCGCTGCGGAAGGCGAGGGCGTTGTCCGCATAGCCCATCGGATAGGCCTTGCCGAGGCGCTCGGCCTGGCGGCGGAAGACCTGGTCGGCGAGGGGGACTATGTGCTTGACGACGGCGGCGCGGAAGCGCTCCACGTCCTCCTTGCCGTAGCAGTTGCGGCCCATGCGGTCGTAGCCGAGCGGGATGTAGTTCTCGTGCCCGAGCTTTTTGCCCATCGTGTCGCGCAGCTTGACGAGCTCGTCGTATATCGAATCGAGCTTATCCGCGTTCTGCATGTACCACTCGCCCTCGGCCTTCCAGGCGGCAGCGCGGCGCTCGTCGTCCGGGTCCTGCTTGAAGCGGGTGAGCTGGCTCACCGTGTAGGTCTGGCCCTCAAAGGGGATCTGAGCGCTGGCGATGAGCTTGGAGTACTCGGTGGTGAGCGCGTTCTCGCGCTGCAGCTCGGGGACGATCTCCGGGGAGAAGGTGCGCAGCGAGATCTCCGTGTTCAGGAACATCAGGCGGTTGTATTTGCGCTCGAAATCCGCGCGGAATGGTGTGCGCAGCAGCGCGAGGTCCCACTTGTGGGTGTACTCCTCCAGCTCGGGCAGCGCCCTGTCGGAGAACTCGACCTCCTTGTCGTAGAACTCGTCGGCGGTGTTTATGTCGTGGCGGATGTGGGCGATGGTGAGCATGGTCTCCGCGTGGGCGGTGCCGCGCTCCACCTCGAGAAATACGGCGTCCGCCTCCTCGAAGCTCCTGGCCGCCGCCAGGCGCCCGGCGGCGTCATCGAGGAACTTTTTCAGCGCCTCGATATCCGGGCGTTCATAGGGCATCTCTGAGAATTTCAAGTGTCTCTTCCTCCTGTATGTGCTTTTGTGTGCTTTTGCGGGTTTTGCTAAATTATAAGCCCGGCGGGGCGGCGCGTCAACTGTTCACTCCCCGCCCTTGGCGCGGAAGGCCGCAACGATGCGCCGTATGGCGCCGGAGCCGAGCTTTTCGTCCAGCCGCGCGATGAGGATGCGCACCTTGAGTATGAGCTCCCCGTCGCCCAGCCAGTAGCGCTCGATCACCTCGCTGTCCACGCTCGAGAGCAGCGAGTTCACCACGAGGAGCGCCACATAAAGGTCGTCGAGCCAGCCGAGCCCGCCGAGTATGTCGGGCAGCACGTCGGCCGGCGAGACAAAGTAGGCCAGCGCGGCGGCGATCTGGACCTTGCAGCGCTTGGGCACGTCGCCGTCGCCCATCAGCTTCATCAGCAGGTAGAAAAAGTCCGGCACGCAGAGGACGTATTCCGTTATCGAGTCGTTGGTGTGCCGGCGCGCCCAGTCCTCGATCTTCCCGCGCAGCCGGAGATAAAAGCTGTCATAGTCCCGTCCGGGGCGGTCCTTCTCGTAGTCGTAGAGTTCTGCCATGAATAACCAGCTCCTTTCGCTCTCACTGTATTGTATACTGCCGGGGCGGTTTTGTAAATCGCCCCGATGTGGAAATCGTCCCAAAATACCCGACAAATTCGCTCGGAATTGGTCGAAAATACGGTTGCCAAACGGCCGTTTATGCTGTAAAATCTCTATGAAGGGCTGCCGCGGCCCTCCGCGGACATTCATTTGGGGGTGAGGACAATGGAGCTGCTTGAGCGCCGCATACGCGAGGACGGGGAGGTCCTGCCCGGCGGCATACTCAAGGTGGACGGTTTCCTCAACCACCAGATGGACCCCGGCCTGCTCATGGAGCTGGCAAAGGAATTCCAGCGGCTCTTCGCCGGGGACGGCGTGAACAAGATACTTACCATTGAGGCATCGGGCATCGGTCCGGCCTGCTTTGCGGGCCTGGTTTTCGGCTGCCCCGTTTTATTTGCCAAAAAAAACCGCACGCGCAACCTGTCCGGCGAGTTCTGGACGAGCACGGTCTTTTCCTTCACCCACCATGTGGAGAATACCATACTCGTATCGAAGAAATACCTCGGGCCGGGGGACCGCGTGCTTATTATTGACGACTTCCTCGCCAACGGCGCTGCGCTGGACGGGCTGATAACCCTCTGCGAAGAGGCCGGGGCCGTGGTCGTCGGCGCCGGGATCTGCATAGAAAAGGCCTTCCAGCCCGGCGGCGAGCGCATAAGGGCGCGCGGAGTGCGCGTGGAGAGCCTCGCAAGGATACGCAGCATGACGGACGGCGGGGACATAGAGTTCTGCTGAGCCGCAAAACCGAAAGGACATTTCAATACCCGCGATATATGCCGGAGGATATGGCTCCGGCGTCTCTACCCGGCAGCCGTAAATCGCCGGACTATCGCCGGGGCGGCCTTTGCCGCCCTCGGGGGCAGGAGACGCCGGGCGTTTCCCGCCCCCTTTGTTTTTTGCCTGCGGGCGGGAGCTGGATTCGTATTAGGGCCTTCGGGCTTTAATAAAGGACAATATATTTGGAGGAGAAAAAATGAAGAAAGTTTTTGCCCTGCTCCTGGCGCTTGCCATGGTTTTCGCCCTTGCCGCCTGCGGCGACAGCGGCGAAGCCGTCACGACCGACACCCCCGAAGCGAGCGACGCGCCCGAGGCGAGCGACGCGCCGGAGGGCGGCAGCGGCGAGACCGTCAGCGTCCCCGAGGATTTCAAGGTCGGGTTCATCTTCCTGCACGATGAGAACTCCACCTACGACCTCAACTTCATCAACGGCGCCAACGCCGCCATCGAGGCCCTCGGCCTCAGCGAGGACCAGTACGTCTTCCGCACCAACATCCCCGAGGGGCAGGAGTGCTACGACGCCGCCGCAGACCTCGCCGACGCGGGCTGCGACATCATCTTCGCCGACAGCTTCGGCCACGAGGACTACATGATCCAGGCTGCCCAGGAGTTCCCTGAGGTGCAGTTCTGCCACTCCACCGGCACCAAGGCCCACACCCAGGGGCTGGACAACTACCACAACGCCTTTGCCTCCATCTATGAGGGCCGCTACCTCGCCGGTATTGTCGCCGGCATGAAGCTCAACGAGATGATTGAAAACGGCGAGATCACCGAGGACGAGGCCAAGATCGGCTATGTTGGCGCCTTCACCTACGCCGAGGTCATCTCCGGCTATACCAGCTTCTTCCTCGGCGCGCGCAGCGTCTGCCCGAGTGCCACTATGGACGTCACCTTCACCGGCTCCTGGTACGACGAGACCGCCGAGCGCGAGGCCGCCAACAACCTCATCGCGGGCGGATGCGTCCTGATAAGCCAGCACGCCGACTCCATGGGTGCCCCCTCCGCCTGCGAGGACGCCGGGGTCCCCAACGTCTCCTACAACGGCAGCACCATCGCCGCCTGCCCGGACACCTACCTGGTCTCCAGCCGCATCGACTGGGCCCCCTACTATGAGTACGCCATAACCTGCGCCATCAACGGCGAGGCAATCGACGCCGACTGGACCGGCACCCTTGAGACCGGCAGCGTCGTGCTGACCGACCTCAACGAGTCCGCCGTTGCCGAGGGCACCCAGGAGGCCGTCGACGAGGCCATGGCCGCCCTTGAGGACGGCAGCCTGCACGTCTTCGACACCAGCACCTTCACCGTGGGCGGCGAGACCGTCACCACCTACATGGCCGACGTCGACACCGACGAGAACAGCGAGGGCGACACCGAGGCCATAGTGGACGGCTATTTCGCCGAGAGTACCTTCCGCTCCGCCCCGTACTTCGACCTGCGCATCGACGGCATCACCCTGCTCGACGAGAACTACGGCTGATACCGCGCAGAGAAACGCAACACACAGAACACCGGCAAGCCCCCACCGGGGCTTGCCGGCAAAGGACAGCGCGAAGGCGCAGCAACCGGGCCTGCGCGCTGTCCTTTGGGCTTTTTTAAGGAGCGCGCCGGCGCGCGCCGGCGCGAATTGATTTAAGGAGGTACGCCTTTGGACGGCAAGACGGCTGCGGTGCAGATGAGGGACATCACCAAGTCCTTTGGCAGCGTGCTGGCAAACGACAGGGTCTGGCTCGACATCTATAAGGGCGAGATACTCGCGCTTCTGGGCGAAAACGGCAGCGGCAAGACCACGCTGATGAACATGCTCGCCGGGATTTACTTCCCGGACGCCGGGCAGATTTACGTCGACGGGCGCGAGGTCGTCATACGCTCGCCCAGGGATGCGTTCGGCCTCGGGATAGGCATGATACACCAGCACTTCAAGCTGGTGGACGTGCTCACGGCGGCGGAGAACATCATCCTCGGCCTGCCGGGGAAGGAGCGGCTGGACATAAAAGCGGTCGCCGCCCGCGTGCGGGAGATCAGCGAAAAATACGGATTCGAGATAGACCCGATGCAGAAGGTCTATGACATGTCGGTCTCGCAGAAGCAGACCGTCGAGATCGTCAAGGTCCTCTACCGCGGGGCGGACATACTCATACTCGACGAGCCCACGGCCGTGCTTACCCCGCAGGAGACGGACCGGCTCTTCGCCGTGCTGCGCAGCATGCGCGCCGACGGCAAGGCCATCGTCATCATTACGCACAAGCTCCACGAGGTGGAGGAGCTCTCCGACCGCGTGGCGATACTCCGCCGCGGGCACTTCGTGGGCGACATGCCTACCAAAAAGACGAATGCCGCGGAGATGACCAGCATGATGGTGGGCCACCCCGTGGAGCTCAACATCAAGCGCCCGGAGCCGAAAAACCCCCAGCCGCGGCTCGAGGTGAAGCACCTCACCGTCAAGGACGCGGAGGGCGTGACGAAAATAGACGACGTGTCGTTCACGGCCTATTCCGGCGAGGTCCTCGGCGTCGCGGGCATATCCGGCAGCGGGCAGAAGGAGCTGCTCGAGGCCATCGCCGGGCTGCACCGGGCTGAGGGCGGCTCGATAACCTACATCGACCCCGAAACCGGCAAGGAGGAGGAGCTCGTGGGCAAGGACCCGCGGGACATAAGCGACATGGGCGTCGCGCTCAGCTTTGTGCCGGAGGACAGGCTCGGCATGGGCCTCGTGGGGGACATGGACCTTTCGGACAACATGATGCTCCGCTCCTTCCGGCGCGGCAGGGGCTTTTTCACCGACCGGAAGAGCCCGCACAAGCTCGCCGAGCGCGTGGTGGAGGAGTTGGGGGTGAACACCCCGAGCATAGAGACGCCGGTGCGCCGCCTTTCCGGCGGCAACGTCCAGAAGGTGCTCGTCGGGCGCGAGATATCCAGCGCGCCGACGGTGCTGCTGACGGCCTACGCCGTGCGCGGGCTGGACATAAACTCCTCGTACACGATTTACGACCTGATAAACAAGCAGAAGGAGCGCGGAGTCGCCGTCGTCTACGTCGGCGAGGACCTCGACGTGCTGCTTGAGCTCTGCGACCGCATCCTCGTGCTCTGCGGCGGGAAGGTGAGCGGGCTGGTGCCCGGCCGGGGCGCGACAAAGCGCCGCGTCGGATTGATGATGACAAAATTGGGAGGGGGCGCCGACGATGAATGAGAAAACCCGCGTGCCGCTCGTGCACATCTCGCGGCGGCAGTCCCTGCCCTGGTACAGGGCCTGGGCCATCCGCGCCGCGGCCATCGTCCTCGCGCTTCTGGCCTGCGCCGTGATAACCACGCTGCTGACCGGCGAGAACCCCATAGCCGTCTACGGCGCGATGATAGAGGGCGCCTTCGGCACCTCGAGGCGCATCTGGGTCCTGCTGCAGAACGTCGCCATACTCCTGTGCGTCTCGCTGGCCGTGACCCCGGCGTTCAAGATGCGTTTCTGGAACATCGGCGGCGAGGGACAGATAATGGCCGGCTGCCTGGCCACTGCGGCCTGCATGATAACGCTGCGCGACGTGATGCCGAACTGGCTGCTCATAGTCACGATGTTCGTCTCCAGCCTGCTCGCCGGGGCAATATGGGGCCTGATACCGGCGTTTTTCAAGGCGAAGTGGAACACTAACGAGACGCTGTTCACCCTGATGATGAACTATGTCGCAACGCAGCTCGTGGCCTTCTTCATAATCATCTGGGAGTCCCCCAAGGGCTCCGGCAACGTGGGCATAATCAACCAGAGCACGCAGGCCGGCTGGCTGCCGTACATTGGCGGGAACCGCTACCTGCTGAACATCCTCGTCGTGGCGCTGCTCACCGTGGGCATGTATATATACCTGAAATACACCAAGCACGGCTATGAGATAGCCGTCGTGGGCGAGAGCGAGCGCACGGCGCGCTACGTGGGCATAAAGGTCGAGCGCGTCATCATGCGCACCATGCTCATCTCCGGCGCGATCTGCGGCCTGGCAGGCTTCCTGCTCGTGGCCGGCACGGACCACACGATCACCACGACCATTTCCGCCAGCCGCGGCTTCACGGCCGTCATGGTCTCCTGGCTGGCCAAGTTCAGCCCGATATTCATGGTGCTCACCAGCTTCCTCATCGAGTTCCTCAGCCGCGGCGCGAGCGAGATAGCCACGCAGTTCGGCCTGAACCACGCCTTCGGCGACATACTGACGGGCGTTATACTCTTCTTTATCATAGGAAGCGAGTTTTTCATCACCTACAAGCTCCACTTCAGGGGCCACTCGGGAAAGGCGGCGGAGAAGAATGTTTGACTTTATTTCCTTCATCCCCCGCGCGGTTGCCCAGAGCGTCCCGCTGCTGCTCGGCAGCACGGGCGAGACGCTGACGCAGAAATCCGGCAACCTGAACCTCGGGCTGCCGGGCGTAATGTACGTCGGCGCGATCTGCGGGGTCATAGGCTCCTTCATGTACGAGACGAACACCCCGGCCGGGGAGATGAACGCTCTGTTCGCCGTGGGCATCCCCGTGCTCTGCTGCCTTGCGGGCAGCCTGCTCATGGGACTGCTCTACTGTTTCCTCACGGTCACGCTCAGAGCGAACCAGAACGTCACCGGCCTGGCCCTGACCACCTTCGGCGTGGGCTTTGGCAACTTCTTCGGCGGCTCGCTCATCAGGCTGACGGACAGCGAGGTGCCCAGCATAGCGCTGACGGCGACGAGCTCGTATTTCAAGGCCACGCTGCCCTTCGCGGAAGACCTCGGCTGGTTCGGGCAGCTCTTCCTCAATTATGGCGCGCTGACTTATATCGCCATCGCCATCGCGCTGATATGCTCTTATTTCCTCAAGCGCACGCGCAGCGGGCTTAACCTCCGCGCCGTGGGCGAGGACCCCGCCACGGCGGATGCCGCGGGCATCAATGTCACGCGCTACAAGTATAAGGCGACCTGCGTCGGCTGCATGATCGCCGGGCTCGGCGGGCTGTATTACGTCATGGACTATGCCAGCGGCGTCTGGAGCAACGACGCCTTCGGCGACCGCGGCTGGCTGGCGATAGCGCTCGTCATATTCACGATGTGGCGCCCCGCCGTGAGCATTTTCGCCAGCATCCTGTTCGGCGGGCTGTACATCCTCTACCTGTTCATACCCACGGGCACGAACCTCGCCGTCAAGGAGCTCTACAAGATGCTGCCCTACCTCGTCACCATAGTTGTGCTCGTCGTGGTGTCCATGAGGAAGAGCCGCGAAAACGAGCCGCCGGCGCACCTTGGCCTTGCATACTTCCGGGAGGAGCGCTGAGGCTGGGGAAAGTACAAATCTTGACACAAACGGCGCGCTTTTGCGCGCCGTTTGTTATATAGTTGACATATCAAATGAAAGTAGTATATAATCAGTTTAACTGCAGCTCGGGGGATAGGAATCCCCCAGACAAACAGAAAGGTGGACAGGACAAAATGTTCAGGATAGCGGAGAAATTCCCTTTGAACGAATCAAAAACTATCTTCAGAGTAAGCATTGAGGCTCCCCTGATAGCGCGCAGCGCCAAGCCGGGTCAGTTCGCGATATTCAGGCTGGACGAGCACGGCGAGCGCTTCCCGCTCACGATCGCCGACTATGACCCCGAAGTCGGCACCGTCAGCTTCAATTTCCAGCCCGCGGGCAAGAGCACCCAGATGTTCTCTCTGATGGACGAAGGCGACTATATTGCCGATATCGTGGGCCCGCTCGGGCGCCCGGCGGAGATAGACCCGAACGCAAAGCGCATATGCGTCGTCGGCGGCGGCACCGGCTGCGCGATAAACTATCCCGTGGCGAAGGAGCTCAAGCGCCTCGGCATAGGGGTTGACATGATATGCGGTTTCCGCAGTAAGGACATCGTCATAATGGAGGACGAGTTCCGCGCGGCCTGCGACAACCTGTATATCTGCACCGACGACGGCACCTACGGCGAGAAGGGCTTCGTTACCGTGAAGCTCAAGGAGCTCATCGAGAGCGGCGTACAGTACGACAGCGTGCTCACCTGCGGCCCGATCATCATGATGAAGAACGTGGCCGAGGTAACCAGGCCCTACGGCATCCGCACGACCGCCAGCCTGAACCCGATAATGATAGACGGCACCGGCATGTGCGGCGGCTGCCGCCTCTCCGTCGGCGGGGAGCGGAAGTTCGCCTGCGTGGACGGCCCGGAGTTCGATGCGCACCTTGTCGACTGGGACGGCCTGCTCGAGCGCAACAACTTCTACCTCGACGAGGAAAAGGAGGAAAACGAGCACGTCTGCCGCATCACCGGCGGAGTCCGCCGCGGAGAATACCGCCGCGAGGCCCCGGAGACCGAGGATAACCCCGCCAAGCGCATGACCAAGCACCCCATGCCCGAGCAGGACCCCGAAATACGCAGCCATAACTTCAACGAGGTCGCCCTCGGCTACAGCGCGGCGACCGCGATGCTGGAGGCCCAGCGCTGCCTGAACTGCAAGAACCCGCAGTGCGTGAAGGGCTGTCCGGTCAACGTCCGCATCCCCGAGTTCATCTCCAAGGTCAAGGACGGCGACTTTGAGGGCGCGTACGAGACCATCTCCGCCACGAACAGCCTCGCCGCCGTCTGCGGCCGCGTCTGTCCGCAGGAGCGGCAGTGCGAGAGCAAGTGCGTCCGCGGCATAAAGGGCGAGAGCGTCGCCATCGGCCGCCTCGAGCGCTTCGTGGCCGACTACCACCTGGAGCGCAGCGGCGGCGCCGCCGAGGAGATAAAGAAGGCCGAGCCCAACGGGCACCGCGTCGCCGTGATAGGCGCCGGCCCCAGCGGCCTCACCTGCGCCGGCGACCTGGCGAAGAAGGGCTACGACGTCACCGTTTTCGAGGCGCTGCACAAGAGCGGCGGCGTCCTGGCCTACGGCATACCCGAGTTCCGCCTGCCCAAGGCCATTGTCGACCGAGAGGTCAGCAACCTTGAAAAGCACGGCGTGAAATTCGTCAACGACTGCATAATCGGCCGCACCATGCCGCTCGACCAGCTCTTTGAGGACGGCTTCGAGGCCGTGTTCATCGGCTCCGGCGCGGGCCTGCCGCAGTTTTTGAACATACCGGGCGAGAACCTGCTGGGCGTCTACTCCGCCAACGAGTACCTCACCCGCATCAACCTGATGAAGGCCTACCGCGACGACTACGACACGCCGATAAAGTCCGACGCGAAGCGCATCGCCGTCGTCGGCGGCGGCAACGTCGCAATGGACGCTGCCCGCTGTGCCAAGCGCATGGGCGCGGACGAGGTGTTCATAGTCTACCGCCGCGGGCGCGATGAGCTGCCCGCGAGGGCCGAGGAGGTCCACCACGCGGAGGAGGAGGGCATCCAGTTCCGCCTGCTCAACAACCCCGTGGAGATACTCGGCGACATGGACCGCCGCGTCGTGGGGCTCAAGTGCGTGCGCATGCGCCTCGGCGAGCCGGACGCGAGCGGGCGCCGCGGCGTCACGCCCATCGAGGGCAGCGAGTTCGTCATGGTGGCGGACGCCGTCATCGTGGCCATTGGCACCACGCCGAACCCCCTGCTGCGCACCACCACCCCGGGCCTCGAGACCAACCGCAAGGGCTGCCTCGTCGTGGACGAGGACACCCTGCGCACCTCCCGCGAGGGCGTCTACGCCGGCGGCGACGCCGTCACCGGCGCGGCTACCGTCATACTCGCGATGGGCGCCGGCAAGCAGGGCGCGGAGAGCATTGACAAGTTCCTTTCGAATAAATGAAAATTTGGCAACAAAGTGCCGGAAAGAGGAAAAACGGGGCGGTTTCCGCCCCGTTTTTTCTTAATTTGGTTGAAACAATAGTATAATTATTGCGTCCTTAAAGTGGAGCTTGACAGAGGCCTGGATTGGTGATATCTTGTCTGTATTATGATGTTTAATACGCGACGTTTTGGGAGGAATAAGATGAAAAAGCTCAAAAGGGGGGCCGCCCTGCTGATCGCAGCGGCCATGCTGCTTGCCCTCGCCGCCTGCGGCGGGGATACGCCCGGCGCGCAGGAGACGGAGACGCCGGAATACGTCTATGTGGCGTCCTATTCGCCCATAGACATGGAGATAAACTATGTGAACACGGCCTGTTATTTCAATGGGCGGATTTATTTCGTAACAGACTATGTGGACGGGCAGATAACCGAGACATATCCTGCCTACGACGAGTACGGCAACCCGATGTATGACGAAAACGGCGAGCCGGTCATGGAGGAGTACAGCTATGACAACTATGTCACGGGCATATTCTCCATGGCGGAGGACGGCTCCGACGTGCAGCGCTTCCCGGGCTATCAGGGGGTCGAGCTGCCTGAGGGCTATGACGGCAGCAGCTATGTGAGCAGCATGTTCGCCGGCGGCGACAGGCTCTATGTGCTCGAGAGCGTGAACATGTACTACTACATGAACTCCGACGGGCAGATAGTCGACTACGACGGCAACGTGCTGGTCGACGCGCCCGCGGCCAGGACAGCCGCGGCCCCGGAGGTGTCCGTCTCGGTTCCGGTGAGCAGCTCCGATATCGTCGTCAATTCCAACGGCGAGGAGCTCACCTATGTCTATGAGGACCACATGTACCTGCGCAGCTACGACGATGCGGGCACGGAGATAGCCACCGTGGACCTCTCCTCCCTCGGCGAGGGGCAGGACTATTTCTACATAAACGGCGCCGTGGCGGACGGCGAGGGCAACGTCATTTGCTACGACAGCAACGCTAACATCTATGTCCTTGGCCCGGAGGGGAACGTGACCAGCACGATCGCCGCCCGGGAAGAGAACGACAACACCTGGATATACGACATGGTTACCATGCGTGACGGCAGCGTCGGCGTGCTGATGAACACGTACGACCAGGCGAACCAGACCAACATCACCGAGCTCAGGCCCGTAGACACCGCGGCGAAGGCGCTTGGCGACGCGGTGGAGGCCCCGAGCCTGAACGGGCAGCTCCTGCCCGGCAGCGGGGACTACGACTATTATATGGACAACGGCACCAGCCTGTTCGGCTGCAAGGCGGGAAGCGCGGAGGCGGAGCGGCTCATCACCTGGATAAACAGCGACGTGGACAGCTCCAACCTCAGCGCAATAACCCCGCTTGCCGACGGGCGCATCGTGGCCATCTCCTCGGAGTACTCCAACGGGGAGTATGACACCGAGGCGGTGATAATGACCGAAACGCCGTATTCCGAGCTCCCGCAGAAGACCACGCTCACCTATGCCTGCCTGTACCTCAACTACCAGGTACGGACACATATCCTCGATTTTAACAGAACAAACCCAACATATCGTATTGAGGTCCGCGACTATTCGGAGTATAATACCGACGAGGACTACAACGCCGGGCTCACCCGCCTGACCACGGACATCGTTTCCGGCAACGCGCCGGACCTCATCGCCACGGACCAGCTCCCCGTGAACCAGTTCTCCGGCAAGGGCCTCTTCGAGGACCTCTGGCCATACATAGAGGCCGACACCGAGCTCGGCGGCAGGAGCGGCGTGGTGGAGGAGTTCTTCAATGCCATCAGCCTCGACGGCAAGCTCTACACGCTCTATCCGAGCTTCTACCTCATCACGTTCGAGGGACCCACGGCCCTGTTCGGCGAGGAGATGGGCATAACCTTCGAGCAGGTGCGCGAGGCGATGGCCCAGAACCCGGAGATTACAACCCCCATGGCCGACATGACCAGGGACGATATGCTCAACACGATATGCCAGCTCGCGCTGGACAGCTACATAGACTGGGAGACCGGCACCTGCTCCTTCGACCAGGGCTTTGCCGAGGTGCTTGAGTTCTGCAACCTCTTCCCTGAAGAGTATCAGAGCTACGACGGGGATTACGTCTATGTCGACCCGATAGTGAAGCTCCGCAACGGAGAGGTGCTTCTGGTTCCCTCCTATGTCAGCGACTTTACCTACAGCCGCGTAGCTGATGAGATAGTAGAGGGCGGCACGACCTTCGTCGGCATCCCCGGCGTGGGCGGCAGCGGCGCGGCGTTTACGACCAATACCGGCATCGCCATGAGCACTACCTGTGCCGACAAGGACGGGGCCTGGCAGTTCATGCGGCGCTATGTCGCCGGCGGGTTCTATGACTACGTCAGCGGCTTCTCGAGCAACCGCGCGGAGTTTGACACCGCGCTGGAGGAGGCCATGACGCCTACCTATGTCAAGGACGAAAATGGCAACGAGGTTGAACAGCCTGTTTCCACCTACTGGCTGGACAACGATAACACGGTCGAAATATACGCCATGACTCAGGAAGAGGCGGACAGGATAATAAACCTCATTTCCGGCACCACGGCAACCATGACGAACGCCGACGAGCAGCTCGTAAGCATAATCACCGAGGAGGCCGCGGCCTATTTCGCCGGACAGCGCTCTGCGCAGGACGCCGCCGCGATGATCCAGTCCCGCGCGTCCATCTACGTAAGCGAGCAGAGCTGACAAAAGCATGAATTTCCCACGGGGAGGTGAGAGGATGAAGATACCGGCGCTCAGAAAAGAGCGGAAGCAGCTGTCCGTCAGCCCGGAGAGGCTGAGGGAGCACCGGCGGGTAAAGCGCATGGACTTCCTGAACAGCATGTGCTTTATGGCCCCGAGCTTTTTGGGCGTGCTGATATTCTTCATCCTCCCCTTCCTCGTGGTCGTGTACTATTCGGTTATCCGCAGCCCGATGAACCGCGAGTTTGTATTCCTGGACAACTTCACGGCCCTGCTGCAAAACAGCGCCTTCCTCACCGCGGCGAAGAATACGCTGCTGTTCTCGGCGATGGCGGTGCCGCTGGCCGTTGTGCTCGCGCTCGGCCTTGCGTTGCTGTTAGAGGCGCGGATACCGCTGAAGAGCCAGTTCCGCACGTTTTTCCTCAGCCCGATGATGGTGCCGGTGGCGTCCATCGTGCTCGTGTGGCAGGTGCTGTTCAATAACAATGGCGTGATCAACGACCTCCTCGGCCTTGTGGGGACGGACAAGATCGACTGGATAAAGTCCGACTACGGCCAGCTCGTCGTGCTCACGCTGTTTCTGTGGAAAAACCTCGGCTACAACATGATACTCTTCATGTCCGCGCTGGCGAACATACCCAAGGAGCTTCTCGAGGTGGCGGACGTGGAGGGCGCGTCGGAGACGTACAAGTTCTTTGCGATAAAGCTGCGCTACCTTTCGCCGACGGTGCTCTTCGTTACGATACTCTCGCTGATAAACTCCTTCAAGGTCTTCCGCGAGGTGTTCCTGCTCACGGGAGGGTACCCCTACGGCAACCTGTATATGCTGCAGCATTTCATGAACAACACCTTCCTGTCCCTTGACTATCAGAAGCTCTCCGCCGCAGCGGTAATAATGGCCATCGCAATGGTCGTCATCATAGCCGTGCTGTTCAAGGTGGAGGACTGGTTCGGAAAGGACGTTGAGGGATGAAGAAAAAACGCTATTTTTCCCGCACGGTCATTTTCCTGATCTGCGCCTTCTTCGCCGTGATCTTCCTTATGCCCACGGTGCTGACGATATCGAACTCCTTCATGACGCAGTCGGAGCTGAACGCGAACTACGGCGTGATTTTCGCTTCCGGCCAGCAGGGCGGGACGAGCTACATATCCGAAAAGGTGAATTTGAAGTTCATCCCGGACAAGGTGAGCTTCGACCAGTACAAGACCGTGCTCTTTATGAGCCCGGACTATCTGCTGAAATTCTGGAACAGCGTCATACTCGTTGTGCCGATAGTGATTTTCCAGGTGGCCATCGCCTCCATCGCGGCGTACAGCTTCACGCGCTGGAGGGGCAAGGCAAGGGCCTTCATATTCTTTTTCTATGTCATACTGATGCTGATGCCATATCAGGTGACGCTTGTCCCGAACTATCTCGTCAGCGAATGGCTCGGGCTGCTCGACACCCGCTGGGCCATTATATTGCCAGGTATATTCGCTCCGTTTTCCGTCTTCCTGCTGACGAAGTTCATGCGGAGGATACCGTATTCGCTGATAGAGGCCGCAAAAATAGACGGCGCCGGCGAGTGGAGCGTATTTGCCAAGGTCTGCATGCCGCAGTGCCGCGCGGCGCTGTATTCCATAGCAATACTCGTGTTCATCGACTACTGGAACATGGTCGAGCAGCCGCTTGTTCTGCTGCCGGACGCCGAAAAGCAGCCGCTGAGCGTGTATCTGTCCACGATAAACTCCGGCGAGGTGGGGCTTGCCTTCGCCATCGCGACGATTTACATGGTGCCGACGCTGCTGCTGTTCCTGCACGGCGAGGAATATCTCGTCGAGGGCATCGCCACCCAGGGCTCCGTTAAGGGCTGAGAACCACATACTTTCAGATGGAGGAATCGCTATGAGCGAGAAGGTCAAAAACAGAGGCTGGGTCAAGAACGTGGCCATCATATTCTTAGCGGTCATGCTCGTGCTGACCTTCTTCTCAAACACGATAATGAACCGCTCTCTGCCGGAGGTCACGGGCCAGTCCGTGCAGCCGGGCACCATTACCACCCAGGTGCGCGGCGACGGCAGAATCGAGGCGGCGGAGACATATGAGGTCAAGAGCGCCGACTCCCGCAAGGTGCAGTCCGTGCCCGTCAGCGTGGGGCAGGAGGTAAAGGTGGG
>DVGA01000034.1 GCA_018712985.1 Candidatus Scatomorpha intestinavium
GCGCTCATCGAGCGCATGAACTCCCGCCACGCGATACACGTCGTGGAGGCGGCGGCAGAGCTCGGCTTTGGATCCAGAGAGTACGAGCTCATATCCATAGACTGAGAAGGAGAGAAGAACAATGCGTAAAGATTTTGGCTCCAAGCCCTGGTTTTATCCAATGCCTGTTCTGGTCATCGGCACCTACGGAGACGACGGCAGGGCTGACGCCATGACCGCCGCCTGGGGCGGGCTGTACGAGGCGGACATGGTCGAGCTGTGCCTGAGCCATTCGCACAAGACCTTCGACAACATCATCGCGCACAAAGCCTTCACCGTGAGCTTTGCGGACATGGCGCACCTGCGCGAGGCAGACTACGTCGGCCTGGTATCCGCGCACAGCGAACCGGACAAACTTGCCAGGGCCGGGCTGCACACCGAAAAAAGTGCATTTGTAGACGCGCCTGTAATCACCGAATTCCCGATGGCGCTTGAGTGTGAGCTGGTCAAGGTCACTGAGGACGGAAATGTGATAGGACGCATAGTCAATATAAGCGTGGACGAGGCCGTGCTCGCAGGCGACGGCAAACCGGATGCGGCCAAGCTTAAGCCAATAAGCTACGACGGGGTGCGCAACGAGTACTTCGTCCTCGGCGAAAATGTGGGCAGCGCCTTCCACGACGGCGCCGTGCTCAAGTGAGGGGACGCGCCATGGACAAAGTTACGGCAGGCCGCGATTCAATTGGCACGTTTGCGCCCAAGTTCGCCGAGCTCAACGACGATGTGCTTTTCGGCGAGGTCTGGTCGAGGGAGGCTGAGCTCTCGCCGCGCGACCGCAGCCTTATAACTGTCTCTGCCCTGATGGCCGGCGGCATACTCGACAGCTCGCTGCTGCACCACATACAGCGCGCGAAGGCCAATGGCGTTTCCGCGCTGGAGATGACAGAGACGCTGACCCAGCTTGCCTTCTACGCGGGCTGGCCCAAGGCCTGGGCCGCCCTGCGCATGGCAAAGGAAGTGTACGGCAATGGGCAGGAGTGAAAAACGTCCTTACGTTGTCTGCCATATGCTTGCCTCGCTCGACGGGCGCATTGACGGCGGCTTCTTCGCCGAGCCCAAATGTTCGGCAGCGCGGAAGGAATACGGCGCACTGAGGAGTTTTTTCAGCTGTGAGGCAACGCTCTACGGGACGACCACTGCGCTCGAGTTCGCGGGCGGCGAGGCGGACGAGCTGCCACACCCTAAACAGTTCCTGCCCTGCTCGGATCACAGGGCGCCGGCTAAAGAGCACGACTATCTCGTGGCAGTGGACGCGCGCGGGCGCATCGGATGGGACAGCGGTACGTTCAAGCGCGCCGGGAGGCCGGATGCGTACATCATAGAGCTGCTGACAGAGAGGGCGGCGCCGGAGTATCTTGAGTACCTGCGTGAGCGGGGCATCTCCTACATCGTCGCGGGCAAGAGCCACATAGACTTCAAGCCGGCGCTGCGCCGCTTACAGGAGCTCTTCGGCATAGACCGTGTGATGCTGGCGGGCGGCGGGCTGATAAACGGCGCGCTGCTTGATGCCGGAGTCATAGATGAGCTGAGTGTTGTGCTTGCCCCGGTAATAGACGGCGGGGACGGCGCGGCCCTGTTCGACCGCTGCGGCAGCGCCGGGCTGGAGCTTATAGAGAGCAGGGAACTCGGCGGGGGAGCTCTGTGGCTCAGATACAAGACAAGCTGATTTAAGGGCGGCGGCCATGCCCGCCGCCGCTTTTCATCCTGCTTGATTACAGCAGACAACAGTGCGGAAAATTTGATGATCTTTATCAGCACCAAATAGGAATAACAGGCGGATTTGAGATGCCCGCCGTTGAACGGATCCGTACGAGCCTATCAGGACAAACAAATAATGCCGGAGCGCGGACGCCGCGCTCCGGCATTGTTGATTGTGTGGGATTATCCTCCGAGATAGGCCCGGCGGACGAGGTCGCTCTCCGCGAGCTCCCGGCCCGTGCCGCTAAGGCTTATGCAGCCGGTTTCCATCACGTACGCGCGGTCGGCCACGGACAGGGCCATCTGCGCGTTCTGCTCGACGAGGAGTATGGTCGTGCCGCCCTTATGCAGGCCCTGGATGATCTCGAAAATCTGCTCGACCAGGATCGGCGCAAGGCCCATGGAGGGCTCGTCGAGCATGAGCAGCTTGGGATGGCTCATCAGCGCGCGGCCGATGGCAAGCATCTGCTGTTCGCCGCCGGAGAGCGTCCCCGCCACCTGGCGGCGGCGCTCCTTCAGGCGCGGGAACTGCTCGTAAACGCGCTCGAGGTCGCGCTCGACAGACGCGCCGCTCTGTGTGTAAGCGCCCATTTCGAGGTTTTCCTGGACGCTCATCTGTAGAAAAATGCGGCGCCCCTCGGGGACCTGGGCGAGGCCGCGCTCGACGATTTTGTGCGGCTGCAGGCGGCTGATGTTCTCGCCGCAGAATTCAATGCTGCCAGTGCGGGAGCGGAGAAGGCCGGAGATGGTCTGCAGCGTTGTGCTCTTGCCCGCGCCGTTGGCGCCGATGAGCGTTACTACCTCGCCCTCGTCCACGTGGAAGGACACGCCCTTTATGGCGTGTATGGCGCCGTAGTATACGTTTATGTTCTCAACGTTGAGTATCTGCGCCACGTTTTACGCCTCCTTCTTCCGGCCGAGGTAGGCCTCGATGACTACCGGGTTGGACTGGATGTCCGCCGGGGTACCTTTTGCTATGACCTTGCCGAAATTCAGCACGCAGATGCCCTCGCAGATGCCCATGACGAGGTTCATATCATGCTCGATGAGCATTATCGCAATCTGGAAGGTGTCGCGTATCTTTATGATGTTTTCCATCAGCTCCGCGGTCTCGGAGGGGTTCATCCCGGCGGCGGGCTCGTCGAGCAGCAGCAGGTTCGGGTTGGTGCCGAGGGCTCGGACTATCTCCAGCCGGCGCTGAGCGCCGTAGGGGAGGGAGCCGGCCTTTTTTTCGGCCATGTCCTGCATGTCGAAGATGCTGAGCAGCTCCATCGCGCGCTCATGCGCTATGCGCTCCTGCTTCCAGTAGGAGGGCAGGCGCAGGATGCCGCGGAACATGCCGTATTTTATCTGGTTGTGCATGCCGAGCTTGACATTGTCCTCCACGGAGAGATTTGAAAACAGGCGGATGTTCTGGAAGGTGCGTGCCACGCCCAGCTTGCTCACCTGCACGGTGCTCATGCCGGCGGTGTCCTTGCCGTCGACCATGATCGTGCCGCGGGTGGGCTGATACACCTTTGTGAGCAGGTTGAAGACCGTGGTTTTGCCTGCGCCATTGGGGCCGATGAGGCCGGCGATCTCCGTCCGGCCGATGACGAGGTTGAAATCGTCCACTGCGGTCAGACCGCCGAAATCTATGCCGAGGTGCCTGGCCTCGAGGACCGGCAGCTTGTCGAGGTCGCGCTCGGGGATATACGCCCCGCTCGGCATCGGCACCAGCGGGCTTTCTATGCTGGACTTAATTCTGGCCACCGGCCGCACCTCCTTTCTTTGCTCCTCCGGAGAGCTGTGATTTTAGGCTGCGCACGGGTTTTGAGAAAAGCTCCTTGAGCTGTGGGTTGTTTGTCGCAAGCATGACGAGGATCAGCACTATCGCGTATGCCAGCATACGGTAGTCCTCGAACCCGCGCAGGGCCTCGGGAAGTATGGTGAGTACCGTGGCGGCGATGATGGAGCCCCAGATGTTGCCGAGCCCGCCGAGCACGACGAAGACGAGGATGAGTATCGAGGTGTTGAAGTTGAACTTCGACGCGGCGAGGTTCGAGAAATTCAGCCCGTAGAGGGCCCCGGCCGCGCCGGCCAGGGCGGCGGAGGTGACAAAGGCCATCAGTTTGTACTTCGTGACGTTGATGCCCACGCTCTCGGCCGCGATGCGGTTGTCGCGCAGGGCCATTATGGCGCGGCCGGAACGGCTGCGCACGAGGTTGAGCACGATTATGAGGGAAATCATTATGAGGACAAACCCGCCGGTGAAGCTGGCGATCATGTCCGTGCCCGTCGCGCCCTGTGCGCCCTTTATGATGGCTATGCCGCTCTCGGTGAGGCCGAGGTCGGCCACGCTCTTGGTGCCCGTGGCGTTGAAGACGATGTGCAGGCCGTTTTCATCGTAGCCGACTATCAGGCAGTTTATGAGCTCCTTGATTATCTCGCCGAAGGCGAGGGTGACAATGGCAAGGTAGTCGCCGCGCAGGCGCAGCACCGGCACGCCGACTATCAGCCCCGCGAGGGCGGCAAAGGCCGCGCCCACGGCCATTGCGATGCCGAGGCGCAGCGGGTCGGAGGGTATTGCGCCCTGCAGGCTCATCGCGGCGATGACGCCGGAGAACGCGCCGACGCTCATGAAGCCCGCGTGGCCGAGGCTGAGCTCGCCGAGGATGCCGACAGTCAGATTCAGCGAGATGGCCATGACTATGTAGCAGCAGATCGGCACGAGCTGCCCGGAAAATGAGCGGGTGAGCATGCCGGCGCTGCCCATGGCCGTGACGACCGCAAAGGCGATGATGACGCCGAGATAGGTGGCGAAGTCCATGACGCGGGTTTTTGTCAGGGCTATGCTCCTGTTTTTGCCAAGCCTTATGATTTTGCTCATTTGCACACCTCAGACTTTCTCCGGCACATATTTGCCGAGCAGGCCGGCCGGACGGACCAGAAGTGTGATTATCAGCACGGCGAACACGATGGAGTTGGCGAGTTGGGTGGAGATATACGCCTTTGCCAGCGATTCAATGATTCCAAGCAGGATGCCGCCCAAAAAGGCCCCGGGGATGGAGCCTATCCCGCCGAAAACCGCGGCTGTGAAGGCCTTTATGCCCGGCATGGAGCCGGTCGTGGGCATGAGCGAGGTGTTGAACGAGCAGAGCAGCACCCCGGCTATGGCCGCAAGGGCGGAGCCGATGGCGAAGGTGAGGGAGATGGTCAGGTTCACGTTGATGCCCATGAGCTGGGCCGCGCCCTTGTCCTCGGAGCACGCCCGCATGGCCTTGCCGAGCTTGCTCTTGCCG
Organism: Candidatus Scatomorpha intestinavium; assembly: GCA_018712985.1. GTDB lineage: Bacteria > Bacillota > Clostridia > Oscillospirales > Oscillospiraceae > Scatomorpha > Scatomorpha intestinavium. Next base: position 5,019 of record DVGA01000034.1, read on the forward strand.
GTGAACAGCGTCAGCCCCGCCATGATTACGATGCACATGGCTATCGTGAGCAGGGAGACGTATGAAATGCTCAGCCTGCCGCCGAACATCTGGACTGAGCCGGAGACGATGGGCGTATAGGACATCGGGCTCGCGCCCCAGAGGAGCTGGGCGGAGTTCTGCAGAAAGTAACTGACGCCAATCGCGGTTATGAGCACCGCGAGAGAGGGGGCGGAGCGCAGCGGACGGTAGGCGAGGCCCTCGATGATTACGCCGAGGACTGTGCACACCAGCATGGCCAGCAGCACGGCGACGGGCCAGGGGAGACCGAGCGCGGTCATGGAAAGAAGCGATATATAGCCGCCGACCATGATGACGTCGCCGTGGGCAAAGTTCAGCATTTTGGCAATGCCGTACACCATCGTATAGCCGAGGGCGATTATGGCGTATACGCTTCCAAGGCTGATGCCGCTTATAAGATAGGATAGAAATTCCACGCAGAATCACCTCATTCTTTCATGTCTTGCTGGACGTTCTGCGGCAGATGCCGGAACGGCGCTCCCGCCGCCCCCGCAGCCGCCGCAGACGCGCCGTGGCTGCCGGTTTTGCCGGCAGCCCTGGCGCGGTGTTGGATATTTGTTCGATTACGGAGAGCGGCGAATCAGCCGGCGTTTTCGGCGGAGACGTAGACGCCGTCCTGGATGACAACGGCGAGAGGCATCTTGCTGACCTCGCCGCCGGAGGTCCAGGTCATGCCGGTGCCGGTCAGGCCGTCGAAGGTCATGGTGGTGAACTGCTCGATCATGGCGGTGCAGATGTCCTCAGTGCTCATGTCGGGGGTGCAGCCAGCCGCCTCGAGAGCCTGCTTGAGGGCGTAGACGCAGTCATAGCCGTCGGCGGCGAACTGGTTCGGAGTCTCGCCGAAGCGCTCGTTGTACTCGGCGACGAAATTGACGGTCTTTTCATCGGTCGCGTCCGCAGAGAAGGGGGTCAGGACCATGACGCCCTCTGCGAGGGAAAGGTCGAAGTTGGGCATGGCCAGGATGCCGTCCATGCCGTCCACGCCGAAGAATGTGGGCGCATAGCCCATGGCGTTGGCCTGGGAGAGTATGACGGAAGCGGGCTGGTAGTAGATGGGCAGGAACACAACGTCGGCCCCGGCGCTCTGAGCGGCGGTGAGCTGGACGGAGAAATCGGCCTGCGTGTCGGCGGTGAAGGTGCCTTCGTAGACAATCTCAAGGTCCTGATTGGCGGCCTCGGCGACAAAGGTGTCGCGGATGCCCTGGGAGTAAGCGTCGTCGTTGCGGTAGATAATGGCTACTTTGCTGCCGGCCATGTTGCTGCCCATGTAAGTAGCGGCACCGCTGCCCTGGTTGGGGTCGGTGAAGCACATCTGGAACATGTTGTCCTTACCGGCGGTTACGTCGGGCGAAGAGGCGCTGGGGGTAAGGGCGAATACGCGGTCGTTGTAGACCTCGGCAGAGACGCTGATGGCCGGGCCGGTGGTGACGGGGCCGACAAGGAGCTGCATGCCCCAGTCCATCAGGGTGTTGTAGGCATTGACGGAGGACTCGCCGTCGGACACGTCGTCCTCGAAACGGTATTCGATCTGATAGCCGTTGATGCCGCCGGCGGCGTTGATCTCGTCAACCGCTATCTGCACGCCGTTCATTACGGCAGTGCCGTAGATGGCGTTGTCGCCGGTCAGGGGGCCTACGCCGCCTATCATGAAGCTGGCGCCCTCGGCGTCGGTTTCATCGCCGGCGGGTTCGGCGGAGACTTCGGACGGAGCCTCGGATGGGCTGTCGCTGGCCGCGGGCTCTTCCGACTGGCCGCAGCCGGCCAGCAGGAATACGCACATTGCGAGAACCATTACGAGAGAGATGAGCTTTTTCATTTTCTTCCTCCTTGAAATGCGAGTTTATACAAAAAACCGGTCCCGGCCAGTTGGCCGGAACCGGTTTGAAGTATACGTTCAAATCAGTATGCCTATGCCAATGCTGGTCGTTTCAATGTTCCGATGTCCGCGGGTACTACTGCGATAATGCCTACTATAAGGCTTACCAGGCGTATGATTATCAGACGCAGGGCAGCAAAAATGGACACCGCAAGAGCGGTGTCCATGCTAAGCAGGCTGGCCATATTTTCAGTGCGGGCAGAGTTGCAGGAGAAATTGGACATGGCAGACTCATTGACCGCGAAACGGGAGCCGCGGGCATTAAAGCGGTTGGAAAAGCTGTTGAAACGGCGTCCAAACATTTTTACGGCTCCTTTCTGAAGGTTGTATGCAATTTAACACGGCAAAGCTGTGATGTCAAGAAGGCAAAAACGATTTCCACGTTTTCAACAGGCCTTTAGAGCCGCGAGGACTCAAATTTTTCTGTTCCTTACAGAAAAATACGGTTTTGAGCACAGAACGAAACCCCAAAGCTGGCATGGAAGCTGCGAGGGTGAGAATAATAAATGCGCGCAACAAGGCCGCTCGGCGCGACGGCGGCACGCAACCAACGACAACATTGAATTAAAAAGTGGAACAAGAACTGTACCCGCCCTTGCTGTATCCAGACTCAAAACCCGAACCAGCCGCCCGCAGGGCGGCCAATCCCAGCATCGAGCGAAAGCGAGATGCGCACCTCCATCCCGCTTTTGCTTCCTCTGATGCTCTCGGAGGCGTTTTAAGGCACAAAAAAGCCCGCCAGGGCTCGAAGTACCCCAACGGGCTTAAAACGTCTTAAAACGCAAAATACAGCGTCCTATGATTGCAATGTGAAATGGGAGCGCCTCTACCTGGCGCTCCCAAATCTATACACAAGCGCGAACTCATTTCGAAAGAAAAATAGTTCGACGCTTCCTATTCTGGTGGAGGCGGGGGGAATCGAACCCCCGTCCGAAAATGCTTCCTTCGGAACCTCTCCGGGCGCAGAGAGTCATTTAATTTCCCTTACCCAAGCGTGGACGCTCACACTCAAAGGCTCGGTAGCTTCATTGTGCATGGTGCGCTCAAAGCTTTGCGCACTCACGTTCGCCGCTGATCGACGCCCCACAGCCGGGCCGCGGCCCTCCCGGCGGGGACGCTCACTGCTTAGGCAGCGAGAAGAACAGTATCTTCGTTGTTCTTTAATTTATAATTGCCCATTTTTAGGATGTTAGGCGCATCCGCCCGCTATTCCGAGATCCGCATCCCCGTCGAAACCAGTACGCCCCCTCGTCGTCGGCGCAAAGTCCGCTCGTCTCCGTTTCCGGCAAGAGCCTGCGGCTGCTGCCGAAAACTGCGCTCGCTTCCTTGCGCCTCGTCGGCGCGGACTGCATATCCTTCGCTTCCCCGCAAGCGGGAAAGCTCAGTCATTCCGTCGCGCCTCCTCTCAAAACCAAAGCCAGTGGCTTTGGCTTTGTAAGCGTGGGATTGTTTGGCGAATCAGAACTTCTTCGGCTCGGGGTAATCGACGCCGAAGGTCTCGGCCGTGGCCTTCTTGATCTTTTGCTCAGTCTGTGGACGGTCGTTATAATCCGTCGGGGTGGAGGCGATCCTGTCGACTTCGTCCATGCCCTCGATGACCATGCCGAAGGCGGCGTACTCGCCGTCGAGATGGGGGGCCTTGTCGTGCATGATGAAGAACTGGCTGCCGGCAGTGTCCGGCATCATGCTGCGGGCCATGCTCAGCACGCCGCGGGTGTGCTTCAGGTTGTTCTTGCTGAAGCCGTTGTGCTTGAACTCGCCCTTTATGCGGTAGCCGGGGCCGCCCATGCCGGTGCCCTCCGGGTCGCCGCCCTGAATCATGAAGCCGGGGATGACGCGGTGGAAAATCAACCCGTCGTAGAACCCGCGATTCACAAGGCTGAGGAAGTTGTTCACGGTGTTCGGTGCGATTTCGGGATAGAGCTCGGCCTTGATTACGCCGCCGTCCTCCATCTCGAAGGTGACTATGGGATTTGGCATTGGTATTCGTCCTTTCTTATCTTTATCCTACGGCGGAAACAGCCGCGGCGTGCACCTCGTCCTCGGTCATCCCCGGGGAGATAACGCCGCTGTACAGCAGGCGGATTATCGCCCAGTCGAGCGCAGAGGGCCAGTCGGCCGTTTCGTGGTACTGGTAGAATATGCTCTCGGGGTGGTCATAGGTGTCCGTCAGCAGCCCGAGGCCCTGGCACAGCTCCTCAGCTATCACGGCGTTGCGCAGGCTCTGCGTTATGTCCGTGCTGTAGTAGATCTCGCCCTCGTTTATGATGAAATCGTTCCACCAGACGGTGACATAGCCATTGTAGCCATCGCCGAGTATATCGTCCATCTCGGCCTGGCTGATGAAATGCACGTTGAGGTTGGCCGCGCCGGGCTCTTCGGCTGCGCTGATGCCGGGGAAGCCGGGGACAGAGCAGAGGGCTTCTGCCAATGCGGTGAAGCGTTCAAGGTCCTCCTCGGTCGGGCTGCCGTAAATATAGTACGCAACCGGCTCGTCCCAGCGCACGACATTGCAGAACTCGTCGCCGTATTCCGAACCGAGCGCCACGGAGCAGAAGTAGTCGATTATCTCGCCGCCAGTGTAGCCTTCAGCGGTTATCAGATCGCCATCCGCCTCGCCGGGATAGGCCGCGCGGAAGAGTATGGCCGCGGCCTGCGCGCGGGTGAGGGGGGCGCCGGGGCGGAAAGAGCCGTCCTCAAAGCCCTCTATGAGCCCGTTCGAGCTAAGGGCGAGCACGCCGTCGAGGCAGCCCGGGCTTATCTCCGCCGCATCCGAAAAGCTGAGCTCCGCGCCGTCCTGCACGCTGATTCCGAAGGCGGCGGCGACGATTTTACAGAAGAGCTCGCGCGTTGCGGCGCTGTCATAGCCCGTGCGGGGCACGTCCTCCTCGCTGAGCCAGCCGGATTCATAGGCGTAGGCCATCTGGACTCCCGCCCAGTGCGACTCGTCCGCGCCGGTTGCCGCGCCGGTCATGCGCGCTGCGAGCGTTACTGCCTCGGCCGCCGAAACGGACCGCTCGGGGCGGAAGGTGCCGTCCTCATAACCGGAAATGTGCCCGTCGGCCACCATGCGGCTGACTTCGCCGTAGTACCAGGCGCCGGGCTCAACGTCAGACAGGCCGGAAGAGGCGTTGGCCGAAAGCGAAAGCGTGAGCGCAAAGGCGCACAGCAGGACTAATGAGACGGGCTTTTTCACCGGGTACCTCCTGACTTTTATTTGAAGCGGCGTCAGAACTTTTCCTTGACGGCCCGGTCCATCTCGCGCTTCGCGTCCCGCTCGGAAGCGGCGGCGCGCTTGTCATAGAGCTTTTTGCCCTTGCAGAGCCCCAGCTCGAGCTTTACCCGCCCGTCCTTGAAATACAGCGAGAGCGGGATGAGCGCGACGCCGTCCTGCATAACGCGGGCGTTCAGGCGGTTTATCTCGCGCTTGTGCATCAGCAGGCGCTTCGGCCGCATCGGGTCGCGGTTGAAGATGTTGCCCTTTTCATACGGGCTGATGTGCAGCCCGCGGGCAAAGAGCTCCCCGTCCTTTATCGTGCAGAACGAGTCCTTCAGATTGACCGTCCCGGCGCGGATGCTCTTGACCTCCGTGCCGAAAAGCTCGATGCCGGCCTCGTACCGCTCAAGGACGAAGTAGTCGTGGAACGCCTTGCGGTTCTGCGCTATCTGTTTTATGCCCTGCGCGCGCGCCACGGCGCTCCCTCCTCTCGAATCCGGGCCTACTGACGCGTAGTATAACACATCTGTCAAGGGAAATAAACCCCGGTTTGTTAACAATTACATTTCAGCGCAGCAGGAAGGGGAGGGCGTAGTCCGCCAGGCTGACGGAGAACTCCGGGGCGGGCCGGGCGAGGATGAGTACGCCGCCCTCGCCGGAGAAGAGCTCGAGCTCCATGCGCGGCCAGGGCCGCAAGCCGCTTTCCTCAAGCGCGCGGCGCACAAGCGAGGCGGCGGCGCGCTTGTCGGGGCTGCCGGGGACGAATATGGCCGCCGAGGCGGCTGAGACGCTTATTTCCATATGTAATACCTCCGTAGGCATATCATCGCCCGGGAAGGCGCGCGCGTCAAGTTAAAAATACTGGCATTCCTTAATCATATGTGGTAAAATGACCTGATAGCTACCGGGATTATTGACTGCGGAGGCTTGTAAAATGGCTTTTGAAAAGAGAATAGACGGACAGACCCTCTATGAGGGCGTGATAGTGAACGTAAGGCTCGACCGCGCGGAGCTGGTGAACGGCGACGTGGTGCGCCGTGAGGTCGTGGAGCACCCCGGCGGCGTGACCGTGATACCCGTTGAGCCGGACGGCACCGTGTGGTGTGTAAGGCAGTTCCGCTATCCCTTCGGGAGGGAGATGCTCGAGACGCCGGCGGGCAAGCTCGAGCCGGGGGAGGACCCCGCGGAGTGCGCCGTCCGCGAGCTCTCGGAGGAGACGGGGCTGACGGCGGACGAGCTTATTTACCTCGGGCCCTGCTGCACCTCGCCCGGGTTTTCCACCGAGGTGCTGCACATATACCTCGCCCTCGGCCTGCACCGCGGGGCGATGCACCTCGACCCCGACGAGTTCCTGAACGTTGAGAAGCACCCGCTCTCGGAGCTCTCAAAGCGCGTCATGAGCGGGGAAATAGACGACGGGAAGACGATAATCGCAGTACTTAAAGCTGAAAAATATCTGGAGGGCAGGAAATGAACAACAAGGTGCTCATTGTCGACGACGAACGCGCGATAGTGGACATACTGAAGTACAACCTTGAAAAAAACGGTATGACCGCCATCTGCGCCTACGACGGCGGGGAGGGACTGCGCCTTGCGCGGGAGAGCGACCCGGACGTCATACTGTTGGACGTCATGCTGCCTGTGATGGACGGCTTCGAGGTCTGCCGCACGCTGAGGGCGGAGGGCAACAACGTCCCGATAATCATGATAACCGCGCGCGAGGAGGAGACAGACAAGGTTTTCGGCCTTGAGTTGGGCGCGGACGACTATATCACCAAGCCCTTTTCCATGCGCGAGGTCGTGGCCCGCGTGCGCACGAACATGCGCCGGGCGGCCTCCATGGCCCCGCAGAGCGCGCCGGAGCCCTCCGGCGACCAGCTGAGGGCCAAGGACCTTGTGATAGACAAGGCGAGGCACGCCGTTTTCAAGGACGGGAAGGAAATCGAGCTCACGCAGCGGGAATACGAGCTGATACTCTATCTTGCGGAGAACCCGGGCAAGGTTATCTCCCGCGAGGAGCTCATGAGCAGCGTGTGGCAGTACGACTACTACGGGGACCTGCGCGCGGTGGACGTTGCGATACGCCGGCTGCGCGAAAAGCTCGAGCCCAATCCCTCGGAGCCCGAATATGTGATGACCAAGCGGGGCGCGGGATACTACTTCGCCGATTGACGGCGGCGCTCGGCGCGGAGGGCGGCGTATGAAGCAGGACAGTTCAAAAAAAGCCGGCACGGCCAGGTCGGGGCTCGTGAGCCTCTATACCAAGCTCGTGCTCATAATATTCGTGCTTATCATCGCGCTGATGGTTGTGACGGGCGTTTTTCTCACCCGCGGCGTGAGCAGCTTTTATACAAACGAGTTTTACGACCAGATGCAGGAGGTGTTTTCCAGCGTCGGGCTCGCAGAGGACCTGAGGGAGAGCGCGGCCGCGGGGGACTATGAGCATATGGCCGCGATAATCCGCACCTACGCCGGCCAGCTCGGCATAGACTCCGGGACGAGGAACTTCCACATCCTCTCCGGGGACACCGGCGCGTGGCTGGCGGGCAGCACACAGCCGGAAAACGGAATCGAGATCACCCCGAACATAGTGACGGCCATAGAGGGCGGGAACGGCTACGCCTACGACCCCGGCGCGGACTACATGGATGTGGCCCTGCCGATCGACGGCGGGAGCACGGGGTACATCATATACGTCGTGGACAACAAGTCCACGATGACCAGCCTGAACGACCAGCTTATATCCATAATAGTCGACGCGCTGATAGTCGGCCTGGTCATATCCGTCCTGCTCTGCCTGATACTCGCAAGGGCCATCACCTCGCCGATACAGGACCTCACCCGCGCGGCCGAAAAGGTGGCCGGAGGGGACTTTACGGACAAGGTGGAGAACGACTCGAAGGACGAAATCGGCGTCCTGACGCGCACCTTCAACGACATGGCCGGGCAGCTTGAGGACACGCTGGACGATCTGACGAAATCGGAGCAGATGCGCCGCGAGTTCGTCGCAAACGTTTCCCATGAGCTGCGCACGCCCATAACCAGCGTCCGCAGCTATGCCGAGACGCTGGAGGACGAGCCGGACATGCCGGAGGACACGCGGCAGCGCTTCCTCGAGGTCATACTCAACGAGAGCGACCGCATGACGAAAATCGTGCAGGACCTGCTCACGCTCTCACGCTTCGACGCGGGGAGCATCGAGTTCTCCTTCGCGGAGTTCAGCTTTGAAAAATCCGTGCGCGACGTGTACAACGCCATGGCGATGGAGGCGCAGGCGCACGGGCACCACTTCGTGCTCGAGCTCGAGCCGGACATCCCGAAGATCCGCGGAGACAGGCAGCGCGTGGAGCAGGTGCTCATAAACATGGTGTCGAACGCCGTGAAATACACGAAGGACGGCGGGCGGATAAGCGTGAGCGCCGGGACGAAAAACGGCGAGGTCTGGTGCTCCGTGCGTGACAACGGCATCGGCATCCCGGCCGAGGACACGCAGAAGGTGTTCGACCGGTTTTACCGCGTGGACAAGGCGCGCAGCCGCGAGAGCGGCGGCACCGGCCTCGGCCTCTCCATAGCTCAGGAGATAGTTGTCCGCCACGGCGGGCACATAGAGCTGCAGAGCCGGCTCGGCCATGGCACTGTTATAACCGTATACCTGCCGGTGGAGGGCCCCAGCGATGAAAAACAGCGCTGAAAAGCCGCGCCGCCGGCTCAAAAAGGGCGCGGTGAACGCCCTTCAGAACCTTGCGATAGTCCTGCTGCTCATCGTGGGCATAGGGCTGAGCGCCGCGGGCGGGCTGCTGCCGGCGGACGCCTTCGCGCTATGGTTCCGCGACAGGACGCAGGCCGAGGAGGCCGACGACGGCTATGCCCCGGCGGCATCGCCGTACTGCATAGTGGTGACCCCGCAGGACGGCGCGCACAGCGCCGTGATGTACAGCGCCGAGGAGCTGGACGACACTTACGGGCGCTTTTCGGCCATGCTGGGCGAGGCGCTCGGCTCCTCGCACGACGCGCAGGCCGTGAGCGAGGAGCAGTGGCGCTCGGCGCTCGGCGGCAGGGGCGTGTACTTCGATTTTTACAACGACTTTTTGCTCTCGACCTACGCGATATGGCTCGGCACGACGATGACGGGCGAGGCCTCCGGACACACGGCGCGGAGGATATGCCTCGCCATAGAGGACGGGGAGGTCGCGCTCTATTATATCCGCCCGCGGGCGAACGACGGGCGCTACTATTTCCGCTGCGATACCGCCCTGCCGGCGGATGCCCTCGCCGCACAGCTCGGCACAGCCGTGCCGAACGGCGCGGAGTTCTGCTTCGAGCGCGGGGCGGGCTATGAGCTCATAGACCCGTATTTTGTGATGACTGCCGACACGCCGCAGGTGTATTCCGCCTCGGCGCACAACTCGCTCTCCGACCTCGGCGAGGCGGAGGCCATGGCGGCCTTCGGGATGAACAGCTACCTCGCCCAGAGTTATCCTGAGGCGGACGGGACGCTCGTCTGGGTCGACGGGGACGCGACCATACGCATAGGGACGGACGGGACGCTTTATTACTCCTCGCGCCAGCCGGAGCCCGGCGAAGAGGCCCGGCTCGGCCCGGCCGCAGCCATAGAGTTCGGGCGCAGCATTGTTGAGCAGACCCTCGGCAGCGTGAGCGGGGACGCGTCGCTGCAGCTTTCCTACATGTGGTTCGATGAGGCTACCGAGTCGTACCTGCTGCGCTTCAACTACGAGCTGAACGGCCTGCCGGTGGAGCTGCAGGGTGGGCAGAGCGCGGCGGAGATAATGTTCGTGGGCAGCACGGTGTACTACGCCATGCTGCACTTCAGGGCGTATACCCTTGAAAACACAACTGAAAACGTCCTGCCGGTGGACATGGCGGCGTCCATAGCCAACTCGCAGGGCGGAGGCGAGCCGCGACTTTCGTACATCGACAGCGCGGACGGAGTTTCAGTGAACTGGCCGGTCAAGTGATATGGATAAGGTCAAAGCCAAAAACTTTATAATTATCGTCCTGCTGATTATGGACGCGATCCTCCTCGCCCTGATAGGCGCGGACCTCGCGCGCTCGGCGTCCTCTTCGCGCGCAGCGTTGGAGGGCGCGGTGAGCGTGCTCGCGGAGAACGGGATCAGCGTTTCGGAAAACCTGAGCTTCGACGCGGGGCCGGTGAACGTCTACACCACCTCGCGCGACGAGCAGCTTGAGCGGCAGCATGTGAATGCCCTGCTCGGCGAGAGCGAATACGTCGACCTCGGCGGAAGCATCATCACCTATTACGCGCTCGACGGCAGCGGGGAGGCGACTTTCCGCGGCGTCGGCGGCATACAGGTGAGGCTCGGCGGCTGGACCGCCGGAGAGGGCTTCAACGCCGAAAATGAGGCGAGGCAGATGGCCTCCGAGCTGGGGATCGAAGTCCTTACGGGCAGCGGCACGGCGCAGGTGAACGTGAACGAGGAGGGCGGCGGCACGGTCGTGCTCTTCTGCGCGCACGAGGGCGTGCTTATAGCCAACTGCCGGCTGGTTTTCACCTTCGGGGACGGCTCAGTGGTAATAGAGGGTACCCGCCCGCTGGACACCGTTACATCGGCGGTCGAGGCGGACCCGCTCGACGCACCGACGGCGCTGATGCGCTTCCTCGAGCTGTTGCGCGAGCGCGGCCAGGTCTGCTCGGAGATCAGCTCCGCCTCCCTCGCGTACTATTTCACCGCCACGGCTGCGGGCGACGGCACGCTTGAGCCCGTCTGGCGTATCATAACGGACACGGGGGATTTTTACCTTAACGCCGTAACGGGCGCGGCGGTGGAAAACGTCGGCTAAAGGCCGCCGGACATTGACCGTTTTGTGCAGATATACGGCCGGAGCGGCGTCAATTTGGGCATATGGACTGAGAATTGCTCAAAAAGCCCCCATGGCTTGAACATTTGGCAAATATGTGTTAAAATACTTTGTTAGTATAGGTTCATTGGGGACACAATAGACGTGGAAAGGTTCAAGAGGGTCCCGGCCCATCGCTTTGGAAGGTGTGAGAATTTGGAAAAATACGTTATCAGAGGCGGACGCCAGCTCCATGGTGAGATAGAAGTAAGCGGGGCGAAGAACGCCGCAGTGGCTATTATACCCGCAGCGCTCATGGTTGACGGCGTGTGCCGGCTGGAAAATATTCCACAGATCAGCGATGCGGACATGCTGTTGACCATACTTGAGCACCTCGGCGCGAAGGTCCGCACCGTGAACGCAAGCACGGTGGACATAGACTGCACCGACGTAAGGTATACCGACGCGCCGTATGACCTCATGCGCAAGATAAGGGCCTCATATTACCTCATCGGCGCGATGCTTGGCCGCTTCGGCGCGGCCAAGACCACGATGCCCGGCGGCTGCAACCTCGGCGCAAGGCCGATCGACCAGCACATAAAGGGCATGAACGCCCTCGGCGCGGATGTCGAGGTCTCCGGCGGCTTTGTCTATGCCAGCACGCCGGACGGCTCGCTGCACGGGGCGCGCATTTACCTTGACAAGGTCTCCGTCGGTGCGACGATGAACATCATACTCGCGGCCTCGATGGCCAAGGGCAGGACCGTCATAGAAAACTGCGCAAAGGAGCCGCACATCGTCGACCTCGCCAACTTCCTCAACTCCATGGGCGCGGACGTGCGCGGAGCAGGCACGGACTCCATAAAGGTGAACGGCGTGGACAGGCTCCATGGCGGGACCTACACGATAATCCCCGACCAGATAGAGGCCGGCACGTATATGGTGGCCTGCGCCGCCGCGGGCGGAGAGGTGAAGATCAAGAACGTCATCCCCCGCCACCTCGAGAGCATAAGCGCCAAGCTACGCGAGATGGGCGTAGTCATAATCGAGGGTGAGGACTCTGTGGTCGTGAAGAGCAGCGGTAAGCTCCACCGCGTGAACGTCAAGACCATGCCGTATCCCGGCTTCCCGACGGACATGCAGCCCCAGGTGGCCACGGCCCTCTGCCTGGCCGAGGGCACGAGCGTTATAACCGAGGGGATTTACGACAACCGCTTCAAGTATACGAGCGAGCTGCGCAAAATGGGCGCACAGATACAGGTTGACGGCCGCACCGCCGTCATCGAGGGCGTGAGCCGACTGTCCGGCGCGCCCGTCGCCGCCTGCGACCTGCGCGCGGGCGCGGCAATGGTCATTGCCGGGCTGTGCGCGGAGGGGACGACTTACGTGGAGGACATCCACTACATCGAGCGCGGGTATGAGAATTTCGTCGGCAAGCTCCGCAGCCTCGGCGCGGACATAGCCCTTGTCTCCGAGCCGGACGAGCCCGGCACCATCAAGAGCGCGAGCGCCGGCTGATGCGTATAAGCGTATTCGCCAGCGGCTCGTCGGGCAACTGCGCTCTTTTTTCCTCGGAAGGGACCAATATCCTGATCGACGCGGGCATTTCCGCGCGGAGGATCTGCGCGTTCCTGTCCGGGGAGGGGCTCGCCCCGGGCGATTTGGACGGGATTTTGATAACACACGAGCACAGCGACCACGTATCCGGCCTGCCAACGCTGCTCAGGCGCTTCCCGCTGAGGGTGCTGGCGCCGGGCATGGCGGCGGAGCGGCTGCGCTCGTCCCTCCCCGGCTGCGGGGAATACATAGAGGAGATCGCGCCGGGCGAGGGCTTTGCCCTTGGCGGCGCGTATGTGTCGGCCTTTGCGACGATGCACGACGCCGCCGGGAGCGTGGGCTACCGCCTGGACGCCGACGGGGCCTTCGGTGTGTGCACGGACCTCGGCTGCGTGACCGACGAGGTGCTCGACTGCCTTATGGGCGTAGACGCCGCGCTGATCGAGGCAAACCACGACGTGGACATGCTCCGCCGCGGCCCGTACCCCGCCTATCTCAAGCGTCGGATCCTCTCCGACCGCGGGCACCTCTCAAACGATGACTGCGCGCGCCTTGCCGTCGCACTCTCGGCCGGAGGGGCCGAAAGGCTGATACTCGGCCACCTGAGCCGCCACAACAACACCCCGGACGCGGCCTATGCCGCCGTCAGCTCGGCGCTGAGTGGGAGCTCGGCGCGCTGCGAGCTGCTCGTGGCGCCTCCGCTCGGGCCGCTTATCTTAGAGGAAAAGCGATGCTCGGCGTGACCTTCGTCTGTGTAGGCAGGATGCGCGAGGCGCATTATATTTCGGCCTTCGCCGAGTATGAAAAGCGCCTCGGCTCGCTCTGCCGCTTCGAGCTGAAGGAAATAGCGGAGGTACGGCTGTCGGAGCGGCCGTCGGACGCGGAGATAGCCGCCGCGCTGCGGCGCGAGGGCGAGGCTATAGAGCGCGCGGTGCCAAAGGGCGCGCTGACGGTGGCTATGTGCATAGAAGGCCGGCATATGCCGAGCGAGGGACTCGCAAAGCTGCTGAATACCGCCGCGGAAGGCGGGCGGTCCCGGGTCTGCTTCATCGTGGGCGGCTCATACGGCCTGAGCGGGGACGTGAAGGGCCGCGCGGATCTGAAGCTCTCAATGTCGGAGATGACGTTCCCGCACCATCTGGCGAGGGTAATGCTCGCCGAGCAGGTGTACAGGGCGCTCACAATAAACAGCGGCTCGCGTTACCACAAGTGAGCCGGGGAGGTAAGGCTATGGAATTTGAACCCGGCTGGGGCAGGGATCTGCCCGGCAAACTGGCCGAGCTCTGGCCAAAGGACGAAAACGGCGAGTTTGTCGTGCCGGCCAGGCTTATCGGCTGCACGCAGATGGACATGGGCGACGCGATAGTCGAGAGCCTGCTCGACTCCGCTGAAATACCGCACTTCAAGCGTTATCCGCACTATGGTGGCTTCGGCAACCTCATGCTCGGCATGAGCGCCGAGGGCGTGGATATCTACGTCCCCGAGACCCTGCTGGAGGATGCGCAGACCTTACTTGAAGGAGATGCAGTAAATGATGAGGAGCTATAAGGAAGAGTATCAGTACTGGCTGGACAGCCCCGCGCTGGGCGAGGAGGAGTGGAAGGAGCTCTCCTCGATTGCCGGGGACGAGAAGGAGATAGAAAGCCGCTTTTACGCCCCGCTGGAGTTCGGCACCGCCGGGCTGCGCGGCATAATGGCGGTGGGGCTCAACCGCATGAACGTGCACGTCATACGCTGGGCCACCCAGGCCTTCGCCGAGGTCGTGAAGGCCGAGGGAGAGGCGGCCTGCGAAAAGGGCGTGGTCGTATGCTACGACTGCCGCCTGAACAGCGAGAGCTTCGCGCGCGAGGCAGCGTGCGTTATGGCGGCAAACGGCATAAAGGTCCGCATTTTCGACGCGCTGCGCCCCACGCCGGAGCTCAGCTTTGCCGTCATACATTACGGCGCGACCGCAGGAATAAACATCACCGCAAGCCACAACCCGCGCGAGTACAACGGTTACAAGGTGTACTGGTCGGACGGGGCGCAGCTCCCGCCGCAGCACGCCGCGGCCGTGGCGAAAAAGATGTCGGAGATCGACATCTTCCACGGCGTGAAGCGCATGAGCTTCGATTCTGCCGTCGAGAGCGGCATGATAAGCGTCATCGGCGCGGAGACGGACGAGGCCTTCCTCGAGAACGTGCTAAGCATGTCCATAAACCCGGACATCGTGAAGCAGGTGGCGGACGAGTTCAAGATAGTCTACACGCCCTTCCACGGGGCCGGGTACAAGCTCGTGCCGGAGGCGCTGAGGCGCCTCGGCGTGAAGCAGCTCTATCCTGAGCCGAAGCAGATGGTGATCGACGGCAATTTCCCCACTGTTGAGAGCCCGAACCCGGAGAACCCTGAAGGTTTCTATCTCGCCGTCGACCTCGCCAAGCAGGTGGGCAGCGACCTGATAATCGGCACGGACCCGGATTCCGACCGCGTGGGCACGATGGTGCGCGGGGCCGACGGGGAGTACCACACCATCACCGGCAACCAGATGGGCGTGCTGCTGCTCGACTATATCATCAACGCCCGCCGCGCCAAGGGCACGCTGCCGGCCAAAGCGGCGTTCATAAAGACCATCGTCACGACGAACATGGGGCGTGAGATCGCCGAGCGCAACGGGATACACGTTGACGAGACCTTCACCGGCTTCAAGTTCATGGCCGAGAAGCTCGCCGAGTACAAGCGCGACGGCTCGTAT
The DNA here is from genome assembly GCA_018712985.1 of Candidatus Scatomorpha intestinavium. Classification (GTDB taxonomy): domain Bacteria; phylum Bacillota; class Clostridia; order Oscillospirales; family Oscillospiraceae; genus Scatomorpha; species Scatomorpha intestinavium. The sequence continues at coordinate 20,277 of DVGA01000034.1, forward strand.
GAGTACATCCTCGCCTATGAGGAGAGCTACGGCTATATGATGGGCGACTACGTCCGCGACAAGGACGCCGTGACAGCCTCCATGATGATTGCGGAAATGGCAGCCTATTATTTCTCCCGCGGCATGACCCTCGCGGACGCGCTGGACAAGCTGTATGAAAAATACGGCTGGTTCGAGGAAAAGACGCTCAACCTCGTTATGCCGGGGCTGGACGGCCTTGAAAAAATGAAAGCGCTCATGGCCTCTCTCCGCGCGAACCCGCCAAAGGAGATCGGCGGGACGGCCGTGCTCGGGATGCGCGATTACCAGAGCGGGAAGATCATGCTCGCGGACATCGGCGTAGTGGGCAAGACGCATATCTCCGGCTCCAACGTGCTGTATTTCGAGCTGCAGGATGGGACGGCGTTTATCGTCCGGCCCTCCGGCACCGAGCCGAAGATAAAGGTGTATATCCTCGCGCAGGGCGAAAACCGCGCGCAGTGCGGTGAGCGCGTGGCCAAATACGCGGCGTATGCCGAGGGCCTGAGAAAATAACTGCGCTGAATGCTGCATAGAGCTTAATAAAACGGCCGGGCGGAAATTCCGCCCGGCCAAAATACGGGGAAATGAGATGAGAGGGCAATGAAAGAATACCTGAGCCTCTTCTGGGCTTTCGTGAAGGTGGGCGGGCTCACCTTCGGCGGGGGGTACGCCATGCTCCCGATACTCCAGCGGGACATAGTGGAAAAGCACCACTGGGTCACCGAGGAGGAGGTCATGGACTATTACGCCATGGCGCAGTGCCTTCCCGGCATCATTATGATAAACACCTCGGCGTTTATCGGCCAGCACCGCAAGGGGACGCTGGGCGGCTTTGTGGCCGGCTTCGCCTCCGCGCTGCCGAGCCTTGTGATAATCACGATAATCGCCGCCTTCCTCACCGCTTTCGCCGAGTACCCGGTGGTGCAGAACGCGTTCGCAGGCATCAGGGCGTGCGTGGTCGTGCTTATTGTGAACGCCATTATAAAGCTCTGGAAGAGCGCGATGGTGGACTGGAAGAGCATCGTGATCATTTTCCTGCCGATATTCCTTCTGAGCGTTTTCACCGAGATTTCGCCGATCATCCTGGTGGTGGCCTCGGCCGTTGCCGGCATAGTTATAACGCTTATCTCCAATAAGAGGGGAGGCGAGGGCGCATGAGCTACGCGCTGCTGCTCCTCCAGCTCTTCTGGGAGTTTTTGAAGATAGGCATATTCGCCGTCGGCGGAGGCATGGCCACGCTGCCGTTCCTCTACGACCTCGGCGAGAAAACGGCGTGGTTCACGAGCGCGCAGGTGCTCGACATGCTTGCCGTGAGTGAGAGCACCCCGGGGCCGATAGGCATAAACATGGCTACTTACGTCGGCTACACGGTCGGCGGCATCCCCGGAGCGATACTCGCAACGCTCGGCACCATACTGCCGGGAATAATCCTCGTTATCCTTCTGGCCAAGATGCTCCAGCGCTTCCACGACAACAAGTATGTGCTCGGGGCGTTTTACGGCCTGCGCCCGGCCTCCACGGCGCTCATCGCCGCCGCCGGCATTTCGGTTTTGGGCGAGTCGCTCTTCAATCCATCCCTGTATGAGCAGACGGGGAATATAGCCGATTTCTTTTGCGTAGGGCCGATCATCCTCGCAGCCGTGCTCGCTTTCCTCACCAATTTCAAGCCGACCAAGAAGCTTCATCCGGTGATATACATCGCCGCGAGTGCTGTGGTGGGCATAGTCTTCAAGCTGGGCAACGCCTGAACGGCGCAAAAACGCCGCCCCTCCTTTTGGAGGGGCGGCATTTTTATCTTGCGGCGAAAAGCCTGTTGAAAAGGGAAAAATCAAAGGTATTCCACGCTTTTGCAGCCGTTCAGCCGCGCAAGGCGGCGCGCGGCGGAGCTTATCGCGGCGTCGAGCTTTTTTGTCCGGCGGACGCCGCTTTCGTAATATACGTTTTTCACCGTGAGGACGCCGCGCCGGCGGTCCGCGGCCGCGTCAATGCGCCCGGCAAAGCGCTCGCCGGAGAGTATGGGCAGCGTGTAGACGCCGTATTTGCGCTTTTCCGCCGGGGTGTATATCTCCCAGGTGTAGTCGAAGCCGAAAAGCTCGCGTATCAGCCGCCTGTCCCACAGCAGCGGGTCGAGCGGGGAGAGGAATTCGCAGCGGCCCCGCAGCGGCGGCACGGAGGGGGAGAGGAGGCCCTCAAGCAGCGGAATGGAGGACGACGCGATGTAGAGGGGAGCGCTCAGCCCCTCGACGCGCGCTTCAGAGATCTCCCCGCGGGAGAGGAGGCGCTCAAACGCCCCATTGCGCACAGCGGCCCTGTTCATGCCGGGGATGTTCAGAAAGGCGTCCGACTGGCGGTTCCAGAGCGCGCCGACGGCGCGTATACGGCGGAGGACGCGCCAGGCGCGGTGATCGTCCTCATCCGGGAGCGGGTCGCCCGCCGCGAGCAGCGCGGGGCTGAGGCAGCGCGAGGCGAGGTCATAGAACTTCCTTGAGCCCTGCTTGTGGTGGATGACAAGCTCGCCGGAGGTGTATAGCTGCTCGAGCACGGAGCGGGCGGCGTTGGATTCAACGTGGCTGCTGCCGCTCCAGTGGATGGCGGAGTACCAGCGTATTTTACCGCTTACCGGCAGCGTGTCTGCGCTCACGGGGCCGTTTTCGCGTATGTAATCGAGCGCGAAGCGCTCAAGCTCCGCAAGGCCCTCAAAGCGAGCGCCGGAGGCCATGGCCGAGGCGCGGTAACGCTCAAAATACGGCCAGTCCTCCGCGGGGATTATCGCAAGGTTTTTGTCCGGGTAGTCTATGAGCGAGCGGTCCGAATACAGCAGGCGGCTGAGCGTATCCCGGGTAAAGCCTCCGACGCGGGAGGCGAGCGTGAGCTCGGCGTTCCTGCCGCAGACGTCCACGGGGTCAAACTGTATGCAGCCGCACTGCCTTACGAATTCGAGCGCACCCGTATCGCCGGTGAAGCGGCGTTCGCCGAGCAGGCCGCTGTGAAAAAGGAGGAAGCGGCGCGCTTCCTCCCTTGTCAGCGTGCGCATCCCTCTTCCCTCGCAAGGCGCGCGGCGGCGAGCATGACGCCGAGCAGGATGAAAAACGCGAAGAGCACGCGCGGATAGAACCAGATATACTCGAAGATGCCGGCCACGGCGATGCCGCCGAAGGACGCGCCGCAGGCGATGAGGGCCATGCGGACCTCCTGCGAACGGGCCTTGAAGAGGTCGAAGGCGGCGTTTTTTACCTCCCGCAGCATGAACCACATGAACGAGATGAAGCCGAGCGCGCCGGTCTCGAGAATCAGCTCCATATAGAGCATCTGCGAGTGGTATACGCCGCGGGTGGCACCCGTGAGCGCGTAGTCGGGGTAGAGCTCCGCAAAGGTGTTCGGCCCCATGCCGATGCCGGTGATGCCGTAGTCGCCTATCATGTTGATGATGCCGCGCCAGGTGGTGAGGCGGTGGTTGGCGGAGCTGTCGTGCGAGTTGAAGATGGTCGATATGCGGGTCATTATGCTGTCCGGCAGGAAGGGGATGAGCAAAATGCAGGCCACGAGGCCCACGGGGATGAGGCGCTTGTCCGTGTAATAGACGAAGATGACGACGGAAAGCGCTATGCTCAGCCAGCAGCCGCGCGAATAGGTCATGACGAGCGCGCCGAGCGGCAGCACGATAAGGCAGCTCAGGACAAGCCGCCGGAATGTGCGCTTTTCCGTCATGGCATAGGCCGTGGAGAGCGGGGTGAACAGCACGAGGAACTCGGCGTAATTGTTCGGGTTGTCGAGCGTGGAGTAGACGCGCCCTGGCACGCCTACGTTGAGGTCGAGGTCCGTGAAGGACGCGCTGACCTCCACGCCCATCACGCGCTGATAGAAGGCGTAGAGCGCGGTGAACATCACGGCGGCGTAGATGAAGCCCATCAGCCGCCTGAGCTGCTCCTTTGTGCTTATGCCGATCACAGCGGCGTACATGAAAAGGAAGGCCGCGGCGAAGAACATGAGCACGCGGAGGCTGTCCGAGCGGTCGGACGTGAAGCCGAGGCTGCCCACACAGGCCATTACGAAGAGCAGGAAGGGCAGGCCGAATTCGCGCGGGAACACCTCGCGCCTTGCCCCGGCGGCGGACATCAGGAACGCCACGCCGAAAAGGCCGGCTGCGCCGAGCACGGCGTAGGAGTTCGACCACATCTCGTGCGGTGCGACGAACATCACAAAGGTGAAGCAGCCGAGCAGGACCTCGAAGCGCAGGAAATACGAGCCCGAGGCCGCGCGGACGAAGAAGCTGCCCCCGGCCGCGGGGCGCAGGGCGTTTATTATCGCGCCGAAAATGCGCAGCAGGAAGCGGTAGACCGCGTCTATCGCCCGGCAGACAAGGCTGTTTGCGTACCAACGCTCGATTTTGGGCGGGCGGCGGAGGAAATTCACCACCGCGCTGTTGGGAAAGGCCCGGGCGAAGGGGCGGTATATGCCCCTCAGCAGCCGGAATATGGCCGAGCAGAGCCACCAGCCGTACAGCCGGCCGAGCACGCTGCTTTTAAGCAAGGCCCGTCACCCCGCTTTCCCGGGAGTGGGCGGAGCTCATTCGATCACCTCGATGCCGGATACGCGCAGGAAGAGCTTGCAGTCGTCAAAATAGACGCTCATGGACTGGCCCACGGCATAGAGGGTGCCGCCTATGGTCACGCCGTGGGAGCCAACGACTCCCTCGCCCTCCACAACGAGCGTGGCGGAGCAGTAGCCGTCCCGCGCGAGCTGGATGACCTCGCCGTTGGCGTCGGTGACATAGCTCTTGGAATCGCCCACGCGCCACTCAGTGAGCGTGCCGAGAGTGACGTTATTTTCGGAGTCCCAGGCCTCGGCGCCCTCGACAAGCTGTTCAACGGCGTAGTCGGCGGACTCCTCGCAGTAGAGCGTGAGCCGGACGTGCTCGGTGTTGGCAACCGTGCTGTCCGGGCCGAGGAAGTGGTAGCCGAGGAAGGCCGCGGCGGCGAGCACGATGAGGATTATCAGCAGGTCGACTATGTTGACCTTGCCGAAGAGCCTGCCTTTTTCGTCAATCATTTTGGATTACCTCCGGTTGTTGTTATTCCTTTTTTATTGATAAGCACGGAAAACGTCCCATGCGAGCTTGTTGAGGTCGAATTCCTCGTCTATTTTCCTGCCGGCGGCGGCGGAGAGCTCGGCGCGCTTTACGTCGTCCTCCATGAGCTCCAATATGGCGCGGGCGAAGCCCTCCGTGTCGCCGTACTGCACTACGCGGCCGCAGACGGTGTTCGTCTCCGCAAGGTCGCGGTTGCCGCCGACGTCGGTCACGACGAGGGGCAGCGCGGCATTCATCGCCTCGAGTATCGCAAAGCTCATGGCCTCGTTGCAGCTGCTGGTGTTCAGATAGAGGTCGGAAGCGCGGAGGATGTCCGCCGTGTCGCGCCGGAAGCCGGCCTGAATTACCACACCGCCGAGCCCGAGGGACTGCTTGCGCTGTGCGAAGGCCTCGTATCCCTCCCCGTCGCCGCAGACGACGCAGCGGAAGGGCCTGTCCGTCAGAGAGCGGAGCAGCGCGAGCGAGTCGAGCAGGAAATCGAGGCCCTTTTCCGGGGCGTAGCGCGCGAGGATGGTCATCATGAAGTCGTCCTCCCCGACGCCGAGGCCCATGCGCGCGGAGTGGTCCCTGCTGCGGTCCTTCGCGGGCTCAACGCCGTTATATATGACCTCTATGCGCTCGGGGCAGACGCCGTTTTGTATCATGATGTCCCGGCCCTCGCGGCAGACGGCGATTATTTTGTGGTCGCGCGGGGTGAAGACCTTGTTCAGCAGCCGCCAGCGCGCGCCGGAGCGCTGCGTCAGGTGGTTGGTGTACACCACGCGCGGCGCGCTGTTGTGACGCAGCGAGAGGAGGGCAATGATGTTTTCGCGGGGGTACTGAGCGTGTATGACCTCTATGCCGTGCTCTGAGCAGTAGCGCGCAAGGCGCTTCGGGGCGGAAAACGCGCCGCTGCGGCCGAGGTCGAGCTGCAGCGAGGGGACGCCCCAGTCCTCCATTTTGCGGCTCAGCTCGCCGGGGACGCAATAGGCAAAGTGGCACTCGTGCCCGGCGGCGGAGAAAATGCGGACAAGGTTTTCAACATATTTCTCCGTGCCCGCCTTGCCGGCGAAGTTAATGAGGTACAGTATTTTCATATCGCGCCTCCAGCAGTTTTTTCAACTCCTGCCAAGTATATAATAACTGCCGCCTCCCGTCAAGCCAGGCTGCGCCTGGAGGCAAAGCGCCGGGCAAAGCACGGAGACAAGGCTCCGTGCTTTGCCCGGCGACCGGACTGTGTCCGGAGGCCGTAGCCCGCCAACGCGCCCATTTTGCGGCCCTCACGCCGCGCCAAAGGCGCGGCGCTATGCCTACGGACGCAGTCCGGGTTGAAAAAGGTCGGGGAATGTGCTAAACTGCCATTTTGAGGTGTTGGATTTGACCGAAAGGCTTTATTATACCGACGGACATGCGTCGCACTTTGTTTCCCGCGTCGTCTCCTGTGGGCAGTGCGGGGACGGATTCGACGTGCGGCTGGAGCGGACGGCCTTTTTCCCGGGCGGGGGAGGCCAGGAAGCGGACAGCGGCACGCTGGGCGGGATGCGCATAGCGCGCCTTGCGGAGACGGAGGACGGGGACATCGCCCACATCCTGCCCGGGCCGCTCGAGCCGGGGACAGAGGTTGAGGGCACCGTCGACTGGGACGTGCGCTTTGCGAGGATGCAGTCGCACTCCGGCGAGCACATAGTCTCCGGCACAGTGCACCGCCTGTTCGGCTATGACAATGTGGGCTTCCACATGGGCGAGAACGCCATGACGCTCGACTTTTCCGGCGAGCTCTCGCCGCAGGACATCGAGGCGGTCGAGCTCGAAGCCAACCGCGCCGTGTGGCGCAATGTGCCGGTGCGCACCCTGCTGCCGGGAAGAGAGGAGCTGAAAGCTCTCGATTTCCGCAGCAAGAAGGAACTCGCCGGGCAGGTGAGGCTCGTGGAGATCGAGGGCGTGGACCTATGCGCCTGCTGTGCGCCGCACGTCGCCCGCACCGGGGAGATAGGCGTGATAAAGGTCATAGACTCCATGCGCCACCGCGGGGGGACGAGGCTGACGGTGCTCGCCGGAGAGGCGGCTTACCGTGACTATGCCGCCGTGCATGTGCAGAACTCGGCCGTCTCCGCCGCGCTCTCGGCCAAAAGGCTGGAAACCGCCCTGGCCGTCAGGAAGGCGCTCGCGGAGCGCGAGGAGCTGCGCTCTGCCCTGACGGCGCTGAAAAAGGAGCTGCTGGGCCTGAAGGCTGCCTCGCTCGTTCCCACCGAGGGTAACATGTGCCTGTTCGAGCCGGACATGGACCCCGTGACGCTGCGCGAGCTGGTAAACGCCGGGATGGAGGCCGCGGGCGGCGTGTGCGCCGCTTTTTCCGGGGCGGACGGCGATTACCGCTATATAATCGGCAGCCGGAACGTGGACCTGCGGGCCGCGGCGAGGGAAATAAACGCGGCGATATCCGGGCGCGGCGGCGGGACGGGCACCATGATACAGGGCTCCTGCCGGGCGTCAAGGGCAGAAATAGAACAATATTTTGCGTCCGCCGCCGCCAAATTCACAGATTATTGACAAATCATCGCAAGCACAATGCTAATATAATTACTGTAATTTATGCCCCCTGGGGCAATTCGATATATATTTAGCAGAAAGGTGAAGCTAAATGCGGGAAAAGTTGGCAAGATTCATGATCGGGCGCAACGGGAGCGACCAGCTTACGAGATTTATATCAATCGTTGTGTGCCTGGCCCTGGTGCTGTCCCTATTCCTAAACTCTGACGCACAGCTGGCAATCTGGTTCCTGGCCATTGTCGGGGCCATTTATGTATATTTCCGTGTTTTCTCGCGCAACGTGGCCAAACGCAGGCAGGAAAACGCGAACTTCCTGCGCGCTACCGCCTCCGTGCGCGGATATTTCCGCGGCCTGAGGGAGCGCTGGGTGCAGCGCAGGGACTATCGGTTCTTCCGGTGCCCCTCATGCCGTACACTGCTGCGCGTGCCGCGCGGAAAGGGCAAGATAAGGGTTGTATGCCGCAAGTGCGGTACATCCTTTATAAGGAACACCTGATATGTTCGGATACGTTATCGCCAACCGGGAGATCATGACCGAGGAGCAGATAGAACGCTACCGCGCGTATTACTGCGGGCTGTGCCGCACGCTCAAGCGCAGGCACGGCGCCGCCGCAAGGTTCACGCTCAATTACGACATGACCTTCCTTGTTTTGCTGCTCAGCTCCATGTGCGAGCCGGAGGAGGAGAGCGGCTCGGCGCGCTGCGCAGCGCATCCGCTCAGCGAGAACCCGTGGCGGGCGAGCGCATTTACGGACTACGCCGCGGACATGAACGTGGCGCTGGCCTATCTCAATTTCATGGACGACTGGCGCGACGAGCGACGCGTTATGCGCCGGGCGGAGGCCGCGGCGCTTTCCGGTGCGTACAGCAGGGTTAAGGAGGACTACCCGGCCCGCTGCGGCTTTATAGAGGAGCGGCTTGAGGAGCTGGCGGGCATAGAGTCCTCGGGAGAAACGGACCCGGATGCCGGGGCGCGCTGCTTTGGGAGGCTCATGGGCGAGGTTTTCGACTACGGGCTCGACAGCACCTGGGGGCCGCGCATAAGGCGCTTCGGAGAGGAGCTCGGGGAATTCATTTACATCATGGACGCGGTTGTCGACCTGCCGGAGGACACCGCGCACTCCCGCTACAACCCGCTCGCAAAATTCGCGGAGGGGAAGAGCGAGGAGGAGCTTTACGCCCTGCTCACCGTTTTGATAGGTGAGGCTTCGGAGCAGTTCGAGCTGCTGCCGCTCGTCAGGGACGTGGACATAATGCGAAATATACTCTATTCCGGCGTCTGGCTGCGATATAATATCGAGATGGAGAAACGACACAGAAAGGAAGGGGGAGCAGCCGTTGAATCGTGACCCATATGAGGTACTCGGCGTTTCGCGCGACGCGAGCGACGAGGAGATCAAAGCGGCATACCGCGCCCTGGCAAAAAAATACCACCCCGACCGCAACCCCGGCAACAAGGCTGCGGCGGAGAAAATGAACGAGATAAACGCCGCCTACGACGCCATAAAGAGCGGCGAGGCCGACAGGTACGGGTCCAACGGCTACGGCGCCGGCGGCTACGGCGGTTACGGCTACGGGTATGGACAGCAGGAGCAGGACCCCTGGACAGCCTGGCAGCAGGCCTGGAGCGGGGGATATCAGCAGCAGTACGGCCAGGAGGAGCGCACGGAGTACCGCGCGGCTGAAAACTACATCCGCGCGGGGCATTTCAAGGAGGCGTTCACGGCGCTCTCCTCCGTCCCGGCCTCGGAGCGCGACGCGCGCTGGTACTACCTTGCGGCCATTGCAAACTCCGGCATGGGCAACAGGATAACGGCCATAGAATACGCCCAGCGGGCAGCCTCCATGGAGCCCGGGAACCAGGACTACCGCAGCCTGGTGGAAGAGCTGCAGCACGGCGGCACGGTGTATACAAACCGCCGGGCGGGCTTCCAGATGGGCGGGAGGGGCATGAACAGCCTCTGCCTCGGACTCTGCGCGGCTCAGCTCTGCATGGGCTTCTGCCGCATGCCATACTGCTGGGTGTGATGTGACATGGATTTGAAGGAATTCTTCTCTCAGCATCCCAAATGCGCCCTCGCCTTCTCGGGCGGGACGGATTCGGCACTGCTGCTCTATGAGGCGCGGCGGCTCGGCGCGGACGTGAGGGCTTATTTTGTGAAAGGGCCGTTCCAGCCGCAGTTTGAACTGGACGACGCGCGGCGCCTGGCCGGAGAGACGGGCGCGGAAATGCAGGTTATCGAAACCGACGTGCTGTCCGTGCCGGAGGTGGCGGAAAACGGGCCGCGGCGCTGCTATTACTGCAAGAGGGCGATTTTTTCGCTGATTTTCGAGCACGCTGCGCAGGACGGGTACGAAACCGTGATAGACGGCACGAACGCCTCCGATAAGGTGGACGACCGGCCGGGGATGCAGGCCCTCGCCGAGCTGGGCGTGCTCTCGCCGCTCAGGCTGTGCGGGATAACCAAGGCCATGGTGCGCGAGATGTCCGCCGCGGCTGGGCTGTTCACCGCGGACAAGCCCTCATACGCCTGCCTTGCGACGAGGGTGCCTACGGGGACGCCGATCACGCGCGCCGACCTGGAAAAAATAGAGCGCAGCGAAAACGCCCTGCACGCTCTCGGGTTTTCAGACTTCCGAGTAAGGCTCGAGGGGAGCGGCGCAAGGCTCGAATTGCCGCCGGAGCAGCTGCCGGCGGTTGTGCAAAACAGGGAGAGAATACTTGAATCGCTCTCAGTGTTTTTCGCACGAATAACGGTTGACCTTGCAGGGCGGACAAATTAAGTATTTCCGTAATATGTTTTGCGAAAATATGCAGTATTTGCTTGAAAAACGGCAAATACTGCATATTGTGCATAATGGGGAGAAATCAAAATCTTATCTTTTCGCTCCTGTTTATCTTGACAATAACCGCATGTTATTGTATAATTTCCAACACATACAGCTTCAAAACAATAGTGAAACTGTGAAAATTGGCAACAAAAATGCCAGAAAATTGCATGTCTTTTTGGAAAAGGAGGTGTGGTTTTCCCGAAAACAAGAGGGGTTTTCGGAACGTTTCGCAGAACATCGCATCTATTTTTTGAGGAGGAAAAGGAAGAAATGAAGATCCTGAAAACGGTAAAGAAAATTCCCGGCGGCCTGATGGTCATACCTCTGCTGCTGGGCGCCGCCTTCAACACCTGGCTGCCCGAGGCCATCACCATCGGCGGCGACGGCACTTTTACGACCTATCTGTGGAAGAGCGGCGCAATGCCTATCCTGGCAGTGTTCCTGTTCTGCAACGGCGCGCAGATAAACGTCAAGTCCGCCGGCATACCCCTTGCAAAGGGCGTTATACTTACCGCGATTAAGTTCGTTATCGGTGCTGCGCTCGGCATCATCGTCAACCAGCTCTGGGGACCCGAGGGCATTCTCGGCCTCACCCCGCTGGCACTGATTGGCGCCATCACCAACTCCAACGGCGGCCTCTACTCCGCCCTTGCCGGTGAGTTCGGCGACTCCAGCGACGTCGGCGCTGTTTCCATCCTCTCCATCAACGACGGCCCGTTCCTGACCATGGTCGCCATGGGTGTCAGCGGCGCGGCCGATATCCCCTTCATGGTGCTCGTCGGCAGCATCGTCCCCATCGCCGTGGGCTGCATCCTCGGCAACCTCGACGAGGACATCCGTGAGTTCTGCGCCCCCGGCGCTACCATGATGATCCCCTTCTTCGCGTTCCCCCTCGGCGCGGGCCTCAACTTCATGCAGCTCCTGACCGCCGGCATCCCGGGCATCTTCCTCGGCGTTATCTGCTGCCTGCTCACCGGCCTGGGCGGCTATCTCTGCATGCGCCTCATCAAGAGCAAGCACCCCGAAGCTGGCGGCGCCATCGGCACCACCGCCGGCAACGCGGCCAGCACCCCGGCCTCCCTTGCTCAGGCTGACCCCAGCCTCGCTCCCTACGAGACCGCTGCTACCGCTCAGATGGCCGCGAGCTGCATCGTGACCGCCATCCTCTGCCCGATTCTTGTCAGCTTCCTGCACAAGTACGAAGTAAAGCGTCAGGCCAAGGTTGCCGCCAAGAAGGCCGGCAAAGCCTGAGCTACATAAAAACCATCAGGGCAGGCGGTTTTTGCCACCTGCCCCGTGGCATGTAAGGACACAATCAATTTATATATCTGGAGGTAGTTTGAAATGCCTGTAGTTAAGTTTCCGTATGGCAAGGATTTCCTGAGCCTTGATATTCCCGAGAGCCGCTTTGCCGGCGTGATGGAGAGCCACATGCACGAGTACAAGCCCGCCGGCACCCCCGACGAGCTCGTCCGCACCGCCATGGCCAACCCCATCGGCACCCCGACCCTGGCCGTCATGGCCGAGGGCAAGAAGAAGGTCGTCATCATCTGCTCCGACCACACCCGCCCGGTGCCCAGCAAGGTCATCATCCCCCCGATGCTCGAGGAGATCCGCAAGGGAAGCCCCGACGCCGACATCACTCTGCTTGTAGCTACCGGCTGCCACCGCGAGACCACCAAGGAAGAGCTCATCAACAAGTTTGGTGAGGACATTGTCGCCAACGAGAAGATAGTCGTCCACGACTGCGACGACACCGACAACCTCGTCTACATCGGCAAGCTGCCCAGCGGCGGCGACCTGATCGTCAACAAGCTGGCCGTCGAGGCCGACCTGCTGGTGGCCGAGGGCTTCATCGAGCCCCACTTCTTCGCGGGCTTCTCCGGCGGCCGCAAGAGCATCCTGCCCGGCATCGCCTCCCGCAAGACCGTTGTTTACAACCACAACGGCAAGTTCATCGACGATCCGCACAGCCGCACCGGCATAGTGGACGGCAACCCCATCCACAACGATATGCTGTATGCCGCCCGCGCCGCACACCTGGCCTACATCGTCAACGTCATCAACGACTCCAACAAGACCCCGATTTACGCCGTCGCCGGCGACGTCGACCTGGCCCACCGTGTCGGCCGCGAGTTCCTGAGCAGCCAGTGCCAGGTGCCCGCAAACATGAGCGACATCGTCATCTCCACCAACGGCGGCTATCCGCTGGACCAGAACATCTATCAGTCCGTCAAGGGCATGACCGCCGCTGAGGCCACCGTCAAAGAGGGCGGCGTCATCATCATGCTCAGCAAGTGCAACGACGGCCACGGCGGCAAGGTTTTCTATGAAACCTTCCGCGACGAGAAGAATCTGCAGCGCATGATGGACACCTTCATCGCCACTCCGCCCACCGAGACCATCATCGACCAGTGGCAGAGCCAGATTTTCGCCCGTCTGCTGATGCGCGCCACCGTTGTGTTTGTCTCCGACGCCCCGGACGACATGGTCTCCGACCTGCACATGGTCCCGGCCCACTCCATGGAGGAGGCCCTGGCCAAGGCCGACGAGATCCTCGCCGCCAAGGGCATCAAGGACGGCTCCATCCTCTCCATCCCCGACGGCGTGTCCGTCATGGTGGTGTGAGAGCCGGCACAGCGCTAATAACTTACCCGGCATGACCTACGCGCCGGCCCTGCCGGGCCGGCGCGGTTTTCATAACCAAAAGACGGTTGTGAGCAGGCCGAAGGGCCTGTAAAAGCAAGTAAGTGGAGGTTTTTGCATTGAAAAAAGCGGTTCTTATACCCGATTCCTTTAAGGGCACCATGTCTTCCACCCGCGTGTGCCAGCTCATCGCGGAGCGCATCGAAAAGATATTCCCCGGCTGCGCCGTGCAGTCCATCCCCGTCGCGGACGGCGGCGAGGGCAGCGTTGACGCCTTCCTGACCGCCGTGGGCGGCGAGAAGGTGACCAGGACCGTCACCGGCCCCTGGTTTGAGAAGTGCGAGGGCTACTACGGGCTGATCGACGGCGGCGTCACCGCCGTGCTCGAGATGGCAGCCGCGGCCGGCCTGCCCATGGTGGGCGACCACAAGGACCCCTCCGGCACCACGACCTACGGCGTGGGCGAGCTGATAGCGGACGCGGCCCGCAGCGGGGCCAAAAAGCTCGTCGTCGGCCTCGGCGGCAGCGCCACGAACGACGGCGGCTGCGGTGCGGCCGCTGCCGCGGGCGTCAAGTTCTACAACGCCGCTGGAGAGAGCTTTGTGCCCGTCGGCGGGACGCTGAAGGACATCGAGAAGATTGATATGTCCGGCCTGGACGACGCTTTGAAGAGCGTCGAGATGGTCACCATGTGCGACATAGACAACCCGATGTACGGCAAGACCGGCGCGGCCTATATCTTCGGGCCCCAGAAGGGCGCGGACGCCGAGATGGTCGAGTTCCTCGACCAGGGCCTGCGCCACCTTGCCGAGGTCATCAAGCGCGACGTGGGCGTCGACGTGGCCGAGATCCCCGGCGCGGGCGCTGCGGGCGCTATGGGCGCCGGCATGGTCGCCTTCTTCGGCTCGAGGCTGCAGATGGGCATCGAGACCGTGCTCGACACCGTCGGCTTCGACGAGGCTATCAAGGACGCCGACGTTATTTTCACCGGCGAGGGCAAGATAGACTCCCAGAGCCTGCGCGGCAAGGTCGTCATCGGCGTGGCCCGCAGGGCGGTGAAGCAGGCGAAGCCCGTTATCGCCATCGTCGGCGGCGCGGACTACGACGTGGACGCCGCCTACGGCGAGGGCGTCACCGCAATATTCCCGATCAACCGCCTGCCGCAGGACTTCTCCGTGCTCAAGGAGCATTCCGAGGAGAACCTGGCCTTCGCGGCGGAGAACGTGCTGCGCACCATGCGCATGGCCGGAATGTGAGGCGCGGCATGAAGCCGATCCTTGCGATAACAATGGGCGACCCGGCGGGCGTCGGGCCGGAGATCTCCGTAAAAGCCCTCGCAAAGAGCGAGGTATATGAGTACTGCCGCCCGCTCGTCGTGGGCTCGCCGTACATAATGGAGCGCGCCGCCGGCTTCACCGGCAGGAGCGACATAAGAATCAACGAGATTAAGTCCGTGGCGGACGCGAAGTTCGAATTCGGCACTATAGACGTCATAGACCCGGGCCTTGAGGGCATGGATAAGGTCGTCCCCGGCAAGATAAGCGCCGAAGCGGGCGATGCGGCCTTCAAGTGCGTCGTTAAGGCCATCGAGCTCGCCATGGCCAAAGAGGTGGACGGCACGGTGACCAACCCCCTGAACAAGGAGGCCATCAACCTCGCCGGGCACCACTTCTCCGGTCACACGGAGATTTACGCGCACTACACCAACACGAAGAAATACACCATGATGCTCATGCATGAAAACATGCGCGTTGTCCACGTTTCCACGCACGTCTCGCTCCGCGAGGCCTGCGACAGGGTGAAAAAGGAGCGCGTGCTCGACTGCATCCGCATGGCGGCGGACGCCTGCCGGAAGCTGGGTATCGAGAACCCGCGTGTCGGCGTGGCGGGGCTGAACCCGCACTGCGGCGAAAACGGGCTGTTCGGCCGCGAGGAAATCGAGGAGATCACCCCGGCTGTGGAGGCCGCGAAGGCCGAGGGGATCGATTGCACCGGCCCCGTGGCGCCGGACACGGTGTTCAGCAAGCTGCGCGGCGGCTGGTTCGACATCGTCGTGGCAATGTACCATGACCAGGGCCACATCCCTATGAAGGTCGTGGGCTTCGTCTACGACCAGGAGAAGAAGGAGTGGGGCGCCGTCGCGGGCGTGAATATCACCTGCGGGCTGCCGATAATCCGCGTGAGCGTCGACCACGGCACCGCCATGGGCCACGCCGGGCACGGAAATGCCAGCGAGCTGAGCCTTGTCAATTCCATCGAGTGCGCGACGCAGTTCGCGCTGCACTGGGAGTGAGTAAATGGACAGATATCTGATAATTGCCGACGATTTCACCGGCGCGAACGACACCGGCGTGCAGCTCCGCCGCCGCGGGCTGCCCACGAGCGTCATCTTCGCCGGGAAGAAGCTGCCTGAGGGCGACTGCGTGGTCATAGACACCGAAAGCCGCGGCGTATCGGGCGAGGAAGCGGCGGAGGCCGTCCGGCTCGCCTGTGCGGAGGTAAGCTTTGACGACTACAAGTACGTCATAAAGAAGGTTGATTCCACGCTCCGTGGGAATATTGCCGCCGAGGTCGCTGCACTGGACGCGGCGTATAAGCCGGAGCTCGTGGTTTTCGCGCCCGCGCTGCCCGCGCTGGGCCGCACGACTGTGGGCGGCGTCCACTGCCTGAAGGGCGTGCCGCTTACCGAGACGGAACTGGCGAAGGACCCCAAAAACCCGGTAAAAGAGGACAACATCGCCCGGCTTCTCGCTGCGGAGTACACCGAAAAGGTCGCGTACGTGCCGCTGGAGGAGGTGCGCGGGGAGATTGACCTGAGCGAGGGCAGAATTTTCGCCTTTGACTCCGTTTCCGACTCGGACATGCGCCGCGTGATAAGCGCAGCGCGCGCCACAGGGAAGCGCGTGCTCTGGATAGGCACCGCCGCGATGGCGGACAACATCATGGAACTCGAGCGCAAGACTGCACCGGTGTTCAGCGTGGTGGCCAGCGTCAGCGACGTCACCGGCGGGCAGGTACGCGCTGCAGAGGCCGCAGGGGTGAAGAGCGTTGTAGTCCCCTTCCACGAAATCCTGTCCGGAGAGAAGGGGCAGGCAGAGTACGTAAGCGCCGCTGTGGAGAGCCTGAACGCCGGGTTCGACACCATGCTCGTCAGCAGCAGTACGCTCAGCCGCAGCGAGCTCGACGCCGCCAAGGCCGAGGGCGAGCGCCAGGGCATGAGCCTGCCCGAGGTGAGCGACTATGTGCGCTTCACGATGGGCGAGATGGCCGCGCAGGTGCTCTCCGAGTGCGCCGTGAGCGGCGTGTTCGTCACCGGCGGCGACACGGCCCTCGGCCTGCTCGAGAGCCTTGGGGCGGACGGCTCCGAAATCCTCTCGGAGGTCAGCGTGGGCATACCCATGATGCGCCTCATCGGCGGAAAGGCCGCGGGAGTGAAGATGGTGACCAAGGCGGGCGCTTTCGGCACGCCGGACGCCATAAACAACGCCCTGCGCAAACTCAAGGAAGCGTAAGCAAATTTGAAGCCGGGCCGCATAGACGGCCCGGCGGAAAGGATTATTTATGAGCATTATTCACGCGGTTCACATCGACGATAAGGACTCCTGCGTCACCGTGACCGAGCCGGTGAAGGCCGGCGACACCGTTGAGTACCACCTCGCCGACGGAACTGTGGAGCAGGTGACCGCCCTGGGCGATTCCCCGATCTACCACAAGATTGCGATAGTGGACGTGACGGCGGGCGGATACGTCTACAAGTACGGCGAGAAGATCGGCATAGCCGCCTGCGACATAAAGAAGGGCGACTATGTCCACACACACAATCTGAAGCCCGTCGGGCATCTGCAGGAGGCGTAAGGCATGGATAAGACCACTTTTATGGGCTATAAGAGGCCGTATGGCCGCGTCGGCATCCGCAACCACGTCGTGGTAATGCCGGGCGTGAACTGTGCTGAAATCGCCGCGAGGCGCATAGCCGAAAGCTGCAAGGGCTCGACCCTGCTCACCAACCCCTACGGCTGCGTGCAGAGCCAGGGCGACACTCAGATAACGCTGAAGATCCTCGCCGGGCTGCTCGCCAACCCGAACGTACACAGCGTGCTCATCGTCGGCCTCGGCTGCGAGACCATGCAGAAGGACATGTACCTCAACGCCGTGGAGGAGCGCTCCCCCGGCAAGCGCGTGGAGTACATCACCATCCAGCAGTGCGGCGGAATCGGCCGCACGGTGGCCAAGGGCATTTCCATCGTCCAGGAGCTCCTCGCCGAGGCTGAGAAGTGCAGGCGCGAGCCCTGTCCGATAGGCGAGCTGATGCTCGGCCTCGAGTGCGGCGGCAGCGACCCCACGAGCGGCATCTGCGCCAATGTGGCGCTCGGCATAGTCTCCGACCGCCTGGTGGACATGGGCGGCAGCAGCGTCATCAGCGAGACCAGCGAGGCCATCGGCGCCGAGCACATCCTGAAGGCCCGCGGCGCCACGCCGGAGATTGGCCAGAAAATCTATGACACCATCAAGTGGAAGGACGACGCCTACCGCGAGATGGGCGAGGACATCCGCAACTCCAACCCCACCCCGGGCAACATCCGCAGCGGACTCACCACTCTCGAGGAGAAGAGCCTCGGCTGCATAAACAAGAGCGGCACGAGGCCCTTCACCGGCTGCTACGCCTATGGCGAGATGATCACCACGCGCGGCCCCGCCTTCCTCGAGACCGGCGCGTATGACCCGCTGAGCACGATAGGCGAGCTCGCCAGCGGCTGCCAGACCGTGGCCTTCACCACCGGCATGGGCAACCCGATGGGCTGCGCCGTCGGCCCGGTCATAAAGATAACCGGCAACCACCAGACCTATGAGTGGATGAACGACCTGCTCGATTTCGACTGCAGCGCCAGCCTGCGCGGCGAAAAATCCCACGCCCAGGTGGCGGACGAGCTGTTCGACCTGATAATCGACGTCTGCGAGGGCAAGCTGACAAAGGCGGAGATCAACGGCTCCGACATCAACACGATAGACCACTATAACATGCTCTGCTGAGCGCGCAAAAACGAAAGGGGCCGCCCCCGGCGGGGCGGCCCCGCGAATCCTTGAGGTATGCTATGAAGAAAAAAGTCGTTTTGGACATCCTGAAAGAGGTCGAGGCCGGAAGGCTCTCGGCCGACGACGCTCTTACCCGCCTGAAGCTCGAGCCAATAGAGGAGCTCGGCTTCGCGCGCGTGGATCTGCACCGCGAGCTGCGCCAGGGCGCGACCGAGGTGATCTACGGCGCGGGGAAGACGCCGGAACAGATTTCGAAAATTATCGGCGCGTTGATGGACAACGGCGCGCCGACTGTGCTGACCACACGCATGTCGCAGGAGGCGGCCGACTATGTGGCGGAGCGTCACAAGCTCACCTACGACCCAGTTTCGCGCGTGGGCATCGCCGGTGAGATGCCGGAGCCGGACGGCGTGGGCACCATTGTCGTGGCGACCGGCGGGACCACGGACATACCCGTGGCCGAGGAGGCGGCGCTGACCGCCGAGGCCCTCGGGAACAACGTCAAGCGCCTTTACGACGTGGGCGTTTCGGGGATACACCGCCTGCTCGAGCACGCGGACGACATCGTCACCGCGCGCTGCATCGTGGCCGTCGCGGGCATGGAGGGTGCGCTGCCGAGCGTTATCGGCGGCCTGGCCGACTGCCCGGTCATCGCCGTGCCGACGAGCGTGGGCTACGGCGCGGCCTTCGGCGGCGTCGCGGCGCTGCTGAGCATGCTCAACTCCTGCGCGAGCGGCCTTTCGGTGGTCAATATAGATAACGGATTCGGCGCGGGCTATCTCGCCAGCATGATAAACCACCTGTAAGGAGAGTATATGAGGACACTTTATCTGGACTGCGGCATGGGCGCGGCGGGCGATATGCTCATGGCCGCGCTCTCCGAGCTTGCGCCGGACCGCGAGGGCTTTTTGAGGAAAATGGAGGAGCTGGGCCTCCCGGGAGTCGAGGTGAAGCTCACCCGGGCGGAGAGTCACGGGATCGCCGGCACGCACGCGGCCGTGACCGTCCACGGGCTCGAGGAGGACGACCAGCCCATGCCGGGTCACGGCCACGACCATGAGCACGGCCACAACCACGATCACGATCATGAGCACGATCACGATCATGAGCACGATCACGACCATGAGCATGATCACGACCATGAGCATGATCACGACCATAAGCATGAGCACGATCATGAGCACGATCATGAGCACGGGCATCACCACCATGGGCCGCACCTGAGCGACGTGGTGGAGCTCATAAACACCCTGCCCGTCTCGGAGCGGGTAAAGGCGGACGCCTGCGCGGTGTACGGCGCGATTGCGGAGGCCGAGGGGGCCGCGCACGGCACGACGCCCGATCTTGTGCATTTCCATGAGGTTGGCTCGCTGGACGCGATCGCCGACGTGGTCGGCGTCTCGCTGCTGATGGAGCAGATAGCGCCCGAGCGCGTTGTGGCCTCGCCCGTGAGGATAGGCTTCGGCACCGTAAAATGCGCCCACGGCATACTCCCGGTCCCTGCGCCGGCCACGGCGGCGCTGCTGAAGGGCATACCCGTATACGCCGGCGAGCTGAGGGGCGAGATGTGCACGCCCACGGGCGCGGCGCTGCTCAAGCACTTCGCCGACAGCTTCGGGAACATGCCGCTGATGGACGTGAGCGCCATCGGCGTGGGCCTCGGCACGCGCGATTTCGGCGCGGCAAACTGCCTTCGCGCCTTCCTCGGAGAGGGCGGGGAGGAGCTCCCGCGCATCAGCGAGCTGAGGTGCAATATAGACGACGCGACGCCCGAGGAGATAGGCTTCGCAATGGAGCTGCTGCTCGAAAAGGGCGCGCTGGATGTATTTACTGTGCCCATCGGCATGAAGAAAAACCGCCCCGCCACCCTTCTCTGCTGCCTTTGCACGACGGACAGGGAGGAGGAGATGGGCCGGCTGCTGCTCAGGCACACCCCGACGCTCGGCGTGCGGATCTACCGCCCGGAGCGGATGACGCTCAGCCGCGGCTTCGAGACGGCCGAGACGGCCTACGGCCCGGTAAGGGTAAAAACCGCCGAGGGCTGGGGCGTCCGCAAGCGCAAGGCGGAATACGACGACATAGCCAAAATCGCGCGCGAAAACGGCCTGACCCTGGCAGAGGCAAGGGCGGAGGCGGAAAAGTGACGCTTCCCCTTGAACGGTAAGCAGTTTTCTGTTATAATCAAGCGGCAAAAAATTTTTTTCCGGGTGGCGCAATAAAATGCGCCGCCCAAGCATTATTATGGCAGTCAGGAGGTTGCGGCCTTGTTAATGACGCTTGGAGCTACGCTTTCCGGAGGCGGAGCAGAGGTGCTTGAAAGCTATCTCGTTCGCATGGCGAACGGGGATATGAGCGCACTTTCCGGGTTGTACGAGAGGACGCACGCGGCCATATACGGCTACGCGCTATCACTCCTGAAGAATGTACAGGACGCCGAGGACGTAATGCAGGACACCTTTGTAAAGATGTTTCACTCCGCAGGGCAGTACCGCAGCGCGGGAAAGCCCATGGCCTATCTGATGACCATCGCGCGCAACGAGGCGCTGATGCGCATCAGGAGCCGGGGAAGGACCGTGGCTATGTCGCCGGAGGACTGGGAGGAGCAGTTTGCCGACCGGCCGGACATGTCCCAGGAGGATATGCTGACGCTGAAGGCCCTGCTCGACACCCTCTCGGACGAGGAGCGCGAGATCGTCACGCTCCATGCGCTGACCGGCCTGAAGCACCGCGAGATCGCCTCGCTGCTCGGCCTGGCGCTGCCAACCGTCCTGTCAAAGTACAACCGTGCCATTAAAAAGCTTGGGAAGTCCCTTAAGGAGGCTGAGTGATGGACAACGAGAGGCTCGAACAGCGCATCCGCGACCTGGCCGAGCACGCCGCGCCGGATAAGCTCGGCGACGTACTCGCAGCCTGCGAGCAGGACGCCCGGAAAGGAACAATAATAGATATGAATACTGAGGTAAAAAAGAAGAGAAACCACTTTGTGCCCATAATAGCCGCTGCGGCGGCGGTCGCGCTGATCTGCGCGGCGGGCTTTATCGGATACGGCTTCGGCCGGAACACCGCGCCAACCGAGGACTCGGTAATTATGCTCGACGTAAACCCCAGCGTGTCCATAAGCGTGGACGACGCAGAGAAGGTCCTCGCTGTGACTGCGCTGAACGCCGACGGCAGCATTGTGATCGGCGACATGGATTTCACCGGCTCGTCGCTGGACGTGACCGTGAACGCCCTAATTGGCTCCATGCTGCTGAACGGCTATATTGATGACATAACCAATTCTATCCTTGTCACCGTTGAAAACGGCGACGCCGACAGGGCCGCCACGCTGCAGAGCCGCGTCACAGAGCTTGTGAACGGCGCCCTCAGCTCCGACGGGCTGCAGGCCTCCGTCATCAGCCAGACGGTCACGCAGAGCAGCGAGCTGAGCGCCCTTGCGCAGCAGTACGGCATTTCCGAGGGCAAGGCAGAGCTCATCCGCAAGGTCGTGGCCCTTGACCCGACGCTCACCTTCGAGTCCCTCGTGGGGCTGAGCGTGAACGACATCTCCCTGATAGCCGACTCCCGCTCGCTGAGCGATTCCACCGTGACCCAGACCGGCTCCGCCAGCGACAAGGGCTACATCGGCGAAGACGCCGCCACCGCGGCCGCTTATGAGCACGCCGGGGTCTCCTCGGCGGATGTGAGCTACTCCTACGTTGACTACGACAGCGAAAACGGCATCATGGTCTATGAGGTCAAGTTCATCGCCGGCGGCGTTGAGTACGAGTATGACGTCAGCGCGCTGGACGGCACCATCGTCAAGTACGAGCGCGACCAGAGCGGAAGCGGCAGCCTGACCCAGACGCAGAGCGGCGACTACATCGGTGAAGAGGCCGCAAAGGCCGCGGCGCTCGAGCACGCCGGCCTGGCCGAGAGCGATATCACCTGGACCAAGGCCACCTTTGACCGCGAGAACGGCATCATGATATACGAGCTGGACTTCATCACAGCGGACTCCAAGTACGACTATGAGGTAAACGCCACCACGGGCGAGATCGTGAAGTCCGAGCGTGAGCTCAGGAACACCGGCGCCGGGACCGGCACGGCAGCACCGTCCACCACGGCTCCGACCACCACGACGCCCGGCTCCGGCACCACGACGACACCCTCCACCGGAAGCGCCGCCGGCGACTTTATAGGCGAGGCCGCGGCGAAGTCCGCTGCGCTCGGGCACGCGGGCGTGTCGGAGAGCGACACCTATCAGATGAAGGTGGAGCTTGACCGCGACGACGGCAGGTATATTTACGAGGTCGAATTCAAGGCCGGATACATGGAGTATGAGTACGAGATCGACGCCTACAGCGGCGCCGTGCTCAAGGCCGAGAGCGATTACGACGACTGAACAGACGCTTAAAAAATAAGAGCCCCGCACGGGTTTGCCCGTGCGGGGCTTTTTGCTGCGGAGGGGCTCAGCCGAGGGCCTCAAGATCGGCCTTGAAGGCGGCGAGGCTCTCTTCTGTGACCATGTCCTCTATGTAGGGCAGGGCATCATTGAAGATAAAGGAGCGGCCGACTTCGAGCAGCGGGTGCTCCAGAACGTCGGGGATGTTCTTCTGGATGATTTCCATTATCTCCGGGGTGTCGAGCATTTCTCCCACGGTCGTCGTCTCGAATGAATACTTTGCCATTTTCTTTTCCTCCTTAAAATGTTATTGATATTACGGATTTTCGGTTACTCTATCGCCTCGAGGGCGGCCCTCAGCGCGTCGCGTTTCTCCTGGGGGATTTTCTTCTGACTGTCGAGCACCACGCCCACTTCTTTGCCCTTCACAAGCTTCAGCAGCGGGCTCTCGAGGGCGGCGGGCAGGATTTCCTTGAACACCGCAACGCAGCGCTCGTCCTTCAGCAGGTCGCCGATTTTACTGTTCCAGCCGTACTTTCCCATGTCCTTCTCCTTTCTGCTTTTTCAGTTCTCTCCGGCGGATTTCCCTATCTCTATGCCTTTGTACAGCGCAAGGCGGTTGAGCTCCACGACCTGTTCGCCCTTCGACTCAAATTTGTGACGGAGGCTCGCCATGAACACCTCCGGGTCGAGCGCGCCGGAGTAGCCGAGCATTGCGCCGACGAGGACTATGTTCGATATCTTGTCGCTGCCGAGCTCGTGGGCTATGTCGTCCGCCGGGACGTCGACGACCACGATGTCGCTGCGCTTCAGGGCGGAGGTCGTGCGGTTGATGTTGCGGACGAGCACGCCGCCGCTTTTCAGCTCGGGGGTGAATTTCTTGAACGAGGACTCGTTCATGACTATGAGCCCGTCGGACTGGCGCGGCAGGGGGGAGACAATCTCCTTGTCGGAGACTATGACCGTGCACTTGGCGCTGCCGCCGCGCTGCTCCGGGCCGTAGAGCGGCATGAATGTGGCGTGCATGCCGCCCTCCACGGCGCTGGAGGCGAGGGAGATGCCGACCGACATGACGCCCTGGCCGCCGGAACCGGAGATTATGAGCGTGAACTTCATGCTTTGTCCGCCTCCTTTGCCGTTACGTCTTTGAACACGCCGCAGGGGAAGTATTTCATCGTGTGCTCTTCCATGAATTCGAGCGTCTTGACGGGGGACATGTGCCAGTTTGTCGGGCAGTTCGTGAGCAGCTCCACGAAGGAGAAGCCGAGGCCGTCCACCTGGTTTTTCATGGCCTTTTTTATCCCCGCCTTGGCCTTGCGGATATTAACGGGGCTGTTCAGCGAGAAGCGTGCCACATAGACAGGGGCTTCAAGCTCCTTTATCAGCTCGCACATGCGCAGCGGATAGCCCATCGTGTCCGGGTCGCGGCCGTAGATACACGTTGTGGACTTCTGGCCCACGAGCGTTGTGGGCGCCATCTGCCCGCCCGTCATGCCATAGGTGGAGTTGTTGGCGAAGAAAATCGTGATGTGTTCGCCGCGGTTTGCGGCCATCATGATTTCCGAAAGGCCGATGCTGGCGAGGTCGCCGTCGCCCTGATAGGCGAACACGAGCGCGTCCGGCCGGCAGCGCTTTATGCCGGTTGCGACCGCGGGGGCGCGGCCGTGGGCAGAGGTGACCATGTCTAACTTCCAGTAGAGGCTGTTCATGGTGGCGCAGCCGACGGGGAGGACGTTGATGACCCTCTCCGCGACGCCGAGCTCGTCGATCGACTCGGCGATGAGCTTGGTGGCGAGCGAGTGCAGGCAGCCTGGGCAGAACCCGCTCGAGAGCGGGAGCAGGCATTTGGGCTTGGTGTAGACTTTTTCGGCCATTACTGCTCGCCTCCTTCTATGATTTTCATGATCGCGGCCTGGGTGCTCTCGTCGTCGACGAGTATGCCGCCGCTGCGGCCGTATTCGTACACCGGGGCCCGGCCGAGGACCTGCAGCTCTATGTCCTCGCGCATCAGCGCGGGGATGGACATTTCGATGTCGATCAGGCCCTTCACACGGCCGTAGTCAAGGCCGGAGATGGCCTTTTTTGGGAAGGGGAAGAGCGTGATCGGGCGGATGAGGCCGATTTTTACGCCCTTTTGGCGCAAATCGAGCACTGCCTGCTTTGCCACGCGCGCCGTGATGCCGTAGGCCACTATGACCCACTCGGCGTCGTCCACCATGAACTCCTCCACGCGGACGTCGTTTTCCTCCCAGCGCTTTGTGCGCTGCACGGCCAGCTTGTTCTTGCCCTCGAGCCCTGCTTCGGGGTAAATAGGCGTTATGAGATGCCCGCCGCGCTTTGTGCCGTCGTAGCCGACGGTCCAGCTCTTGCAGGGGCTCGCCGGCAGCTCCTTCATCGGAGGGAGTTCGACCTCCTCCATCATTGTGCCGAGGCAGCCGTCCATGAGTATCATAACGGGGCTGCGGTCGCGCTCGGCGTACTCGGGGGCCTCGTACACTATGTCCACGGCCTCCTGTACCGTATATGGCGCGAACACCAGCATACGGAAGCCGCCGTGGCCCGCCGCCTTGGTGGCTTGGAGATAGTCCTGCTGCGCGGGCTGTATGGAGCCGAGACCAGGGCCGCCGCGCTGCATGTTTACGATCACCGCGGGCAGCTCCGCCGCGGAGAGATAGGATATGCCCTCGCTCTTGAGCGAAATGCCGGGGCTGGAGGAGCCGGTCATCGCCCGGACGCCGGTGCTGGCTGCGCCGTAGACCATGTTTATCGAGGCGACCTCGCTCTCGCCCTGTACGAACACGCCGCCGACCTCGGGCAGGCGCCAGGAGAGGTATTCCGGCAGCTCGGACTGCGGGGTTATGGGATAGCCGGCAAAGAAGCGCACGCCCGCGCGGACGGCGGCCTCGCCGACGGCCTCGTTCCCCTTCATGAATTCTTTGGCCATGCCTCAGCCCTCCTCCTTCAATATCTCCATCGCCGCTTCAGGACACACTACAGCGCAGGTGCCGCAGCCGATGCAGAGCGACAGGTCGATCACGGGGTAATAGTGCCCCTTGCTGTTGCGCTTGCCGCCGATGGAGATGGCTTTCTTAGGGCAGAACTTCACGCAGTAGCCGCAGCTCTTGCAGAGGTTCGCCACAACGCTCGCTTTGTTCATTGCCTCATCTCCTAACCCTGATACTGTTTGTCGTAGTTCTTCTGAATTGCCTTGATGGCCTTGGTGATAAAGTCGTTGTACGGCGTGGCTATGCCGTACTGCTTACCGTATTTGACGATCGCGCCGTTGAGCGTGTCGATCTCCGTCTGGCGCTTGTACATCAGCACGTCCTGGGCCATGGAGGGGTAGTAGTCCTCTATGCTGCCGCCGCTTGCAGTGCGGCGCAGCTCGGCCATGAAGGCCGGGACCTCCATCGTGCAGCCCCTTGCCGTCGCCACCGCGCAGCATTCGGTCACAACGCCGATGGCGAGGCCCGCGCCGTTCATGTCCTTCATGATGTCCTTGGACTTCAGCCTGAGTATCGCGCAGAGGGGGTTGAAGGTGCAGTTGGTGATGATTTTCTGCCAGAAATGCGGCGCCACGTCGTCCCAGAATTTGCAGGGGCAGCCGCCGGCGATGAACAGCCGCTCGAGTTCGGCTCCCGCCGCCTCGGTGAGCGGGCCGCGCTCCAGCGCGCCGAAATTCATCTGCAGCCCGTCCGCCGAGGGGGAGGATATGCACTTGCCCGGGCCGTCCAGCTCCGTGCCGAGTACTCCGTTGCCGTAGAGTATGCGGCCGGCGGGGACGACCTTTGCCAGCTTGTCCTCGTTGCCAAGGCCGTTCATCAGCGAGACGAGCACCGTGTTCTCGCCGATGCAGGGAGCGGCGGTTTTGAGCGCGGAGTCGAGCTGCGGTGTCTTGGTCATGAAGATGACGATGTCCATTGTGCCGATATTCTCGGCGTCATAGGCCGTTTTGAAGCCGGTGAGCTGATAGGTCTCTCCCTCTCCGGCGTTGATGACGAAGGTGAGACCGTCGGCGGCAATTTTGTCCATGTGCTCCTTGTACGGGTCGACGAGCGTTATGTCCGCGCCGCCGCGCCGCAGATAGGCCGCAAAAACGCTGCCGGCAGCGCCGGAGCCTATCATTGCGATTTTCATATGCGTCACTCCTTCTTAGA
The DNA here is from genome assembly GCA_018712985.1 of Candidatus Scatomorpha intestinavium. Taxonomy (GTDB): domain Bacteria; phylum Bacillota; class Clostridia; order Oscillospirales; family Oscillospiraceae; genus Scatomorpha; species Scatomorpha intestinavium. The sequence goes on from DVGA01000034.1 coordinate 46,969, forward strand.
ATTATAATTAACGGATATTTACCGTTGCGTCAGATTATGAGCCCGAGTTTTTTCGCCTCGGCCGTGAGTTCGTCCCGGAAATCCGGGTGGGCTATCGATATGAGCCGCTTCGCGCGGTTTTCGAGCGTTTCGTATTTGAGGTCGGCCACGCCGTACTCGGTGACGATGTACTCCACCTCCGAACGAGGAGTTGTCACCGGCGTGCCGGCCGGGTGGGAGATGACTATTTTCGAGTGCGGCGTCCCGTCTTTGTCCACGCGCGTGGAGTTGAGCGCGATGAAGGAGTGGCCGCCGCGGCTGAGCTGGGAGCCGCGCACATAGTCGAGCTGCCCGCCGATGCCGCTGTACTGCCTGAAGCCGATGCCCTCGGAGGCCACCTGCCCTGTTATGTCAACCTGCATCGCGGAGTTCACGGATATCACGTTGTCGTTCTGCGCGATTATGTAGGGGTCGTTTGAGTACATGAAGCGCCGGGACTCGCACAGCGGGTTGTGGTCGAGGAATTTGTTCATCCTGCCGCTGCCCATGGCGAAGCCGAAGGTGCTTATGCCGCGGTCGATGCTCTTCATCGAGTTGTCCACCGCGCCGCACTCCATGAGGTCGACCATGGACTCCACAAAGAGCTCTGTGTGGATGCCGAGGTGGCGCTTGGCCTTGCAGCGGTAGCCCATCGCTATGCCGAGCCCGCCTATGCCGAACTGTATACAGGCCCCGTCCGGGATGCGCTCGGCGATGAGGTCGGCGATTTTATTGTCCGTTTCGCCGGGCTCCGATTCGGGCATTACGAAAAGCTCCTCGGTCTTGTCTATCGCGCAGGTGATGTCCTCGATGTTTATCATGTTGTCCCTGCCGCGGACGAAGGGGATATTCTCGTTGATTTGGACGATCACGTCGCGCGCTGCCTCGCAGAGGGCCGTGTCCATGGGCGTCAGGCCGAAGCTCATAACGCCGTTTTCGTCCGGGGGAGTTGCCGCCATCATGATGACGTCTCCGGGGTGGACGTTGGCGCGGTCGTCGTATGTGCGGGAGAGCTGCAATACCTGAGTGTGGACGCGCGAGCCCATTTTGTAGATAAAGGTGCGCTCGGCCGGGCCGAGAAAAAGGCTGTTCACGTCCACATGGCCGTTGCAGGCCTTCGCCAGGGGGCGGTAGAGCCCGCCGCCGAAGCCCATGTAGATGTTCACGCCCTCGAGCCGGTTTTTCTGCGCTCCCAGCTCGTTGAAGAGCGCATACGGCAGGGACGAGTACATTGTGGAGTGAATCGTGTCACCGGAGCGGATGTGGCTGATGGCCTCCGCTGGAGTTACAATCTTGTGGGCGTACTTCTCTCTCCAGTTCATGACAGCCTCCTTGCTAAATTATTGGGCATAATGTCAAATAAATCAACGCTAATACAGTTATTTTCTATACCAATATTATAAACAAGGCGTTTGAACGCGTCAAAATCTGCGCCTAAAAGCGGGATTCGGGCGAATCGGGAGGGTACACGGGAGCGGATTGCGGCCGCGGGGGGCTTTGCGCATTTTTGGAGGTGCGGTTTGCAAAAGGCGGCGGGGCGTGGTATTATTGTCTGAAGTTTGATGCCGAGGTGCGGAAATGCGATTTATTTACGCGGCGGCGGGGCTCGCCGCCGCCTGCTCGGCCGGCGTTTTTGCGGCCACATACGTCATGATAAAACAGAACATGCGCCCGGCGCAGCCGCTCGACCTCTCTAAGCCGGAGGTGTGCGCGAACCGGCGCTGGGAGCCGTTTTCAGGCGGGCTTTCGGCGGGCATAGGGCGGATAAGGGGCGCCTCGTGGGAGGACAGGTGGATGCTGTCCGGCGACGGGCTCAAGCTGCACGCCCGGCTGCACAGGGGCGGCGCCGGCCGGTCTGTCATCCTCGCGCACGGCTACCACTCGAGCGGGGAAAACGACTTCTGCGGCATATTTGACTACTATGCCGGACAGGGCTTCAATATACTGCTCATCGACCAGCGCGGGCATGGGCTGAGCGAGGGTAAGGAGCTCACCTACGGGCTTGAGGAGCGCCGGGACGTACTCGCCTGGGCGCGTATGCTCGCGGAGGAGACAGGGGGAGAAATCTACCTGCACGGCGTGTCCATGGGCGGGGTGTCCGTGCTGCTCGCCGCGGGGCTCGGCCTGCCGGAAAACGTTAAGGGCGTCATAGCCGACAGCGCCTTCACGAGCCCGCGGGACATACTTGTGTACAACTTTTCGCGCAGGTATAAGCGCCTGCCGCGGTTTCCGTTCATACAGATAGGCACCCTGGCCGGGATGGCGATCGAGGGCAGGGACTTCGTGCGCGGGCGCACGCCGGAGGCCGCAAAGCGCTCAGGCCTGCCGGTACTTGTGGTGCATGGCGGGGAGGACCATACGGTGCCGCGGGAGATGGCGGAGGAGATAGCCGGGGCGTGCGGCGAGAGGAGCAGGCTGCTCATAATCCCTGAGGCTAAGCATGCGCTGTGCTATCTCACGGACCCGGCGGCATATGTCGCGGCGCTGGGGAAATTCATAGACGGAACGGCGTGAAAAAACCGGCCGCCCTTTTTCAGGGCGGCCGGTTTCTTCAACCTGCGGCGCTCAAAGCGTGCCTACGGTGGTGTGGTATCTCATACAGAGATTGTAGCAGGTGTTCAGGTGGTTTTTTGACGTTGTCTCCGCCAGCTCGGGGATGCCAAGCTCGATGGCCCGGTAAATCGCCATGTGCTCGCCGGCGAGGACGGCGAATGTGGGCTCGTTCTGAAGCGAGAGCAGGTATTCCTGGGAGCGGATGGAGTAGTAGGAGATGAAGCGGTTCATGGCCTTGTACATCTTCACAAGATAGGGATTGCGGCTGGAGATGACGATGTGGGAGTGGAACTCCTGGTCAACTTCCGCGAAGTTGTCGAACTTGCGTTCATCGAACGCCCGGCGGAACTGCACCGCCAGCGAGCGCATCCTGTCCATGTCTATCAGCGCCTTCTGCCGGGCGCATATGTACGCGGCGGTGCCCTCCAGCGACTTGCGCGCCATGAAGAGCTGCTCGAGGGAAGTGTGGCTTATGTCGAACACATAGTGCCCCTTCCTGTTGGATGGAGTGACGACAAGGCCCTCGTTGCTCAACTGCTCAAGTGCCTCCGACACCGGGGTGCGGCTTACCTCGAGCAGGCCGGCGATGCGAACCACGCCGAGGCGTGTGCCGGGAGGGAGCATGCCGTAAATTATACCGTTCTCGATTATGTTGTAGACGACGTCGTTCAGCTTCAGAAACGGGTTTGCATCCTGAGCCTTGTGCACGAGCTCGGGCTTGAAATACTCGGACAGGGGGTCCATGTCAAACCTCCTTTCAGTTTTCGCCTCCTGAGACGGCCGCCTCCGGCGAGGGGCGTTTGGAGGCTTCAAGACGGCGGAACAGGCGCGTGAGGGTTACCAAGGCCGCGACGGCGAGCACCACCTCGGCGCAGAGCTGCGCGTAGGCCAGGCCGTAGAGCGGGAAAACCGCGTTCAGGATTATGAGCGCGGGAATTTCGAGCACGACCTTGCGCAGCACGGCAAACACCAGCGCGTGACCTCCCATGCCGACGGCCTGGAACACGCCGACGGCCATGAAGTCGATGCACATGAAGGGCTGGGCGAGGCTCATTCCAACGAGGAAGTGACGGCCGTATTCGACAACGGCGCTGTCGTGCATGAAGAGCTCGACAAAAAACGCGGGGAAGACGCAGAACAGTACTGTGATGAGCACCATCAGGATCAGGCTTGCCGAGAGCGTTAGCCGGATCCCTTCCTTCATGCGCTTTGTGTTGCCGCTCGAGTAGTTGTAGCTCACGAGGGGCATGACGCCCTGAGAGCAGCCGAGGGCGGCGTACATCGGGACCTGGGCGAGCTTCTGGCATATGCCCATCGCCGCTATGGCCTCCGCCCGGTAGATGCTCGTGAAATTGTTGAGGATGGTCATACCGGTGACGTTCAGCACGTTCTGTATCGCGGCGGGGATGCCGACTACGCAGACGGAGCGGACTATGCTCCCCTCAAAGCTGAGCTTGCGAGGGTTAACACAGATGTAGGTCCGGCCGCGCCTGACAGCGAGCAGGACGAAATAGTAGCAGCAGGCCACGCAGTTGGAGATGAAGGTGGCGAGCCCGGCGCCGGCGGCACCCATGCCAAAGCCCCAGGGCATGATGAAAATGGGGTCGAGGGCGATGTTCAGCAGGCAGCCGCTCATCGTACCTATGCTCGCGTGCATCGCCGAGCCCTCCGCGCGCACGAGATAGGCCATGACTACGTTGAGTATGGTCGGCGCGGCGCCGAGGTACACCGTCCAGAGCATGTAGCCGCGGGTGGCCTCGCGCGTTGTCTCGTCCGCGCCGAGCAGGCCCAGCAGCGGGTCCTGGAAGGTGAAGCACAGCAGGGAGAACAGCAGGCCGGAAAACAGCGAGCAGTAAAAGCCGAAGGCGCTGCTTTTGGCGACGGAGTCATAGTCCTTCGCGCCGAGCGAGCGGCTCATCAGGCTCGAGGAGCCGACGCCGAAGAGGTTGTTCACCGCGTTGAAGGCCAGCATGACCGGCGCGGCGAGCGTTACGCCCGCGTTCTGCACCGGGTCGTTGAGCATGCCGACGAAGTAGGTGTCCGCAAGGTTGTAAAGTACGGTGACAAGCGAACTGATTATGGTCGGCACCGCGAGGGTGATTACGGCGGAGGCTATGGGGGCCGACTCAAAAAGATAGGTCCGGTCGCCGCCTCTCGCCTTGCCGGCGGGCTGCGGCGTCTTTTCGCTTTGCACAGGAATTCATCTCCGGATATTTTTGTGTTTTTATTATGGTTTTATATGCCGTGGAGCTCGTCGTCGAGCCAGGTCTCGTGCCCGTCCAGCTTCAGAGTGAAGATGCGGGACATGTCGGAATCGTATTTCGCCTGGTGGAACTTGAACACCGTTTCGCCGCTCGACGGCAGGCGCCCGATTATCTCTATTTTCCCGCGCGGGTGGCTCATGGCGAAGCGGATGGACTTGCCGATGCCGTTCTGGCGGGATTTTGCGTCGTCCACTATGCCGATGCCCTCGGCTATCGGGACCTGGAAGCGGCCCTTGACGCCGGTGACGGGGCGGCACTGGAAGACGTAATACGGCGAGATACCGATGCGCGTGAGCCCGGAGAGCAGGTCGCCGAGCACCTTGCCGTTGTCGTTCACGCCGCGGAGAAGGACGGTCTGGTTGCGGACCTGCACGCCGCGGACGAGCAGCTCGCGCACGGCGCGCGCGGCCTCCTCGGTCAGCTCGCGCGGGTGGTTGAACTGGGTGACGACGATGAGCGTCTTGCGCTTGCCGTATTCTTCAAACAGTCCGAGCAGCTCCGGGTCGCCGTAAATTCGCTCGGGGAGCGTTACGGGCAGGCGGGAGCCGAAACGGACCAGGTCGAGGTGGTCAATGGCGGTGAGCCCGCTGAGATAGCGCTCTATGACGTGGTTCGGGTTCATGAGCGCGTCGCCGCCGGTGACGAGCACGTTGTTGACTTCTTTGTGCGAGGAAATATACGCTATTGCTTCGTCTGCGACCTCGAGCAGCTCGCTGTCGGACAAGCCGACGAGGCGCTTGCGGAAACAGTGACGGCAGTACATCGCGCACACGTTGGTGGAGAGGAGCAGCACCGTGGGCTTGTACTTATGCTGCAGGCCGTCGAGCTTTGTATTTGAGGACTCTCCGCTTGTGTCGAAGGAGCCACCGGCGCCGAATTCGTCCATCGAGGGGATGCACATCCTTGCGATGGGGTCTTCCGGGTCGCTTTTGTCAACCAGCGAGAGATAGTAAGGCGTTATCATCATGGGATAGCGCTCTGTTATGCGGGCGATCTCGGCCTCCTTCTCCGGAGAGAGGCCAATGGCCGCTGCAAGCTGCTCAGCAGTGCTTATGCCTTCGGATATCTGCTTCTGCCAACTCATCATGTTTATTCCCTGCCTTTCCTAAAAAAATGTTTAATAAAAATAGTATATCACAAATCCTGCCACGGAGCAATCATATTTGACCGCTTGAATTGTGCGTAAATCGGGGATATAATGCCCTTACAAAGTTGTGGAGGCGGAAAATGTCGGTTGTCAGAGAATTGACGGAAGCTTACCTCCTGCCGGAGAGCGAGCTGGATGTTGTAAAGACCTTCGAGTGCGGCCAGTGCTTCCGCTGGAGGCCGGGGGAGGACGGGATATACAGGGGCATCGCCTCCGGCCGGGCGGCCAGGGTGTACCCGAGGGACGGGGCCGTATACATAGAGGCCGCGGAGGAGGATCTGCCGTTCTGGCGTGATTACTTCGACCTTGGCACCGACTACAACGCTGCGAGGGAGAGCGTGGAGGTCTGCGACTACATACGAGAGTGCGCCGTTTACGGCGCCGGCATACGCATACTTCGCCAGGACAAGTGGGAGGCGCTCTGCTCGTTCATAATCTCGCAGTGCAACAACATACCGCGCATACGCGGCATAGTCGAGCGCCTGTGTGAGCTTTTCGGCGAGGAGGTCGACGCGCCCTGGGGCCGTGCGTACGCCTTCCCGGGGCCGGAGGTGCTCGCGCCGCTGAGCGAGGCCGACCTTGCCCCGCTGCGCTCCGGCTACCGCGCGAAATATATAATCGAAGCGGCGCGCGCCGCGGCGTCCGGCGCGCTCGACCTCGAGGCCGTGGCGGAGATGCCGCGAGCGGAGGACTGCCGCGCCGCGCTCAAGCGCCTGCCCGGCGTGGGCGACAAGGTGGCAAACTGCGCCGTGCTCTTCGGGCTGCACCGGATGGACGCCTTCCCGATAGACGTCTGGGTGAAGAAGGCGCTGCGCGAGCACATGCCGCCGGACTTCGACCCGGCGAGCCTCGGCGAATACGCGGGGCTGGCGCAGCAGTACATGTTTTTCCGCGAGCGGGAGAGGGACAAAATCGGTTGACTTGCGTCCGGCTTGGTTATATAATCTTCTAAATACCCATAAACATATATTTTTTAACGGGGGTGCGTTTCATATGAACCTGAGCGACGGCCTCAGCTCGCGCTTCGTCGGCGAGGGGCTGACCTTCGACGACGTGCTGCTTGTCCCCGCGGAGAGCAGCGTCCTGCCCACGGATGTGGATTTGACTACTTACCTGACGAAGAAAATCAAGCTCAACACGCCCATAATGAGCGCAGCGATGGACACCGTGACGGAGTACCGCATGGCGATCGCCATAGCGCGCGAGGGCGGCATCGGCGTCATACACAAGAGCATGCCCATCGACATGCAGGCGGAGCAGGTGGACATGGTAAAGCGCTCGGAAAACGGCGTAATTACCAATCCGTTCTACCTCGGACCCAACAACACGCTCGGCGAGGCGGACGCGCTGATGGCCAAGTTCCGCATCTCCGGCGTCCCTGTCGTGGACACGGACGGCAGGCTTATCGGCATCATCACCAACCGCGACATGAAGTTCGAGGAGGACATGAGCCGCCCCATCCGCGACGTGATGACCAGCGAGGGGCTCGTCACCGGGCGCGAGGGCACCACGCTCGAGGAGGCGAAGGAGATCCTCCGCCGCAACAAGATCGAGAAGCTCCCGATAGTTGACGACGATTTTCACCTGAAGGGCCTTATCACCATCAAGGACATCGAGAAGGTCGTCAAGTACCCCAACTCCGCCAAGGACCGCCACGGGAGGCTGCTCTGCGCCGCCGCGATCGGCGTGACGAACGACATCCTCGACCGCGCGGGCGCGCTGGTGGACGCCGGCGTGGACGCGCTGGTGCTCGACTCCGCCCACGGCCACAGCGCGAACATCATGCGCTGCGTGCGCCTTGTGAAGGAGCATTTCCCGGACGTGGGCCTCATCGCGGGCAACGTCGCGACCGCCGAGGGCACCGAGGCGCTCATCAAGGCTGGCGCGGACTGCGTAAAGGTCGGCATCGGCCCCGGCTCCATCTGCACAACCCGCGTGGTTTCCGGCATCGGCGTGCCGCAGATTACCGCGATCATGGAGAGCGCGGAGATGGCGGACAAGTATGGCATCCCCATAATTGCCGACGGCGGCATAAAGTACTCCGGCGACATCGTCAAGGCGCTCGCGGCCGGCGGCAGCGTGGTTATGATGGGCTCCATGCTCGCGGGCTGCGAGGAGAGTCCGGGGGACAGTGAAATCTTCCAGGGCAGGCAGTTCAAGGTTTACCGCGGCATGGGCTCGCTCGGCGCGATGCAGAAGGGCAGCGGCGACCGCTATTTCCAGTCCGGCAGCAAGAAGTATGTGCCCGAGGGCGTGGAGGGCCGCGTGCCGTACAAGGGCCCTGTTTCCGACACGATTTTCCAGATGATGGGCGGCGTACGATCCGGTATGGGCTACTGCGGCGTGCCGGATATCCAGAGCCTGCGCACAAAGACAAAGTTCATACGCATAACCGGCGCGGGGCTCAAGGAGAGCCACCCGCACGATATCTATATCACCAAGGAAGCGCCGAACTATTCGACGCACAACCAGGATTAATTGCTGGCCGAAAAGGGCGTAAACGCCCTTTTCGTGCCAATTATCCCCCGGCCGGCGCAGCCGGCCGATGGGAGACACTTTGCTCAGCGCACGCTTGCCGGTGCGCGCACCGGCGAGCGCACGTTCGCTCCGCGAGCGGAATTTTTGGCGAGGCGGAGCCCCGCCAAAAATGGATTAGATTTTTTTCGTGCCGGCGGCGCGAACTCTGCGAGAAGATGCGCGAGCTCGGCGAGGTCGAGAAGCAAACTTACACTGCGGGAGGGATGTGCGTGGACGGAAAGATCGACGTCCTGCGCGGCTGGATAGCAGCCAGCGACAATATAGTGTTTTTCGGCGGGGCGGGCGTGTCTACCGAGAGCGGCATACCCGATTTCCGCAGCGTGGACGGGCTGTACAACCAGCAGTGGGACTACCCGCCGGAGACGATACTCTCGCGAACCTTCTTCGACCGGAACCCGGAGGAGTATTACCGCTTCCACCACGCGAAACTGGTGGTGGACGGCGTGAAGCCGAACCGGGCGCATCTCCGCCTGGCCGGGCTCGAGCGCGAGGGCAAGCTGAAGGCGGTCATAACGCAGAATATTGACGGGCTGCACCAGGCGGCAGGGAGCAAAAACGTGCTCGAGCTGCACGGGAGCATCCTGCGCGCGTACTGCACGAAGTGCCGCGCGCCGTATCCTGCGGAGCGGATGAACCACTGCGAGGGCGTCCCGCACTGCGATGTCTGCGGCGGAATAGTCAGGCCGGATATCGTGCTCTATGAGGAGCCGCTGGACCAGCGGGTCATGGAGCGCGCGCTGGATTACATCCAGAACGCCGAGGTGCTCATAATCGGGGGCACGTCCCTCGGCGTCTATCCGGCGGCGGGGCTGATACACTATTACAGGGGCAGCAAGCTCGCGCTTGTCAATCTGTCCGAGACGCCGTATGACAGGTATGCAGACCTTGTCATCCACGAAAAGATAGGCGAGGTGTTTTCACAGGTATGAGCCGTATAGACGTGCTCGGCGTGGGCTTTGACGACCTCACGATGGACGGGGCCGTTGAGGCGGCGCTTGGATTTATGGCTTCGCGCGCTGCGCGCTATGTGTGCACGCCGAACCCGGAGATAGTCATGGCCGCGAAGAAGGACGGCGGACTCGCCTCCGCGCTCGCCGGCGCGGACATGGTCCTCGCTGACGGCGTGGGCGTGACGAAGGCCGCTGCCATGCTCGGCACGCCGCTGAAATCGCGCGTGCCGGGGATAGACTTCGCCGCCGCGGTGATATCGCGCCTTGCCGCAAGGGGCGGGAGCGTATACCTCTTCGGGGCGAAGCCGGGAGTGGCCGAGGCGGCGGCGGAGAAGCTCTCCGCGCAGTACCAGGGCATAGTTATCGCCGGGACGAGCGACGGGTATTTCAAGGACGACGCGCCGGTGATCGAAAAGATAAACGCGGCCGGGCCGGATTTCCTGATGGTGTGCCTCGGCTCGCCTAAGCAGGAGCGCTGGATGGCCGCAAACGCGGGAAAACTCAACTGCGGGCTCATGGCCGGGCTCGGAGGGAGCCTGGACGTGCTGGCCGGCAACGTGCAGCGCGCGCCGGAGGCCTGGCGGCGGCTGGGGCTCGAGTGGCTCTACCGCACCATAAAGGAGCCGAAGCGGCTCGGGCGCGTTATAAAGCTGCCGCTGTTCGTCGCCGAGGCGGCGGCGCAGGGAGCAAAGGGGAAGCGGAAAAATGGACAGGAAGGGTAAGATAATCGTCCTCGAGGGCATAGACGGCTCGGGAAAGAGCGCGCAGTACCGCCGGCTCAGCGCCCGCCTTGAGCGGGAGGGAATACCCTTCCGCAGCGCGGTGTTCCCGCGCTACGACGAGGAGAGCTCCGCGCTGATACGCATGTATCTCTCCGGCCGCTTCGGCGAGGACCCGAACGACGTGAACGCCTACGCTTCGTCTATCTTTTACGCCGTGGACCGCTACGCCTCCTTCATGACGGACTGGAAGGAATATTATGAATCCGGCGGGCTGATGCTGCTGGACAGGTACACCACCTCAAACGCCGTGCATCAGGGCGCCAAGCTCTCAGCGGCAGAGCAGCCGGCATTTTTCGACTGGCTGTACGACCTCGAATATGGTAAGCTGGGCCTGCCGCGGCCCAACCTGGTGGTATATCTCGAAGTCGACCTTGAAACCAGCCTCGCGCGGATGAAGCACCGGCAGGAAAAGACCGGCAAGCCGGGCGACATACACGAGAGAGACGCCGAATATCTCCGCCGCTGCATAGCAACGGGGGAGAGCGCGGCGGAGCACTATGGCTGGCGCCGCGTGGCTCTGCGCCTGGACGGCGAGATCCGGGAGATCGATGAAAAGCACGAGGAGATATTCTCCATCGTCAGGTCTGCGCTGTGAGCGCGGAGGAAAAGGCCGCGCTGCGCGCTGAAATCCGCGCGCGCATAGCCGCGCTGAGCGGGGAGTATATCTCCCTGAGCGATTTGGGAATAATGCAGAATGTGCTCGCTTTGCCGGAATTTGCCGCCGCCGGGCGCGTGTTCGCCTATTTTTCGGTCGGGCGCGAGTGCTCCACGGAGGGGCTGATTTCTGCCGCCGCGGCTGCGGGCAAGACGGTGGCCCTGCCCAGGACGCTGGGGCGCGGGGATATGTATTTTGCGGCGTACAGCGGCACGGACGTGGCCGGGCGATACGGCATACCCGAGCCGCCCGACGGCTCCGAGAGGCTGGAGGCCGCGGGCGGCGACCTCCTGATAGTCCCCGCACTCTGCTGCGACGTGCATGGCAACCGTCTCGGGCAGGGCGGGGGATACTACGACCGGCTGCTGCCGCGCAGCGCCGCTGTGTCCGTCTGCCTCTGCCGGGAAAGGCTGCTGCAGAAAAAAGTCCCGGTGGAGTGGAACGATTTCCCGGTGGATATCGTCGTAACCGAGGAGCGGGTGCTCCGGACAAAATGAAAACAGGGCTCCGAAGAGCCCTGTAGGGTGCGCTTTTTCCGAGCCGACGTTCAGCAGCAGTTGCAATTATTGCAGCTGTTGTCGCAGGTGCAGGAGCTGGTGTTGCAGCAGCAGCCGCTGTTGCCGCCGCAGCTGAACAGGAGCAGGAGAATGATGATTATCCAGAAGCAGCCGCTGTTATTATTTCCGCAGAACATTTTATTTACCCTTTCTCCGCGCAACTGATTTTGAAGCCTGCCCTGCCCGCGCGGGGGCCGGGGGTGCGTTCTCTGCTGGTAGGACGGTGACCGGCGCCGGCTCACACCGTCTGCGCCATAATATGCCCGCCGGCGCGAACACGTTACTTGGGAGATACCCTGAATGCAGAACGATTTTGACAGACTCAACGAAATATTCGGCGTTTCCGGGAGCGGTTCCGGCGCGGATGGGGACGTCCGCAATGTAAACGGCGGCACTGAGCCGCCGGCAGTCCCGGCGCAGGAGGACGGCTATGGCCTGCCCGATGGGCCTGAACGGGAACAGCTGACTGAGGACGCATATCCTGCGCAGGAGGAGCTGGGCGAGCCCGCGCCCGAAGGGGCGGAGGAGGACAGCGGCGCAGGCGCGGAATACCCGGAGGAAGCGGACGCCGGAGACGGCGAGGAGGAATACTCCGACACCGAGGCGGATGAGTCGGAGCGCCGTGCCATGGGCCTGCTGCGCAAGCTGGACAGCATGATATACGACCCCGAAAAGCATGAGCAGCGCGCCGAGGAGCGCAAAAAGCGCCGCGCTGAGCGCCGCCGCGCCGAAGAGGAGGACGACGAGCTCGAGGAGCGCGATTTCCGGCCGATAAGGCAGCGCCGGGATGGCAAAATCGGCTGCATGGGCGGCATAATGTACTTCGCCTTTGTTATAAGCGTCAGCGTCATCCTCGCTGCGCTCGGCTGGATGGCGGCGATGGACGTGCTCGCGCTGAACAAGCCGGAGCTCACGGCGGTCATCACGCTGCCGGACGAGATTTTCTCCGAGGTTGAAGTTGAGATAACGGACAGCGACGGCAATGTGACCGGGACAAGGACTGATCTCGCTGCCGATATAGACTATGTCGCGGACGTGCTGAAGAGTGCAGGTCTCATCGAGTATAAGCCGCTGTTCAAGTTCTTCTGCCGGATCTCCAACGCCGCTACCGACATCGACCCCGGCACATACGAGCTGAACACGACTTACGACTACAACGCGCTGGTGCTGAGGATGCGCGAATCCTCCGCCATACAGGTCACGGTGGAGCTTATGTTCCCAGAGGGCAGTACCATGGCAGAGATATTTGAAAGGCTGGAGGAGAACGGCGTGAGCACCGTTGAGGAGCTGGAGGACGCCGCGGCGAACTATGTGTTCAACTACTCCTTCCTCGACCCGACGCTCGGCGACGCGCAGAGGATGGAGGGATACCTCTTCCCGGACACCTATCAGTTCTATCAGGACGAGCAGGCCTCGAGCGTCATAAACAAGTTCCTGCAGAACTTCAACACGCGCATCACAACCGACATGCTCAACCAGGCCGACAACCGCGGCATGGAGCTGCGCGACGTTATAACGGTGGCCTCCATGATAGAGGCCGAGGCCGCGAACGACGAGGAGCGGCCGGTGATCGCCTCCGTCATATACAACCGCCTGAACGCCGGGATGCCGCTGCAGATAGACGCGACGGTCATGTACGCGCTCGGCGAGCACAAAGAATACCTCACCGTTGAGGACACGCAGGTGCAGAGCCCGTACAACACCTACCTGAACACCGGACTCCCGGCCGGGCCGATCTGCAACCCGGGCCTTTCGTCCATCAACGCGGCGCTCAACCCCGGGCAGACGGATTATCTGTACTACGCGCTCGACACCGAGAGCGGGACGCATCGCTTCTTCTCGAGCTACGAGGAGTTCGAGGCCTTTACGGCCACGCAGGACTACACGGGCGCGACAGTAAACGAATAAACGCATAAAAATGACCGGCAGAGGCGCTTTTGACCGCTTTCGCCGGTCATTTGCTCTTGTATTTGGCAGAAAAGTCGTATATACTCTTAATAAGTGCGAGAGGGCGGAAGCCGCCTTAAAAACTGTAAGAACAGGAGAGTGCATATGGACAGCAACGAGCTGAAGAGCTTTGAAAACATCCTTGAGCGCGTGCCGAAAAGGGACAGGCCGATGCGCGTCATACTTGCGGGCTCAGACGGGGAAAACATGCTCAAGGGCCTGTTTGCGGCGCAGGAAAAGGGACTTGCACAGCCCGTCCTCGTCGGCGACAGGGCGCGGACCATCACCGTGCTCGAGCAGCTCGGGCTCGAGCGAGAGCCCTACACCATGGTGGACACCCCGCCGGGGCACAACATAACCCAGACCGCGATAGATATCATCAACGAGGGGGACGGGGACGTCCTGATGCGCGGCAACATCCCCACAAGGGATTTCCTTATGACCGTGCTTGAAAAGACCAACAACCTGCGCACGGACCGCCTGATGAGCCACGTTTCGCTGGCGAGCCTGCCGGAGTACCCCAAGCTGCTCGCGCTGAGCGACATGACGGTAATCATAAAGCCAAACCTGAACCAGAAAAAGGAGATCATCCGCAATATGGCGGACGCGCTGAAGGCCTTCGGATATGAGAACCCGAAGTTCGCCCTCCTCTCGCTGGTTGAGAAGGTAACCTTCCACATGCAGGACACGGTGGAGGCCCAGCGGCTCTGCCACGAGCAGAAGCAGCGCCCCTTTGCCGACTGCGAGCTCTGGGGGCCGATAGCTTACGACCTCATACTCAGCAAGGAGGCCGCAAGGCTGAAGCACTACGACTGCCCGTGGTCCGGCGGCGGCTTCGACGGGATCGTGGCGCCCGATCTCTCGACGGCCAACACCCTCGTGAAGAGCTGGCTTATCCACGCCCACGCGATAACCTGCGGCGCGGTTGTGGGCGCGAGGATACCCATCGCCCTCACCAGCCGCAGCGCCAACGAGGAGGAGACCTACCTTTCGCTCGTGTTCTGCGCGGTGCTGGACGCCTGGCGCAAGAAAAACGCCGAAGGCAAGGGCTGAAAACGCGCGCGGGACAGCGCCGGCAAATAGTAAAAAACAGCCTCAGGGCGGCATGGCATCAAGCCATGCCGCCCTGTTTTTTTGTCTGTGGGACTCAGGCTGCGCCCGGGCGCTCACCGGCCGGCGTAGACCTGGACCTCATAGTTCCAGTGCAGGATGCCGGAAACGACGATGAGCTGCACCGTGAAGCCGGGGTAAGAGCCGTATTCCGTCCCGGCAGTGCGCAGCAGGCCGTCCAGCGTCCGCTCCCGTCTCTCCTCGTCGCAGTTGGCGCAGAGATATTTTCCCCCGGGCAGCGTTTTCAGCCCGTCCGTTTCCACATAGCGCTTGCAGACGGCGAACAGCCTTGAAACGCCGCCCTCCGTATATATCCCGGCCAGGTCCTCGAAGTCAAAGCTGTCCTTCAGCGCGGGTGTGACCTTGTCGTAGAAATGCCCGAGATAGTTCCAGAGGTTGTCGAGCGTCGGGGACTCAAGGGTATCCGAAATCAGGATGACGCGCTCGGGGATTTCCTTCAGCACAGGGCCGCGGAGGTTTTCGCGCCCGTGCAGCTTGCTTTCATAGTCGGCCTTCGCAAGCTGGATTTTGGACTTGCCGTATTGCAGAGCGGCTATTTTTTCGTCCGCCTTTTCCTCTGCCCGCGCGAGGAAATCTACGATTTTCTCAAGGTCGTCGTACTCCAATACCTGTTTTATCTCCTTCAGGGGCAGGTCCATCAGCTGCAGCGCCCTTACGGTGTTAAGCCGCACTATGTCCTGTTCGGTGTAGTAGCGGTAGTTCGTCCACTCGTCTTTTTTGCTGGGCTTCACCAGCCCGATGCGGTCGTAGTGCCGCAGCGTTTCGCTCGTCATGTGCGCGGCCTGCGCGGCTTCGCCAACTGAAAAAAATTTTTTCATTTTTCTATTTCACCTCTTGACCTTTGTGTAACACAAAGGTTCATAATGCATTTTAGCACAGGGCGGCGCTGAAATCAACGGCCGTCCGGCGCCGTTGAGGAGGAATTGACGAATGATAGAGCTCAGGCAGGTGACAAAGCGGTACGGGCAGGCGGCCGTGCTGAAAAACATCACGATGACGGTCGGAGAGCCGGGAATTTACTGCCTGCTCGGCCGGAACGGGGCGGGGAAGACGACGCTGCTCAAGTCGATCGCGGGGTATCAGGACATTACGGACGGCTCCATCACCGTGGGCGGCAGGGCGATATCCACCGCTGCAATGGATACGGGCGTCAGCTATATCGAAAACTTTGCAAGGCACTTCAACCTGCCAGTCAGGAAGCTGCTGAAGATAGCCTCAGAGGTAAACCCGGAGTACGATTACGATTTCGCCTCGGAGATGATGGAGCGCTTCGAGCTGGACGGGAGGAAAAAGTTCAACCACCTCTCCCTCGGCATGAAAACAATGGTCTCGACGATCATCTGCCTTGCCAGCAACCGGGAGGTGATCCTGCTGGACGAGCCCGTCCTCGGCTTCGACGCGATCATGCGCGTGGAGTTTTACGACATGCTGGCGGAGAGCTTTGAAAAGCACCCCAGGATCATCATCGTGTCCACACATATAATCGAGGAAATCGCAAAGACGATTGAGAAGCTGATCATAATAGACCGCGGCAGCATCCTCTTCTTCGACACGCTGCGGGCCGTTGAGACAAAGGCGTTCAGCGTGAGCGGGCTGCAAAGTGCCGTCGAGGCGGCGACACAGGGGCTGAAGGTGATAGGTCAGGACACTCTCGGAGGGCTTGTGACGCGCTATATTTTCGACAGGCCGCCAGAACCAGCCGCGCAGATTGAAATCTGCCCGCTTTCATTGCAGGATTTCTTCATACAGATGGTGGGGCACAAAGGGGGCGGAAAAAGATGAGGGCAATTTTAGCGGTTGTAAAACGCCTGCTTGCGAGCAACAAGATAAGCTTCATTATCACAGCCGTTGTGACGGTGTGCGCCACCTCGTCCGGCGAGACGGTGCTGAGCAACGGGAACTACACCTGGCTGCTCGCCGTGCTGAGCCCGTTCTTCTTCGTGTTTTATGATTTTTCAAAGCTGATACACCTCGGCGCGAGCAAGCGGGACTACTATCTCGGCTGCCTCGCGGCCTACGCCCTCCTCGCGCTGGGCATTTCGCTCGCCAATACGGCTATACACCTTGTTATCGACCCGGCGTATCAGGCGCGGACGGTCATAAACCTGATGGACGTGTGCCGCTGGACGGAAAACGGGATTATCGCCGCGGCGCTGCAGCAGGCATGCTTCCTGCTGCTCGTCATGATCTTCCTGCACGTGCTGCTGTCCATGCAGGCGCACTGGTATGGCTGGCTGACGGACGCTGTGCTGGTTGCGGTAATCTGCGTCTTTACGCCCATTGCGCCGCTGCGCTCCGTGCTGGCCGGATTTTTCGGCCTCATAATGCTCAACGGCAATGCCCTGGTACACACCGCCGTCTGCCTGATGCTGAGCGCGGCACTGGCGCTCGCGGGGCTCTGGGTGCTGAAGCGGAAGACGCTGTAGGCGGAGGTGCGGCCATGATCCGGATAAAAGCGGTTGACGCGCAGAACATATTGGAGGTCTGCGGGCTCTCATCGGGTGGGGAAGGCGCCTGCACCTCGGCGGAGGGGCAGGCGCGCTGCAACGTGCTCTCCATAGCGGAGGCGAAGTATGACCCCGAGCTGCACCCGAACGCCATCTATAACGACGGAGTACTGATAGGTTTTTTCATGTACAGCCGCGCGGAGGACCGGGCAGAGACGGCGACAATCCGCCGTTTTATGGTGGACGGCCGGTTCCGCCGCGGGGCCATTGAAAAAAAGGCGCTTGAGCACGTCCTGAGGGGCCTGAAAATCCAGGGCGTCAGGCGCGCGGCCGCGATAATCGACGGCGCGGACGAAAACGAGAAAAAACTGTATCTCTCATTGGGCTTTCGCTTTGCGGACAGCAGCGGCGGGGAGTGCCGCGGCGAGCTGGATTTATAATTTAGATTTTCAGATTTTGGAGGAATAACCATGAAAAAGCTTGTTTCACTTGTCTTGTGCCTCACGCTGGGCTGCTTCATCCTGTCCGGATGCTCGGACGGCGGCGAGCCGTTCGAGGACAGGACCTATACGCCGGAGGAAAAAGTCAGCGGCGTAAGCATAGACGTACGCGACAGGGAAATAGAGGTCGAGCCGTCCGCAGACGGGCAGGTACACATTTTTTACAGCGAGAACAGCGAGGAGTATTACGACATCG
The DNA here is from genome assembly GCA_018712985.1 of Candidatus Scatomorpha intestinavium. GTDB lineage: Bacteria > Bacillota > Clostridia > Oscillospirales > Oscillospiraceae > Scatomorpha > Scatomorpha intestinavium. The sequence goes on from DVGA01000034.1 coordinate 64,654, forward strand.
CCGTCTCCGGGGACGGGATGCTGACCATGACCGGCGCGAGCGGCAAGGACTGGACGGACTACATTGGCGGAAAGGCCCCGGAGGATGACCGCCGGATACTGCTTCAGGTGCCCGACGGGCTTCTCGACAGCCTTGCCCTCTCCACGACGAACGAGGACATCACGCTCCCTGAGCTGGCCGTTGCGGGCAGCATAAGCCTCACGTCAAACGGGGGAGATATCGCCTTCGAAAACCTGAGCGTGGGCAGCGCCCTCACGCTGAACGTCAAGAACGGAGACATCTACGGCGCGGTCGCGGGCGGCTATGACGATTTCGCCATTCATACCGAGATAAAAAAGGGTAAGAGCAGCCTGCCGGACAGCAAGGACGGCGGGGAAAAGACGCTGACCGTGTCCTGCAACAACGGGGATGTGAATATCGAATTCACCGGCGAGTAAATGCCCGCCGGCTGAGAAAAACCGGGCTGGAAGCATACAGCTTCCAGCCCGGTTTCAGGATAAATTGCGGTGGGAGGACGCTTATTGTCTCCCGGAGGCCCAGAGATAGAGCTCCACGAATTTGTTCAGGCAGGCGTGCTCCTTCTCGAGCATATAGCTCCTGCCGCCGCAGGTGAACTCCAGCTTTCGCCCGCCGCTGAGGATTTCCGGCGGGGTCATGTCCTTGAAGGGGTAATCCTCCCCGGCGATGCTCAGCCCGGAGGCGGAGCCGGTGAGCGCGCCGCAGGCGAGATAGGTGAGCTCGAAGCCCTCGCCGATTTCGGAGATCTTCACATCCTGCTCCACGACGGCCTCGCCGCGCTCGAAGCGCTCGCGGTAGTTGGCGAGCTGGAGCTTTTCCCAGTCGAGGGCGGTGCGTATTTTTCCGTCCGGCTCGTGGAAAAAGCCGTATTCGTCCATCGTCAGCTCCCAGCCGCAGGAGCATTTCACGCGCTCCTCCGTGGCGGTGAGCGTGTCCAGCCCGCCGCAGCGCGGGCAGGTGTCGTAGTAGCGGATTACGTCGCGCACGCCGTGCTTGAATTTGAAGCGCTGCATCCGCTGTTCCTGCTCTTCATAAGCGTCCACGTACAAATCCGCGCGAATGTGCTCGAGGACCTCGTCGTTGGTCATTTTAGAGAGCTCCTCCGCGCCGTATTCGTGCACGACGCCGGCGGAGAAGAGTTTGCCGCGGTTGAGGTAATTCTGCCAGCGCGGCTCTATGAAGAAGCCGCCGGACGCCCTGAAGGTGACGACCTTGCACCGAACGCTTTTGGCGAGCTTGGCCGTTGCGGGGGCGATGTATGTGCTGCGGCCGTTGTGGCTCAGCCTGCCCTCGCAGAAGAGCAGCACGCAGTTCCCGCGGCGCAGGCGGCGCATGATATCGATGACGCCGCCGGTTTTGCTCGAGCCCTTGGTGACCTTTATCGGGTTGAACCAGCGGTCGAAGAGCGTCCCGAAAAGGCCCATGGCCGTCACATGGTCGCTCGTGACGAAGTACATGTGGTTGCAGATGTGCGACGCCACGTCCGTGAAGTCGAGGTCCGAGGTGTGGTTCGCGAGTATCAGCACCGGTTCGTCATAGCGCACCGGGTGCTTCACCCGCACGCCATAGGCTCCCCAGGCCACGAGGCGGAAAATCGGCCGGAAGAGCGCGTATATGCGCCTGTAATAGGCGTCCGGCCTGCGCTCCGCCGCGCTCACTCGGTCCATACCTCCTCGCTCTTACCGGCGTAGCGCTTTTTGAATATCCTGTGCCGGAACAGGAACACGTTGTAGGCGATGAAGAGCAGCAGATATACGCCGAACATTATGAAGGTGTTGGTCAGGCTGCTCGCGGCAAAGCCGAGCGTGAGCAGCAGCGGGGCAAGGAAGCCGATCGACGGGATGTTCTGAAGCACTATGTTGCTGCTCGCGGGAGTGACGAAGTCGGGGTCGATCTCGCGCAGGAGCACCATGCCGGTGCTGAGCGTGCCGGTAAGGGTGCCGAAATTGGTGAGGAAACTCTCAATTTCATAGCCCTTGTAGGTGTATTTCGTCGCCTTGCGCACGTACCAGAAGGTCACGATCGTGCCGATAATGCAGGTGACTATGAGCAGATAGATGTTGGCGATTACGTCCTCGATGTCTATGGCCATGATGCCTGCGGCGATCATCGCGTCGAACATCGTGCCGCTTATCCTGTCCATGAGGTGGTTGTTGGTGTAGTAGCGCTTGATTACGTCCTTTTTCTTGAGCGCCGCCATGACGGTCTTGATTACAAAGGCGGAAACGAGCGCCCAGAGGAAGTTGAGGCCCCAGGCGAGGTCGCCGACGGCCTGTATGGGTACGGCGGCGAGCAGGAGCATTATGCCGTACGCCCCGGCGTATGCCAGCGCCACGAGGCAGAGCTGGACGGTCAGCTTATCTATGCTCTCGCTGTTCGGGATCTCGCTCGGGTCCTCGACTATGACGCGGTCCTTTTCGGCGGCCTCCGCGCGGCGGGGCTTTACCAGGCCCTTGCGGGTTGCGATATTGAGGTAAACAACGCCGAACACGCTGCCGACTATGAAGCCTATCGCCGCCACGGCGAGGCCGAAGTTACTCCCGCCGGTGAAGCCGTAGTTGGCCTCGAAATTGCTGCCCCAACTGAGCGCGCTGCCCGTGCTCTGCCCGAAGCCCATCGGGAGGATGAGCCCGGCGGCATAAAACGAGCCGTTTATAAAGAAGAAGGCGATGGAAATTATAAGCCCGATTATGGCCTGGATGAGGTATCCGCCGGCCATTATCGCGCCGGACTCGACAACCTTGACGGTGGAGACCTTTTTCTCCTCCTTAGCGGTCTTGAGCGCCATCGCCGCAAAGCCGAGGCCGAGGCAGTGATAGGTGATGATTTCCATGGTCGCGTTGTCGACAAGCGGCGTCAGCGCGGGTATCTGCTTCAAAAACAGCACGAGAAAACCGCCGATAATGGCGGCGGGTATGTAAAGCTTCCTTAGAAACGGCACTCTTGTGCGCAGTACGTTGCCCAAAAGTATGGCGATAAACAGTATCCCGAGCTGCCCGAGAAAAACCCAGACATACCTGTCGGAGAATACAACAGTTTCCGGCATTTTACCCCTCTTTTCCCCGCCCGCGGGCCCTCGAGCCGCCGGGCGCATACGGTTTTGCATACTAACCAAGTATAGCACAACGGTGCATTTATCTACAAGCGTGCAGAGGGGATATCTGTACATAGTTATGCAATACAGTTGCAAATTTCAGCGAAAGGGGCAGAAATGCGGCCCTGCGGCGGATGATAATTGGTGAAAACAAAGAGGATAGTAAGCGGTGAAAACAAAACCGCGGGGGAATAAAAACCCCCGCGGTTTCGTGAGTGTGAGCAATAAGTAAAATATCAGCAGGTGGCGCCGCCGGAGAGGTGGAGCTTAGCGTCGAGGATCTCCTGCTTGCGGTCGAGGATGTCGTCGCTCTTGAGCTGGGCGATGAAGTTTTCAACGCCGATGCGGTCGATGCTGCGGCCGAAGCGCTCGCCCGTCTTGCCCTGCTCGCGGTAGATGAGCAGCGCCTT